>NC_020409.1:910000-1210000 GCF_000341895.1 Pseudodesulfovibrio piezophilus C1TLV30 | reverse complement strand
GACAACAATCTTTCGAAAACTCAAGAAGGTTGGTTTGTCCGGCGATGAGCGTGAAAACTGATTTTTGAGTTAACACTGTTGTGTTCGAAGGCCGCCCTGTTTGACAGGACGGCCTTTTCTTTTGGGTGAGAGATGGTGGGTGGTGCACAATTGCATCACGATGCAATTGTGCACCGTTTTTATACTAATCTGAAATTATTGGAAATCTCTATTGCTGAGGTGGCACGATGCAAAACTGCATCTTGAGGATGTGGTCCAGCCTTGACACATGATTTGGTTGTGTGGTGGCGATTTGATTTTAAGTTTTTGATTCTAGCTACTTATGTGGATTTTGTTGTATTTGTGGAGTTTGGCACACCCTTTGCCAGTAGAGAGTTGTCGCCGGATGGCGAAGGGTTGCAACAGAGCTTTCCCATCGTGAAAGCACCCACATAGAACACACAAGGAGTAGGATCAATGTTGAATGTGCATTGCTGCGAGACCATGACCCCGCATGAACAGCGCCTGCAGGATCGTATAGAGGGCAAAGAGGACAAGTTCCGCAAGAATCATGCCCGCGTCTTCAGGATTCTCGATCGTATCGAAAATCTGAAGCCGCAGATCGACGTTGAGCGCGCCCTGTATTTCACCCAGTCCATGAAGGAAACCGAAGGCGAATCGCTCATTCTTCGTTGGGCCAAGGCCATGGAGCACGTTGCCGCGAATATCACTGTCTACATTGATGATGATCAGCTGCTGGCCGGTCGCGCTGGTTACCAGGGGCGTTATGGTATTCTGTACCCCGAGCTGGACGGCGATTTTCTGGATATGGCAGTCGAAGAATTGCCCAAACGCGAAGGTTCTCCCTTCTCCATTACCGAAGAAGACACGCGCATTGTTGTTGAGGAGATTGCTCCATTCTGGAAGGGGAAGACATATCACGAAGCCCTCAATGTTGCGCTGCCGGAAGAAATTCACAAGTTGACCTACGATGACCCTGACGGGCTGAATTCCCGTTTCATCGTTAATGAGACATCTTCCTTCCGTTCCTCTTTGCAGTGGGTACACGATTACGAAAAGATTCTGAAGCGTGGCTTCGGTGGTATTCGTGATGAGGCCCAGGAACACCTGGATGCCCTTGATCCCATGTCTCCTACAGATAACGCAGAGAAAAAGCCTTTCTACGAGGCTATTGTTCGCGTTTGCAATGCCGTCATCCTGTGGGCGAACCGTCATGCCGATCTGGCTGAAAAACTGGCCTCCGAAGAATCTGACCCGACCCGCAAGGCCGAGTTGGAAATGATTGCTGCCAACTGCCGTCGCGTTCCCGAGCACCCCGCGTGTAACTTCCGCGAGGCTGTACAGTCTCAGTGGATCACCCAGATGTTTTCCCGCATTGAGCAAAAAACCGGTACCATTATTTCCAATGGACGAATGGACCAGTACTTCTATCCCTACTACGTGCAGGATGTTGAAGCCGGAATCCTGACCGATGACCAGGCCATTGAATTAATTGAGTGCATGTATGTTGGCATGGCTCAGTTCATAGACCTCTATATATCTCCTCAAGGTGGTGCCTTCAACGAAGGATACGCCCACTGGGAGGCTGTCACTGTCGGTGGACAGACCAAGGATGGCATCGACGCCACCAATGAACTGACCTACCTTTTCCTGCGGTCCAAGCGGGAGTTCCCACACCATTACCCGGACCTTGCCGCCCGTATTCATGCCCGCTCTCCTGAACGTTTTCTTGCCGAAGTTGCTGAAACCATCAAGGAAGGCTCTGGTTTCCCGAAACTTATTAACGATGAAGAGGTCATTCCCCTGCATCTGTCCAAGGGAGCCAAGTTCGAAGAGATTTATGATTACGCCGTTTCCGGTTGTGCCGAGATCCGTATGCCCAATCGCGATACTTATACATCCGGTAATGCATACATCAACTTTGCCGCAGCCCTGGAGATGGCCATGTATAATGGCCGGATGCAGAAGTACGGCGATCAACTCCTCTCCATCGAAACTGGGGACCCTACTTCCTTTGAAACGTGGGAAGAGTTTTATACTGCCTTCAAAACCCAGCAGATTCACTTCCTGAAGACTGCCTTTACTCAGCAGTATCATGTTATCAATAATCGCAAAAATCATTTTGCGACGCCATTTGGCTCCGCCATGCATGACCTGTGCATGAAACATGCTGTGGATTTGCACCAGCCCAAAGTCCCCGAAGGCATTGACCTCGGTTATTTTGAGTTCATGGGTGTCGGTACTGTTGTAGACTCCCTGTCTGCCATCAAGAAGTTGGTTTTTGAAGAAAAAAAGCTGACTATGGAAGAAGTTATCGAAGCTTGCCGGAATAACTTCGAGGGCAAGGAAGATGTTCGTGCCATGCTGCAAAATGTTCCTTGCTTCGGAAATAATGATCCATACGTCGATTCGATTGCCAAGGATCTTGACCATACCTGCGTGGACTTTGCCAACAAGTATCAGCAGGAATTGGGTGTTCACCTCGATGTTCGTTATGTGCCGTTCACATCGCATGTTCCCTTCGGTAAGGTCGTTTCCGCCACTCCGAATGGACGTCAGGCATGGACACCTCTGTCGGACGGTTCCTCCGCTTCCCATGGCGCAGACAAGAACGGTCCCACCGCAGTTATGCTGTCGAACTATACAACCAAGAACTTCAACTTCCGTGAGCGTGCCGCTCGTCTGGTAAACATCAAGTTTACCCCCAAGTGCGTGGAAGGCGCTGAAGGCACTAAGAAGCTTGTGGATTTTATCCGTACCTTCTGCGACCTGCGTCTCTGGCACATTCAGTTCAATGTTATTAACGCCGAGACATTGAAGGCTGCTCAGCAGGAGCCGGAGAAGTACCGTAACCTGATCGTGCGTATCGCTGGTTACTCCGCATACTTCTGCGATCTGTCCAAAGACCTGCAGGACGATCTGATCCGTCGGACCGCTCACGAAACAATCTAGTGCATAGCAAGGCCTCCTAATCCTTGATGAAGCCGACAGGGGCGGCTATAAAAGCCGCTCCTGTCCCTCTCTTTCCCGCTCCAACCGTGCAAAGGTAAATGAATGAGCTCCCTTATTGACAAGAAAACAACCGGTACTGTTTTTTCAATCCAGAAATATTCTGTCCATGACGGTCCAGGTATTCGCACCATCGTCTTTCTCAAAGGGTGTCCTTTGCGCTGTAAGTGGTGCAGTAATCCGGAATCCCAGGCGTTCAAGCCTGAACTAGCCTATAACCGTAATAAATGCCTCGGCTTGGATAAATGTGTTCGCTGTACAGAAGTGTGCGCCATCGGTGCGATTACTGAGGGTGAGGACGGTAAGATCGACATCGATCGAGAACTCTGCGCACAGTGCCTCGACTGTGCCGAAGCGTGTCCTGCGGGCGCATTGATCACCTACGGTGAAGAGATGACAGTGGATGCCGCTCTGAAGCGCGTGGAAGAGGATGAAATGTTTTATGCCCGATCGGGTGGTGGGCTGACTCTGTCCGGCGGAGAACCGTTTCAGCAGCCCGAGTTTGCCACGGCCCTGTTGCGTGAGGCACGGCATCGTCATTTGGACACCGCAGTCGAAACGTGCGGCGTGACTGACTATGACGAAATGAAGAAAGCACTCCCATTTGTTAACACCCTCATGTTCGACATCAAATCAATGAATCCGGAAAAGCATAAGGCTTACACCGGAATGTCCAATGAACGTCCTCTTGAAAATCTGAAGCGGATTCGAGAAGATTTTCCTTCTCTTCAGGTGCGGGTTCGCACACCGATCATCCCCGGATTCAACGATACTGAGGAGGATGTGCACGAAATCATTGATTTCCTCTCTGGCCTACCTGGCGATAAAGTTGAATTTGAAATTCTCGAGTATCACAGAATGGGGCAACCAAAGTATGAAAATACAGGACGAGAATATCCGCTTCCTCTCGACCTCAAGCTTGATACCGCCGTTTTCGGTGGTCTCAAAAAAATTGTCGAAGCCTTCAACGAATAAAACAAGTCCGATTTTTTCATTTTAAAGAAGCACATGACCCTTTTTTGAAAAGGAATATTCGACAGGCACTCATGCAGAGGCTGAAGACTTCGCATAACGAATAGTGGCTTGGATAGGCGGTTTTGGTTCTTGTGAACTGTTTATCTGAAAGTGTTCTTGAGCAGCTTTATGCGCTTTAAGCCTTTGTATATCATAGACAAAGGACCGAGTCGTTCTATCGTTTTCAAGACAGATGATGGCCATAGGTCCCTCAGTTCCTGGTCGTGTGCGATGTTGTGTTTCTGACATAAGGCAAGAAATGTTTTTTTGTATACATTCTGTTGGTCGGATTAATTTTCTTGCCGGTTGAAAGTTGGGAGATCGGATTTGATACATGACTCTTGGCATGCCATTTCGAAATACGAAAGAGAACGTTCACAGATTCGCTTGAGGAGTGATGTATCATGGCTGATGACCAATAAACCGAGATTTCTCGCTTCCGCGATATTCAGCACGGCCTTCCAGATGGATGCTTGGGTCAGTGCGTCAAGCATGGAGGTCATTTCATCGCAGAGAAGGTATTTTGTTCTTGAGTCCAGCGCCCGTACCAGACAAATTCGTTGTAGTTCACCGCCGGAAAGTTCATGGGGGTATCGATCAAGCCATGATTGGTCGACTTGCAGAGTGTGCATTATCTCGTCAGAAGGTGTACCGGTTTCTTTTAGGATATCACGTATCTTCCAGCGTGGGTTGACCGCCAATTCAGGGTGCTGGAAAAGTCTTTGTACAGGGTTAAATCTTTTGTCATTTTTAGGGTGGTCATCAATGGTGACAATGCCTTCTTGTGGTACAAGGTAACCGGCGAGAACCTTTGAAAGGGTTGATTTTCCTCGGCCGCTGGGACCGGGGAGGCCTACTCGCTCCCCCGGAGCAATACATATATCCAGGGCTTGAAAAATCCATTCTTGCCGCTTGCCATATCGAAATGACAGATTCTTGCCCTCAAGCACGCCAACACCGTACCTTTCCCGAGTTGAGCGGAGTGAGCCTGGGAAGGTTGCATCGACAGTTGTCATCTGCGCGGTCGCAAAAGGCGTTGAACGTGCATCCTTTGTGAGATAAATGTGCGCCGTGGTCGAGAGCAACCTGGGTAAATTGGTTTTGGGGAAGCGCCATCCAGAGTGTCTGGGAATATGGATGACGCAGGCCACTTGAGCCAGTGTTCATATCCTGGACGGAGTTACTGAAGTCGCAGACATGTGCCTCTTCCACCGTCACTCCGCCACAAAATATCGATACCTTGTCAGCGACTTCCAGCGCTAATTCTATATCATGTGTGATGAGAACCACGGCCTTTCCTGTGTCCGCCAGTTCTCTTAGGTGACGCAAGGTCTCCCGTGCGGTCTGCATGTCCAACCCGTTGGTTGGTTCATCCGCCAGCAGAAGGTCTGCGGTTCCGATGGTCGCTGTCGCTGTGAGTACTCGTCGTGTCATACCGCCGGAAAGTTGGAACGGAAACCAACGGGAGACCTTGGGTGGCAATCCGTATCGATGAAGAGCTTTTCGCGATGTTTCACGGGCTTTTTGAAGGGAAAGTCCATTGAGTCGACCCGCACGGGCGATCTGCGTGCCAACCTTCAAAAGTGGGTTCAGAAAGGAAACAGATTGGGGAATGAGAGCTATTTCCCGGCCCCGAAGCTGACGAATTCGTTTTGGAGTCAATTCTGCACCCTTGAAATGGATTTCGCCGGAAAGATTCGAGTTTCTGGGGAGTATCCCCAGGACGGCATGTGCCAATAGGCTCTTGCCTGCTCCTGATTGCCCGACGATGGCGACGATCTCTCCAGCGTGAGCAGAGAGATCCAGACTCCGAATAACGGGAACGGTTCGTCGTTTTAGTCCCTTTGAGTAGCTGCTGAATTTTACTGACATGTTGGAGATTTCAAGCATGGTTACCTCATTCCCTGCATGTTCGGGGGTCAAGTATAGTGCGAACATTCATACCGAGTATATCGAAAGCCTTGACCGTGATCACCAAAGCTATGCCAGGCGCTACAGCAAGCCACCAGAGGCCCATGGAGAGAGAGCGCATGGATTCGGCCAGAAGCACCCCGACCGCCGGAGTGTGCGGCGACATGCCAAACCCAAGAAAAGTCAGTGCGGCCGCATGCAGGATCGCATGCGGGAACAAAAGCAGTAGGCCAACGGTGAACTGGGGTATGACATGGGGCAGCATGTGATGACGGGCTATGAAAAGCGTTCCTTTGCCCAATTGTTGTGAAAGTTGCACATATTCAGCGGTTTGCAGTTGCATTACCTCTGCTCGGATAATGCGCGTCAGGGCGGGCCAGTGCGATACTGCCACAGCGATAATTACTCCTTTGATCCCTCCGCCCAAGGCAAAGGAAATGAGAATGAGCAGCACGAGATGCGGAGTGGCGATGGTCACATCCACCAGCCATGTGACAACGGTGTCGACGGTTTTTCCCATGGTGGCGGCAGCGAGTCCCAGAAGCAAGGCGATGATCGAAGAGCAGCCGGCGGCAGAGAGGCCGACGAAAAGGCTGATTCGAAGTCCTTTTAGGGTTCTGGCAAGCATGTCACGGCCCAGCCAGTCCGTACCGAAGGGATGGTCGAAGGACGGTGGTAATTTGCGGAGCATAAGGTGTGTCAGTTCTCCTTGTTCGCCGTAGAGCCACGCACCGATAAATATCGCGCTGAAAAGCAGCAGGCAGCCGGTTATGGTCAGCAGCGTTGTAGATCTTCTGTCGAGATGTGGAATGGGCATCAGTGAGACCTCCTCATGTGACTTTTGCCGTGGCTTTGGCGCATGCGAGGATCGATCAGCAGATAAAGAAGGTCGGCAGTTGTATTGCCTATGTAGACGAAGATTGTGCTGAACAGTACAATACCAAGCAGCAATGGGATATCTCCCCGGAATCCAGCCTCAACGGTCGCCTTGCCCAGACCTGGGTATGCAAAGACCTGTTCTGCCAGCACGGCACCACCGAAGAGTTCTCCCAGTGAAGCGAACTGGAGTGTAATGGCAGGGAGGGCCACATTACGAAGAGCGCTTCGGAAGGCGACACCCAGACGAGACTCTCCCTGAGCCATGGCAAAAACAGCATAATCGCTGTTTAATGCGTCAACGGTTTTTTCTCTGGTATGCAGGGTTATTTGCGCAACACCGACGAGTGAGAGGGTGAGGGCGGGCAGGACGAGGTGATGCAGTCGTTGCAGAAGACTCACTTGTCCCGGCTCCATGCCTATGGGCCCCGCGCAACAGACAGGGGTCCAGCCCAACTGGATTGAAAAGACCGTGAGCATGACCATGCCGACCCAGAATGTTGGCGTGGATGCCATGGTGTATGCATAGGTGCTGATACTGCGGTCCACGATGGTAGATTTGCATGCCCCGGCAAAAACTCCCATGGCAAAGCCCAGAATTCCGGATAAAGTCCATGCCAACACCATCAACCAGAATGAAGTTGCGAAGCGTTTCCCGATAACCGAAAGAACCGGTTCGTTATAGATGGTGGAGATGCCGAAGTCGCCTGAGAGCAAATTCCCCGCCCACTTGCCGAATCTTTCGACAGGTGGCTTGTCCAATCCCCAGCGATGGGCGATGACCTCTCGTTGCTCTGGAGATACCTTGAGGATGGCTGGTCCCAAATAGGCATCGATCGGATCAACAGGGGAAAGGCTTACCAACACGAACGAAATAGTCGCGACCGAGACCATCAGCAGTATGAGTCGGGTGGTTTTGCGTCCAAGGAATTTTATCATGGTCAGCAGGAGTGAATACGATGAAGGTGGCCGAGGGCTGGATGAGCTCTCGGTCCCATCATAGGTGGAATCTATTTGCAAATCCACTTCCACTCCTGAATGTTGGCGGTGATGGGCCAGCCATGTCCATGCGGCTCCATCTGGGAAGTGCCGACATCAAGGCAATTGTTCAGGAAGTAGGTATGATCGAGGTTGACCATCCAGGCCCAGGCTGCATCGCCGGATGTGGTGAACCCTGTTTTTCCATCCCACTGGGCTTTTTTCCAGAAGGGAAGTGAGGCTTCAATGGATTTGGCAGCCTTGGCTTTGTCAAGGTATTCATCAACAACGGGGTTGGAATAAAAGCCTGCATTCCAGTACAGAGGCTCGGAACCGGGGGTGTGGTAGAGCTTATACATTTCCAGGGGGCTGTGGTCTCCAAAACCATATACAACGACGTTGGTATGTGTAAGCTGTGTCTTGATGCGATCCCAGTTTTCTCCACGTGGAATGGCGTTGATGCCGACAGGTTTCAGCATGTCGGAAACTGCTAGAGCCAGTCCCTGCCTTAGAGAGTCTTTTGCATTGTATACAATGGAGAATTCGGCCTTTAAACCGTTCTTCTCGCGTACGCCGTCTCCATCAGTATCGACCCAACCTGCTTCCTTGAGGATTGTTTTGGCCTTCTGGAGGGCATTGTCCTTGAATCGGATTGCCGGATTATCCCAGGGAAGATCGTCCACCACGCCAAAAGCCGGGCGCCCATACCCATCAAGTACTCCGGCAACAAGAGCCTTGCGATCGATGGCGTAGTTAATTGCCTTTCGGAGAGCGATATCCGCAGTGACGGTGTTGCCAATAGGCACGCCATGAGGTGTTGTCTTCCCTTCGCTCGGAACGGTTGGAAACATGAGCCCTCGATTATCAACGCTTTTAACCACATGCAATTTCATCCCTGGGATGTCCTGCCTGGCGAGATTGGATGGAACGCCGAGTACGTCAACCTCTCCAGCTCGGGCTGCGGCCAGTGCGGCATCTTCATCTGAGAAAAGGAAGACCAGTCTTTTGATCTGAGGTTGAGCGCCATAATACAATTCATTGGCTTCCACGACCATTTGCTGGCCTTCATCCCAGCGTATGAGTTTGTATGGCCCCGAACCTATCGGATGCCGGCCGTAATTCGGGCCATAGAGATTTTCTGGGACAATACCTTGTGTAATAAGGTGTTGGATAAATGTGATATCCGGTTTCTTGAGCGTCAACTTGACTGTGGTCGCGTTTGGAGCTTCTGCTTTTTCAAGAGGAGTCAGGTCGATTTTTCCCCCGGCCTTCAGCCCCTTGTTAAAAGTAAAGGCCACATCCTTAGCGGTCAGGGAGGAGCCATCCGAAAAGAGAGCGTCACTTCTGATGGTCACAGTCCACACGGTACGATCTTTGGAGAGTGTCCAGTTTGTGGCCAGGTCTGGAATGATGTTCAGATTTGCGTCACGTTTCAGCAGTGTACTCTGGAACAAGGGGTTGCCGTATGTTCCCCAGCCAAGCAAGGGGTCGTAGCCTTCTTCGTTTTCGCCTCCCACGGCGAGTACAAGCGTCTCTTTTGCTGCAAAGGCAGGAACAGCCCCTGTCACGAGTACCAATGTAGCGATGATAGCCGAATACACAATGGATGAATACATTTTCTTAGTTGGCATGGCTTCTCCGAGTATTATTTTTCGATTGATTCTCATAGTGTGCTACTAAAGTCAAATAAATGCTACTTAAAGGGTGTGTGTTGTGAATCTGTAGCATTGATGAATTGGCTCAAAGTATGGCTTCGGTCATGGGACGTGTGCTCAGGTGGGTATCAAGAGAGGGGGCTTTTCTATTTCAGAATATTTAACATGCTTGATTTGTTGATATTCTAGTAGGCTGATTCCATAAAACAATATTGAGTAGAAAAATTAGACAATTGTGGCCTCGGTCATCAAAGCTGATGGATCGGTAACCGCCTAAGCTGGTGGCTTGTTCGGGACAAATCAAATACCAGACTGGCTTCATACGGGTTGGATATTGGCTTAGTTTGGCGAAACCCGAAAGACACCGCAAAGAGAATACCGAAATTTTGCGTACGCTAGGATCGGGGCGGAGCCGCCTTGAAGTAACTTGCGTGGCAATTCTTTCTTGGTGACCATGCATTTGTCGTGAAACTTCTGCCTCATTTGAGAGGCAAAAAAGTTTTTAAAGAGCCTTCTACAGCGAGTCGCTTTCTTCACCGCTCACTGCTTGAGACTTTTTTCCGAGGACTCCCAATGAATAAGATAACCCACAACAGTCTCATTGCTAAGTCCCATTTCGAATTTGGTTAGAAGTGATCGGAGAGTGCAAATCGTGCTGGGCTTCACGACATAGCCGTGGTTAATATTACCCGAAAAGGCTAAAATAAAAAAACTGTTTAAGAATGTTTTAAACCAGAATGAATATTGTATATACTATGTCGATGGCGCGTTAGATGAACATTTATGGCGTCCGGGAAGTGCATATTCAGCTGCCACTGGTTGTCCACGAGTGAAAAACGCTGTAGGGCAACAGCTCGTTGAGAGTATAATGAATAATCCTGATACTATGGTTAAAAACAGTCAGACAAATCGTTATGGTGAAAGAGTGGGTTTGATTGTTCCTGGTGGTAGGGCTACGTTTCGGGGCGGATGGACGTTTCGTCGGAATACTGAAGGCAAAGAAGATAGAGAATAATGGGGTGATTTGCACGAGGAACATGGATCAAAATTCTTAAAGGACCGGGTTCTGACGTCTTTTGGCATCTAGAGAATTGTGTTGGGCTGAGAATAAAGATCTCTGGTGAATCCGGACTGAAAGATATAGCCCAAAATATGTGGTTTGGGCGGTGTATTGATTTTCTCGAAAGACACGGTATGCCCTTTGATTTCCTTCCTGAAAACTTACGCCCTGCAGTTTTAGACACAGCGCCTCCTTCCTATTCTTTTAAAGTAAACAAGCGCGAGGTCTTTCAGGAGAAACAAGTGAAATGATTTCAATCCTTAGTCCTTACTATATTCTTTTTGGTGTCATGGATAAGTGGAGCCAATGCTCTTGCAAGCGAGCTACCCGAAGTCAAGACCATTACACAGACTATTAAACTTTACCAAGGCGTCCTCAGTTATCCTCCACCCATGAGGATGAGCCGAGTCAAGGACCTTGGCAATTCAAAATTCTTTCGAGACCAACAGCGCAATCTCTTCACCCTAGAGCAAATCCCCAAAGCGCAGGAATTCGAAAATTGGACCCAACTTTACGGGGCCTATGGCTTTTATCTCCCAGAATACGACATGAAGCGATTCGTCGACGAATCACTCAATGCTTTGGCACTCGGTTGCAAAGAGCAGACAAAGTCTAAAGTTGTCTCTGCACAGAATGTGCAAAATCATTATGACTTACTTTTGCAAAGATCTCGTCGATCCTTTCGTCAAGGATGGCTACAACACAGAGAGCGGTTTCCTCTACATGAGCCAGGTCGAGCAATCATTTGCCAAAGTCTATATGGCTTGGGGGGCAAAAAAAGAAGTCATGAAAACTGACAAATGGCCCATGAATAAAGAAACTGTGACTGAAGCACTCCAGAAGTGGGTTCACTTTATCGGACCACTGAGCGGCGAATTTAAGGTGGACAGTTTTACGTGTTACGCCGCCTTGTGGGTCCATCCCAGAGGGGGTACCCCCTCTGGGATGGGACCGCTTTGATATATCTCCATCGGCTTGCGTCCGTCAAAGGTCTTATGAGGACGCCGATTATTGTAGAAGTTAAACCACCAGGCCAAGGCACTCCGCAGCTCACTTCCTGTCTCCAGTTCCCGCAAGTAGACACATTCGTATTTCAAAGACTTCCAGAGTCGTTCGATCATGACGTTATCCATCCAGCGTCCTCGGCCATCCATTGAAATGCGGATGCCAGCATCCCGCAGAGTCTTTGTGAATTCATAGCTGGTGAACTGGCTCCCCTGGTCTGTGTTGAATATCTCAGGTTCTCCATAACGGTTGATCGCATCCTCCAAAGCTACGACACAAAAGTCGGCCTCCATCGTATTCGACAAACGCCACGACAATACTGCCCGGCTATGCCAATCCATGATTGCCACGAGATACAAGAAGCCTCGTTTCATCGGAATGTAAGTAATGTCGGTACACCAAACTTGATTTGGCTTTGTGATCTTCATGTTCCGCAACAAATACGGATATATTTTGTGCTGTGGATGAGGATCACTCGTCCTCGGTTTTTGGTAAATCGCCATCAAGCCCATCTTGCGCATAAGTCGTCTCACACGACCACGGCCAACCAGATGCCCTTCATCCCGCAGAATGTTGCGCATCTGGCGTGAGCCGAAAAATGGTAGCTCCATGAACAACTCGTCGATGCGTTTCATCAACTCCAAGTTATACGATGATTCGCCAATCGGCTGATAATAGTATGTTGAGCGTTGCAGTTTGAGGATTCTGCATTGTCGCCGGACGCTGAGTTGTGGATGCTCTTTGTCGACGACTTCACGCCTTCGCTCGCAGCTCAGATTTTGGCGAAGGCTTGTTGCAAAAAATCCTTCTCGATCAGAAGTTGGCCGATCTTAGCGTGCAGATCCTTGATATGTGCATCGTCCATTTGCTGGCTCTTCTCTGCCTTGCCAGAAAATGACGCGACAATACCTTCTTTGGCTTGTCGTTTCCACGTGGATATCTGGTTGGTGTGAACTCCATACTTGCTGGCCAGCTCGGAAAGTGTGTGCTCGCCAGACAAAGCGTCGAGGGCTACACGGGCTTTGAATTCAGCAGTAAATCTTCTTCTCTTCTTGGACATCGAAAAGCCTCCTTCGGCTATCATATGTCCACCTTATACTGTGGTCCAGTTTCTTAGACCCACTTCTCTCCAAAGATTTGGCCGTATCAAGTATTTGAGCGCGCAAGAGTAAGTCTGTATCAAATTCAGGAATATAGCGCCCGGCAAACCTGTTTCTTGTGATGAGTCAATTGAATATAAGATATCGATTTAAAAGGATATACACCCCGGCCACCCAGGGCATCCCCTTGCACTCAAATGTATACCAGCGTGTATATCAAGGCACAAAAAAAGCACTTACGACATGTCGTAAGTGCTTGATTTCGTTGGAGCCAGAAATCGGAGTTGAACCGACGACCTACTGATTACGAAGAAAATGTCTGGAAAATAAGTGTTGAAATAATTGAACTTATTTTGCAAATTTTTGTATACCGGGGTAGAAAGGCGTATCCTGGTATACACTCAGTATACCAAGGAAAAATACATGATTTTTGGACGTTTACTTTTGATTTTCTGATTTGTTATACTTGAAGGTTTATCCAGAATTTGTGTGTTTCCAGGCGGTTGGAAGGACGACTTACTGATTGTTTATCAGTTGGTGCAAGTTTTGGGTGAATCCAGTCTATTTGATTATGGCCGTCTCTGGAAGCGTTGAGCTGTTAAGTCGCAACCTGTCATCGAATTAGGCAAAAATTTCATAGAATCAATCTACCGCCATTTTCTTTTGCTGCTATTTTTATTTCTCGAAGGACAACGTCCCAATCGTGGGGGTGTTCTTGCGTAATTAGGTCGTGACCATTGGCGTTCATTATAAACATGAACAGATACAGTGGGAAAATAGTAGGATAAGGAGATCGGCAATGAATCGAGTGAAAGTTATGTCACTGTTTTTCGCAGTGAGTGTTTTTTTGACAACAGGGGTAGCTATGGCCGCGGATTACAGAAACAATCCGTTCACATTGGTTTATGAAGGGGCGATTACCGAGAACGTAAATGGCAAGGTGAATATTCACCCCGTTACTTACAAGCTGAACGGCATCGACATCTCGGCGAACGTCTACACCCCGGCCAATTATGACTCGAATAAGAAGTACCCGGCAATCGTCGTCGCCCATCCCAACGGTGGTGTGAAGGAACAGGTCGCCGGTTTGTATGCACAGCACCTGGCTGAACAGGGCTACATCACCATCGCAGCCGATGCGGCGTATCAAGGCGCAAGCGGCGGCACTCCGCGCAATGTGGATAAGCCCGCTAATCGAATTGAAGACATCCATGGCATGGCCGATTTTATAAGCCAGTATCCCGGTGTCGACGGCAAGCGCATCGGTCTGCTCGGTGTTTGCGGTGGCGGCGGCTATGCTCTGAAGGCGGCACAGACTGACAAGCGTTTCATTGCCGTCGCGACCCTGAGCATGTTCAACTCCGGTCGGGTTCGTCGTAACGGCTTCATGGATTCGCAGCTCGACACTATCCAGCAGCGGCTTCAGCAGGCATCCGATGCTCGCGCGCAGGAAGCGGCTGGCGGCAAGATCGTCTATGCTGCTGAAGCAAGGCCAACTGAGGAGCAAATCGCAAAGCTGCCTTTTGAGCTCTACCGCGAAGGTTTTGCCTACTATTACGGAACTCACGCCCATCCGAATTCCACCTTCCGGTACACGATGAGCAGTCTGCTGGCTCTCATGAACTTCGATGCCGCAACCAATATGGATTTGATCAACCAGCCCCTGCTCATGATGGCCGGGAGCAAGGCAGATACCCTGTACATGACGAAAGAGGCCTACAAGGAAGCCACTACTGCGAAGGACAAGGAGCTGTTCCTGATCGAAGGAGCCACCCACATCCAGACATATTGGAAGCCGGAATACGTCAAGCAGGCCATGACCAAGTTGGTCCAGTTCTTCGGAAATAATCTGAAGTAGCCTGATGGCTTACGTCTGACTCTTCAAGGCGGCCATTGCGGCCGCCTTTTTTTGTTTCCATCGGTCAATCCGTCTCATCCGCCATCCTCCTCAGATTTTCCCTTTTCGTATGATCGTGCAAGAAATCCGTAGAAACAATCTATTCACGGCTTCCGTCGCTTCATATGAATAATAAAAAGGATAACCGGCGGTTTTCGCCGGGACATTCGATGAATGAAATGGCCCTTTTCATCGGGCCGTCAACCGAGAAATTTCAGGAGAACACAATGAAAGCGAAAGGAATGATTGCTGTTGTCTTCATGTTAGTCGTCTGTCTTATGGGAACCGCTGCCCAGGCTCAGGAAGAAGCTCCTGCCAAGAAGCAGACGCGCGCCCAGGAACTGTTCGGCGATATCGCTCCCAAAATGGCCCAGCTTACTGATGATGTGCTGTACGGCGATGTCTGGGCGCGGCCTGAATTGTCCAAGCGGGATCGGAGTCTGGTGACCGTCAGCGCCTTGGTGGCCATGAACCGGCCTGACCAACTTCGTTCGCATATCCGGCTCGCCTTGCGCAACGGCGTTACCAAAGAGGAGATCGTCGAGACCATCATCCATTTGGCATTCTATGCCGGTTGGCCCAATTCGGTGACCGCCATTAAGGTCGCCAAAGAAGTCTTCAACGAAAAATAAGCCCCGGCAAAGGAGCTTTTATGAGATTGTCCGTACTTGTTTTCCTTGTGTTGATGCTGTTCGCCACCAGTGTGTCGGCCCAATCTGATCAGGCGATCGTGGTTACCAGGCTTGGTTCCGCGCCAGCTGTTAAAGCCAGCAATGACTATTTCACCGGCACCGCATACGTCGATTCCAGGTTCAAAGCTGATGCTCCCGCCCGCATGGCGGGAGGTACAGTTGTCTTCGAGCCCGGAGCCCGCACCAATTGGCATACTCATCCGCTTGGTCAGACGTTGTTCGTGACCGAGGGCGTTGGCTGGGTGCAACATTGGGGAGGTTCTATTCAGGAAATCCGTGTCGGTGACATCGTACGCATTCCTCCGGGAGTGAAACATTGGCATGGGGCGTGTCCGACCTTCGGTATGACGCATATCGCCATAACGGAGTTATTGGATGGGAAATCCGTTGAATGGATGGAAAAGGTGAGCGACCAGCAATACAGCCAGGGTAATACCCCGGCGGAAAAGTAGGAGCTGAAAGTATGCATAGCAAACAGTTTGATCATGCTCAGGAAGGCCCTGCCACGTTGAACCGGCGTAGATTCATTCTCGCCGGAGCGGGAGTGGCCGCAGCCGCGTTGCTGCCGCATGTCGCCTCCGCAGCCCAGACTCAGGACAAAAGTAGGGCCGACAGTGCTGCTCATTCTCCTTCAAGTCTGGAGAAGCGCAAGCTCGGAAAGCTCGAAGTGTCGACCGTCGGCCTTGGCGTCCAGAACATGAGCCGCAAGTACGAGACCACCGTGCCGTACCGGCCTGAAATGATCGACGTCATCCGTACCGCTTTCGATAATGGCGTCACCTTTTTCGATGCGGCTGAAGCGTATGGCCCCTTTGAAGTGGAGCGCATTCTCGGCGAAGGCGTGGCTCCCTTCCGAGACAAGATCGTGATCGCGACCAAGTTCGGCTGGAATATCGACCAGGAAACAGGAAAGCGCCTTCCTGGGCTCAATAGTCGGCCTGAACATATCGAGCGGGTGGTCGAGGCGATGCTGAAACGCCTTCGGACCGATCGTATCGACCTCCTGTATCAACATCGGGTCGACCCTGAAGTCCCGATCGAAGACGTCGCAGGGGCGGTAAAGAAACTGATGGACAAGGGCAAGGTGCTGCACTGGGGACTCTCGGAGATGGGGCTCAAAACCTTGCGGCGCGCTCATGCGGAACTGCCTGTCACTGCCGTCCAGAGCGAATACTCCATGCTCTGGCGCGGACCGGAGAAGGAAGTGCTCCCGACGTGTGAGGAGCTGGGGATCGGTTTTGTGCCGTGGAGCCCCCTCGGCGTGCAGTTCCTGACGGGTTGGATCGGTGCGAACACCGTGTTCGCTCCCGGTGACTTCCGAAGCACGGAGACCCGGTTCTCGCCGGAGAATCTGCCGCATAATCTCGCGCTCGTGGAATTGATCAAGGAATGGGCCGAACGCAAGTCTGCTGCGCCCGGGCAAATCGCACTGGCTTGGCTCATGGCGCAGCAACCTTGGATCGTTCCCATTCCCGGCACGACGAATAAGGCGCACATGCTCCAGAACACTGGGGCAGCAGCCGTTAGCTTCTCTCCCGCCGAATTGGCCGAACTGAATGCGTCGGTTGCTTCGATCAAGATCGTGGGCAAGCGCCTCCCCGACAGAGTCCAGGCCTTCTCGGATGTAGAAGCTCCCCCGAAGAAATAAGGATTTCCTCACGGAACAAGAATAGGAACACAAATGAATCGAAAAGATTATATGATCCCTGCAAAATATTCCCGCAGGCAGATGCTGAAATTGGCTGGTGCCGCCACCATGCTGGGAGCTCTTGGCCCCATAGCCTTAGCTGCTCCATCGCGTGCGGCTGCGTCGCAAGGAGGAAGAATACTTGTTGTCTATTTTTCCATGCCTGAAACGGACAACCCCAAGAATATGACCCGTGACGAAGACAACAGTACAGTCGTCATCAACGGGAAAGTGCTGGGGAACACGCAATACGTCGCCCAGCTGATCCAGGAAAAGACCGAGGCCGACATCTTCCGCATTGAGCCGCTGAAGCCATACCCGACCGACCACCGGACATTGGTACAACTGGCTAAAGAAGAGAAGAAAAGAAAGGAGAGGCCCGCTTTAGCCGGTCAGATTGAGAACATAGATGCGTATGAAACGGTATTCATCGGATACCCCAATTGGTGGGCCGACTTGCCGATGGCTCTGTACACCTTCCTTGAAACCTATGATCTCTCCGGCAAAACCGTCATCCCATTCAACACGCACGGTGGGAGCGGTTTTTCGAACACCATCAGTACGATCGCCGAATTACAGCCCAATGCACGAGTCGAGAGAAACGGTTTCACCGTTTCCAGAAACGTCGTGGCTCGGGCGGAACCGGATGTCGAGGAATGGCTGGTTGAGATCGGTTACAAAAGCTAGGTGAACAGCCAGTATCGGAACAAACACAAAAAGGGGCGTCACATCTGACGCCCCTTTCTTATATCGACAATCGGAGTGGCGGAGGGAGGCCTACGCCGATCCTGACAAAACTTCCGTTTGCCCCATCTCGTGCAGGGCTTTGATGTCCCGAAGAGGGGGAGCACCAAACTGGCGCTTGTATTCACGGCTGAACTGGGATGGGCTGTCATATCCGACCTGCAATGCGGCTGTGGTAGCGTCCTGTTGTTCCACCAACATGAGGCGGCGGGCTTCGTGAAGCCGGAGCCATTTCTGGTATTGCAGTGGACTCATGGCCGTCGTCGCGCGGAAATGTTGATGGAAGGTGGATATGCTCATGCCAGTTTCTTTTGCCAATCCATCGACCTTGAGTTGCTTGACATAATTTACTCGCAACCAATCGATGGCTTTGGCGATTTGATGTCCCTGGGTTCCCTTGGTGGCGATGTGCCTGATGCGCTGTCCTTGTTCTTCCATGAGCAGGCGGTACAGGATTTCCTTCTGAACCAGCGGCGCGAGAATCGGTATGTCTTCCGGGGAGTCCAGCAGGTCGAGCAAGTGGCTGAAGTTGTTGAGTAGTTGTGCGGACACTTCGCTGACGGCCATGCCTGTTCCCGTATTGGGAGAGCGTGAGACAGGGAGTTTGCTGTCCACCATGAGTTGCGACACCACGTTCAGGTCGAGCTTAAAGACCAAGCCGAGCAATGGCTCTTCCTCACTGGCCATAATGATGCTCGCAACAACGGGCAACCCCACAGAGGTTATCAAGTATTGGTTGGCGTCATAGACATATTCTTCCTCCCCGAGCCTGACTCGTTTCGCCCCCTGGACGACAAGGCAGATGCTGGGTTCATACATGGCGCTAATAGGTTCAGTGGGTGCCTCGTATCTGAACAGCAGCAATCCCGGAATATCTGATTCCAGCCGATTCTGTTTTTCGGTCAAGCGGACAATTTGCTGTGCCAAGGCCGAACGTGCGGTACTGATGTCATTTCTTGAGTTTTTGCTCATTGAAAGCCTCCTTTCCACTTACAGATAACAGTTTCAATTCTTTTTGGGCAATAGCTCCGGAGCTCGTCCCGGATAATTGTGCAAAAAATTGATAGAATCAGTCTATTCGTCTCCAACTCGCGGCAGTAGAAATAAAACATGAGTTGGTCGGCGCGAAAATCCTGACAAGATCGCCTCTGTTCTTTGACGAGCGGTTTGACTCTCGGAGAATGCAGTGAAAAGCTTTAACGGTGGGGATGCCCACGTGAGGATATGAATATGCAAACAGTCACTTTGAACAATGGCTTGGAGATGCCCATATTGGGATTCGGCGTGTTTCAGATAACCGACCCCGAAGAATGCGAACGGGCCGTGTCACAGGCTCTGGAAACGGGCTACCGCCTGATCGATACTGCCGCTTCCTATTTGAATGAAACTGCCGTGGGAAAGGGCATTATCGGGAGCGGAGTGGCGCGGGAAGACATCTTCCTTACCACTAAGCTGTGGCTGGAGGATGCCGGGTATGAAAAGACCCTGAAGGCGTTCGACAAGTCGCTTGCCAAGTTGCAAACGGACTATCTCGATCTGTATCTGATCCACCAGCCGTACGGCGATGTGTATGGCGCTTGGCGGGCGATGGAAAAGCTGTATCGTGATGGTCGGGTCAAGGCCATCGGCGTGTGCAATTTCCACCCTGACCGACTCATGGACCTCATGATCCACAATGAAATCGCTCCCGCCATCAACCAGATCGAAACCCACCCATTCTGCCAGCAGATCGAGACCCAGAAGTTTCTTCAGGAGAATAACGTCCAGGTTCAGTCCTGGGGTCCGTTCGCCGAAGGCAGAAACGGCCTCTTTTCCAATGAGGTCCTGCAAGCCATCGGCGACAAGTACGGCAAGAGCGTGGCCCAGGTAGTGCTTCGCTGGCTGATCCAGTGCGGCGTCGTGGTCATTCCCAAGTCCGTCCGTCAGGAAAGGATGAAGGAGAACTTCGATGTTTTCGGGTTCAAGCTTGCTGACGCGGACATGGCCCGTATCGCTGAATTGGATATGGGCGTGAGCAGCTTCTTCGACCACCGCGATCCGGCGATCGTTAAGTGGCTCGGTAAAAGGAAGCTGGAACTCTAATTTACGATACTCAGGCGGAAGCCTGAAAGGAGACACCAATGCAGAAAGTATTTCGTTTACCGCTGTTGCTGCTTTTCGCGGCAATGTTCCTCATGACCGCGTGTTCCACGGCCGCCGTCAACGGCGGTCGTGGAGCCCTGACCCTCAAGGACCAGGGCAGTTTCGCTGTCGGCGGAGAGGTTATCACCGCTCCCGGCACGTATACCCCGTACACTACCGCGCCTGAGGGGCAGACCTACCATGGCGACCATGCCTACGTTTTCTATCAGATTCCGGAGAACGCCCGGAAGCTCCCCATGGTCATGTGGCACGGCTTTGGCCAGTTCTCCAAGACCTGGGAAAGCACTCCGGATGGTCGCGAGGGATATCAGAACATCTTCCTGCGCCGTGGTTTCGGCGTGTACGTGTTGGATCAGCCGCGACGCGGCAATTCCGGACGCACCATCGAAGCTGCGCCCATCTCGACCGCTCCCAACGAGCAGTTCTGGTTCAATATGTTCCGCGTAGGTGTGTGGCCTGACTTCTACCCGGGCGTGCAGTTCGCGCAGACGCCCGAGGCGATCGACCAGTACTTCCGCCAGATGACGCCCGACACCGGCCCCATCGACATCAACGTCAACTCGGATGCGGTGGACGCCCTGTTCAATAAGATCGGCGACGGCATCCTGATCACCCATTCGCACAGCGGCGGCATGGGCTGGGAAACCGTCCTCAAGAGCCCCAAGATTCGTGCGGTGGCTTCCTATGAGCCGGGCAGTAACTTCATCTTCCCGGAAGGCGAAGTGCCTGAACCCGTCAAGAGCGAGTTCGGCGACCTCAAGCCCGCGAGCGTTCCCCTGTCAGAGTTCATGAAACTGACAAGAATCCCCATCGTTATCTACTATGGCGACAATATCCCGGATGAGCCGTCCAAGGATTTGGGCAAGGACCAGTGGCGTATACGCCTCATCATGGCCCGTAAGTGGGCAGAGGCGGTGAACAGGCACGGCGGCGACGCGACCGTGGTGCACCTGCCCGAGGTCGGCGTGTACGGCAACACCCACTTCCCGTTCTCGGATACAAACAATCTGGAAGTGGCCGATCTGCTGTCCGCATGGTTGCACGAAAAGGGACTGGATTAAATCGGCATCAGCGGTGACGTTCATCGCAAACATAATCACAGAAAGAAGGAAATATGCAGAAAAGATACTTAGGTACAAGCGGACTGGAAGTCTCAGCTCTTGGCCTCGGATGTATGGGCATGAGCCATGGCTACGGCCCGGCGGCTGACAAACAGGAAATGATCGCCCTGATCCGGGCTGCCGTAGAAAAAGGCGTTACTTTCTTTGACACGGCTGAGGTCTACGGCCCCTATGTAAACGAGGAACTGGTGGGTGAGGCCTTGGCTCCCTTCAAGGGGGAGGTGGTCATCGCCACCAAGTTCGGGATCAAGATTGTAGATTGGAAGCAGGCTTTGGACAGCAAGCCCGAATCCATCCGAAATGCAGTGGAAGGATCGCTCAAGCGTTTGCGCGTGGAAGCTCTGGACCTCTACTACCTGCACCGCATAGATCCCGAGGTGACCATTGAGGATGTTGCCGGAACGATGAAGGAGTTGGTAGATCAGGGCAAGGTCAAGCACTGGGGCCTGTCCGAGGCTGGTGTCGAGACCATCCGCCGCGCCCATGCCGTGTTGCCTGTCACCGCCATCCAGAGCGAGTACTCCATGATGTGGCGACAGCCTGAAGAGGATTTGCTGCCGGTACTGGAAGAACTCGGCATCGGATTTGTTCCGTTCAGTCCGCTTGGCAAGGGGTTCCTTACTGGCCGTTTCGATAAGACCGCTACTTTCGGCAAGGACGATTTCCGCAGCCTTGTACCTCGTTTTTCGGCGGAAAATCTGGATGCAAACCAAGTGTTGGTCGATTTGGTAAAGAGTATCGCGGCGGACAAGGCGGTTACTCCGGCGCAGATCGCGCTAGCTTGGGTGTTGGCTCAGAAACCCTGGATAGCGCCCATTCCCGGCACCACCAAAATGCACCGCATGGAGGAAAACGTGGGTGCGGCGTACGTCGAGCTGACCGCTGCCGATCTGGCCGATCTGAATGAGGCCCTGGCCCGCATTGAGGTCTCAGGAGATCGGTACCCGGCGGAATACGCCAAGCGCGTGGGCAAGTAGGCGCAATGCGCACCGCGCAACGGTTGCTGAGACGGGTGGTCTCACTGGCGGTGGTTCTCTTCTGCTGCCTCGCGGCCTCCGTCGCCGCATCGGAGAATTACGTGCCGACATTCAAACGCATCAAGGCCGGGGATTCCGTGGCCGTCGTCCTGAACCATCCGGCGTTCAAGGGATTCTCACAATTTCTCCTGCCCGGCGAAATGCGCCGGATCGATAACCGGATGGGGCTGGGCGATATCGACTACCTGCTGCCGTACCACAGTCATATCCGGGTGGAGACGACGGTGACGGTGCTGAATCATCTGATCGACGAAGTCGCGGCGGGTGTTCCCGTGTTCCACGCCTTCTACACGGATGCGCAGAAGGCGGCTGATCCTACAAAGGCGAATACCGGGCTGTTCTTCTTCAAGGGAAAGCCCGGCGAGCCCTTTGCCATCGTCTGTCCTGGCGGCGGATTCTCCTATGTGGGCTCCATCCATGAGGGAATCCCCCACGCGCTAGAACTGAGCAAACGGGGCTACAACGCCTTCGTCATCCAGTACCGCGTGGGCAGCGGTCAGCGTGCCACCGAAGACCTTGCGGCGGCCATGTCATACGTCTTCAGGAACGCAGCCACCCTTGAGATCGGCACCGACAGCTATTCGTTGTGGGGCGGCTCGGCCGGAGCGAGAATGGTCGCGTACATGGGATCGCACGGCGCAGCCGCTTTCGGCGGTGACGACCTACCGCAGCCCGCAGCCATCATCATGGCCTACACCGGGCATTCCGAGCTCACCAGGACCGACCCGCCCACCTTCGTCATGGTCAGCGACGATGATCCCATCGTCAGCGTATCCGTGGTGGAGCGCCGGGTGCAGGCCATGCAGAACGCGGGAATCGACGTGGAATACCACATGTATCATGGTGCGGGCCACGGATTCGGCCTGGGCATCGGCACCGACGCTGAGGGGTGGGTCCGAGACGCTACCATATTCTGGGAAAAACATATTAAGCCACAGCCATAACGGAGTAGAGAAATGAAAGTTCTATTGGTTAACGGCAGCCCGCACCCGAGGGGCTGCACCTATACCGCCCTGAAAATCGTGGAGGAAGCCTTGAACAATGAAGGCATCGAGACCGAGATTTTTCAGGTTGGCATCAAGCCCATGACCGGGTGCATCGCGTGTATGAAATGCGCCGAGGACGGCAAGTGCGTGTTCAAGGACAAGGTCAACGAGTTCGCGGAGCTCGCCAAGGACGCAGACGGTTTCGTTTTCGGCTCGCCCGTCCATTACGCTGCCGCCTCCGGCTCGATGACGTCATTCATGGACAGGCTGTTCTATTCCACCTATGTCTCCGGCCAAAGGCTTTTCCGGCTCAAGCCCGGCGCGGCCATCGCCTCTGCCAGAAGGGCAGGCACCACCGCGACCCTTGATCAGCTGAATAAATACATGACTTGGGGTGAAATGCCCGTGGTCTCGTCCCAATACTGGAACATGGTTCATGGTCGCACGCCGGAGGACGTTATGAAGGACGAGGAAGGCGTGCAAATCATGCGTGTGCTCGGCAAGAACATGGCCTGGGTGCTCAAATGCAAGGAAGCGGGTCTGAAAGCGGGCATCGCCTTACCTGAAGAAGAAGCACGGTCCCTAACCGACTTCATCCGTTAACCACGCCTCCCCCCGACATGAAGCCCTGCCTTGATGGGAGCACAAATCTGTGTCTCCCGGAGAATAAGGCAGGGTTATTCTTTTATTGCCGCCTATTCCCACATTCTTTCGGAGAATCAGACAAGAATTTAGAAGGAATCATCTACTTGCCTCAGCAACAATTTCATACAGTGTGGTTGTAGATTCAGGACAAAGAATGTGCCTTAGCGAGCAAGACAAGGAGAAAGACAATGAACTTCATCAATATATTCCAGCTACCTAACGAGTTCAGCCAGACTACATCAGCCATCAGCAACGGCTTTTCGGCAGGGCTGATCTGTTCTGCGACCGTCAATATGGCGCTCCTCACCATTATATTGCTTGGAGCAGTTTGGCTGGTAGCCCCGTACGAACTGAGGGGGCACAGGCCTTCCCGCAAGGACGACCCTAATAACTCTTAAGCCGAGGCCCGCCGATTAAGGCTTAAGTCTGGGGAATGAATCATAGTCGGAATTTGTGTTGTGCCCGTATCTCGAAGCTCTTTTGTTTAAAACGACAAATCAAGCCCCAGAAGTGGGCCGCTTTGTTGGACCACTGAGCGAAGTTGCTATGCGTCTGACAAAAAATGAGACAGAACATCTGTCTGGATACCCATCTCTACATTGCCAGCGTAGCCACTTGCGGCAGCATACGCCATTTGCTCCAAGCTAAGCTTCTTCCTGGCAGCTAGGGCGACGATCTTGGCTATCTCATTCGCTTTGGCGTTGATCGGGTGAATCTTGTAAAAGCTCCCCTCGTGGAGGTCGTGCAGGGCGTGGCAGATGGCGAACGCCTCGTGGTCCTCGAAGTCGTGGCAGGCTGTCGCGATTGCCGTCCTGCCGATAGCTAGCTGCTCGTACATGTCGGGATCGGAGCAGGCGTCTCTGAACACTCCCTGAGCGGCGTCTCGCGCTAAATCCCTCGCTTCATCAAACGATCCGGCAGCCATTGCCGTGTCGATCACGAGCCTTGCTCCCTTGTGCAATACTTCGTGTGCGATGTCCTCGCCCGCTGATGCCAGGGCCTCCATGAGGAAGCTCCTCATCTCCTTTTGGGTGATACCAACGTTCTCGTAGCCGACGAATCCGAGCAGCTCGTCGGCGATGGTGTAGGCGACGTGCCATATCTCTGCCTCGACAGCGGCCAGGACGTGCTTTGACGTGACGGCGAACGTTGCGCCGAACGAGATCGGGCCTCCGTGCTCCCAGGCGGAGCGCAGGGCGTGTTCCTGGTCGGCCTTGTAGCTGTACGCGCAGCCCCTCGCGATGCCTCCGTGGTGGCTCTGCACGGCCTCTATGGCTCTGTTCAGGGCCGGGATGAGGCTGTGTGACGCGGAGAGCAGGGCGCAGTCCCTTGCCGTCTGAGCAGCGGTGATGCTGGAGTGAGACTTGTCCTCGCGCATGATCGGCTGGGCGACCTCCCACATGCGTTCCTGGTACTCCTCGTGCTCAACCTCGCCGTGTGCGTAAAGGTGTGCCAGTTGCAGGAGGTCCTTGAGGCCGTCCTGGCTGACTTCTGTGTTCTCCCAGAGGGGCATGACGCGGTATGCGGCGTCGATGGCGAGCAGCCTGAGCGTAGTCTCTACGAAATCTTCGTGCTGGTAAGGCACGGCGTCCATGGCATCCAGGCAGGCGTGAAGGCCGAGGCTTTCGAGTATGAACGGGAACGTGGGCTGGGCGTCCTCGGAGTCCGTCAGAAGCTCGAGCTTGGCCTTGGCGGTCGGCTGCATCCCGTCGTTGACGAGCTTGCCTTCCGCGATGGAAAGAAATTTTTTCATGGTCGTGTCCTGGATTGGAAGGATGGAGCTCGGGGCAACAAAACAGCACCCAAGCTGTTGGTGGGCTTAGACGTCAGACAGCTTTTCGATTGCTTCTTTCTCGCCGTCGCCGATCAGGTGGTAGTACACCTTGAACAGCATCGCCGGGCCGGAGTGGCCCATGAGGGAGGCGACAGCCTTGATGTCGGCCTTGTTGGCGATCAGGCTGGAGGCGAAGAAGTGACGGAGCTTGTAGGGGGTCACCTCCTTGCCGATGTCGGACTTCTTCACGGCGGTCCTGAACGCCTTGGTGTAGCTCTTCACGGGCTTGCCTCTGTACTCGACGATGTGGTCGCACTCCGCCGTGGCCTGCCAGCCCTTGATTTCCTCAAGGAACTCGTCGCGCAGGGGGACGTAATGGTCGCTCCTGGCCGTCTTGGAGCCGCGAATCCTTACGCGCTTGTTGTGGAAGTCCACGTCGCTGTACTTGATCTTGAGCAGCTCACTCTTGCCGGGGCGGCAGCCTGTGTTCAGGATCAGCTTGATCGCTTTGTAAACGTGGAGCGGCGAGTGATCCTGGATGGCTTTGATGTCTTCCGCGTCGATGTTCAGGTCACGGGGCTTCTCTCGCTTCATCACGCGCTTTCGCCAAGCCGCCATCGGGTTCTTTTCGATGTACTCGAACTCCACGCCGAAGTTGAACATGATGTTGAGGTACGTGATGTAGCGGTTAAACGAACTGGGCGACAGGTCGGCGTACTCAAGTGCCAGCACGTTGAAGTCCTCGGCCTTGAGCTTGTGGATCGGCGCGTGGTTGAGGGCTGGCAGGTAGGACTTGTTCAGCCTGTTCGCCATCTCCTTGAGGAACTTCCGTTCGCGGCCACGGGCCTTCTCGTGGTCGAGATATATTTGGCCGAGCTCGTCGAGGTAGATGTGTCCCGCCCTGATCTCCTCGCCGCGTTTCTTCATCAGGTTGATCTCTGCGTTACGCTCGTGGGCCGCCTTCTTGGCCTCGGTCCCTTTGCCGAAGTATTCCTTCTTCGGGCTCTTGCGGTGGGCGACGCGGTACTGGGCGTACCAGCGTCCGTCCTTGGTGACTCCGACTGACATGCTACACCTCCACCGGGACGAACCCGGCCTTGCGCACGCGCAGGGGATTGAAGAAGTCGCCGGGGCAGGCCATGAAGCTGTCGAGGTCCACCTTGCGGTACCTGTCCCTGTTCGGGCCGCACTTGGGGATGTCGTACTCCTTGGCAAACTGCCTGAATTTCGCGGTGCTGTAGCCGCAGTACTCGGCTGCCTCGCGCTGGTTGAAGAAGTGCCTTTCGACACGGAGCGGTCTGCTCATTGCTGATAACCTCCGGTTTAATGGTTGATGAAAAACGGGGAGAGTCGCTCTCTCCATTATCTAAACTCTAGATCGAGACCCCAAAAGTAAACGCGCCTCCTGAAATTAGATCGAATTTTTCAGGATGCTGACCACTTCCGTGTCGCTGATGCCGAGGTAGCGCATGGTGACGGCTGGCGAGGCGTGGTTGAACCTCTTGCACAGCACCTCGAAGCCGACGCCGAAGTGAACGCGCTGCACGTAGCCGAACGTCTTTCGCAGGCTGTGGGCTCCGTAGTTGCCGTCGAGGCCAGCCTCGCGGCACCACGCCTTCACCATGCGGTTGACGGACTGGATCGTGAGCGGCTTGTTGTCTCCTTTCTGGGATCGGAACAAGTATGCGTCGTCGCAGAACGAGCCTGACGCGAGGAACCGCGTCAGTGCTGAGTGGACTGAATCGTTGACCGCAAGGACGTTGGCCTTGCCCGTCTTGGACTCCTTCACGGCGATGGTGTCGTCGACGCTCTTGCCGCGCAGGTCGCCGACCTTGAGCCGCAGGAGGTCTCCGCATCGGATGCCGTTGTTGGTCGCCATGACGAAGAGCAAAAGGTCACGCGGCTTGTCGTGGAGCATCGCTTTGATGGCCGAGATCGCTTTCAGGGAGCGGATGGGCTCCACTGTGATGGAACTTCCCTTGGGTGGATGATTGTCGTTTCTAGGGCTCATTTTTGAATGTTAAGTATCTGCTTGGTTTTGCGTGCTTTTTTAACATTCTCAGGACGGGCGATTTCGAGAGGTCGATAAGTCTTCAAAATCACAGTAGCTTTTTGGAGAATGTTAACTTTTGGCAAAAACTTAACATTGTCGGCGTGTTATCGTGAACGTGGCTCATGAAGAAAAAAATCGGAAAAATGAATTTTTTTCGGGAAAAGTGCGGAAAAGCACCCCTGCGGACACAGTGTTCCGATAAATAGTAGCAAGCAGAAGGTGAAGCGGCGGGAGCGATTCAGCCTGGTGGATTTCTTCCAAGAAATGCAGCAATGAGCATCGCTCATCGGTTGGGTGGGCGTTGCCCACCTCTTCCGGTGAGCGTGGTCATGCGCGAAGCGCACAATGCGTCGTCTAATGAATTCTGATTTGCAATTTGGGAATTTTGCTGAACGAGAGTTCGAACAAGCAAGCCCATGCTCATCACGTGTGACCCAAGCTGTGCTCCACTCATGGGCTTTGCCGTCCATAACGCAAGAAGGGCGTTCGCAGGTCATGCCCACAAACGCCCGTTCTCGATTTTTAGTCTAAAAAGCTGGCTACCTGAATTTGTCCACGCTCTCCCTCAGCAGAGCCTTGTCCTTGATGGTCTCCTTCCAATATTTCGAGCCCATCATCATGTCTTTCCTGAGCTGGCCGACGTTGATCGCCTTCCTCAAGAACGCCACGATCTCTTTCCACGACTTCGCCGAGACCTTGTCGAGGTTCCCGTTGAGGACCTTCGCGAAGTAGGATCGGCTGTATCCCGACTGCTGCTGGTAGTATGGCGCGCCCATTCGATCTGACTTGTAGAAGGCAAAGTAGGCGCGGACCTGGGCAAGGAAGTCGAGGTCGTCGGCGAGCTTGCGGAACGCCTCGTTCCAGGAGCGTTGCTTGCTGTGTTCGATGTCGCAGAGGTGCATGCGCGTTGCGAGAATCTTGATCTCGTCTACGCCTTCCACTTGGTCGACGAGGTTGATGGCGTTGCCAGCCCAATTGCAGGCGTGGCACCGAGCGACGCCGTTGTCGCGGTACTCCCTGAACGCGTGCTTGCCGCAGAACGGGCAGACGAGGTTGCCGCCCTTGGTGGTCGAGTCGAGGCCGAGGTCGGCGAAGAGTGCCTTGAAGTCGATGCTTTCTAACATTGCATCCTCCCTTATTACATATAGTTATAGAGCCAGAGCTGGG
This sequence comes from Pseudodesulfovibrio piezophilus C1TLV30, assembly GCF_000341895.1. Taxonomy (NCBI): domain Bacteria; kingdom Pseudomonadati; phylum Thermodesulfobacteriota; class Desulfovibrionia; order Desulfovibrionales; family Desulfovibrionaceae; genus Pseudodesulfovibrio; species Pseudodesulfovibrio piezophilus. Next base: position 1,181,447 of record NC_020409.1, on the reverse strand, counting down.
CTCGCGGGCGGTCCGCAAACCTCTCTAGTTCTATTTATGTAGACAGACAGGATGTTCAGTTCACGATGTCAGAAGCGAAGCCATAGATGGCGCAGAGCTCCTCATCAGACGCTGATTCGATGATTTTGTGGAGCTTCTGGACGAGTTCCTTGCGGTCGACTTCATATTCGTGGGAGCCGTCGAGCAGCTCGAAGGTCTCGACCTCCAGGGCTGCCGCGATCTGGCCGAGGTTCTTGATCGAGATGTTGTTCGATCCCCTCTCGACCTCGCCGAGGTACTTGTCGTTAAGGCCAGCCTTTTCCGCGAGCTGGCTCTGTGACAGGCCGTTTTCTTTTCGAAACTCCCGAATGCGTTTTCCGAGCTTGAGCAGGATATCGTCCATAATCTTCCTCCAAACTATGGATATATCCGGCTTACTCGAATGTGGACCTGATATATATTTACTTTTCTAAATAGGGTGGATATATCGGTGTTTGGTCTTGATAGTTGCAACTTTCGAACAGAAGACAAGGAGAACTCGACATGACGCAAGACACCACGGAGCAGGCAGCAGGCCAGGGGCAGCAGAACATCAACGTCAACGTGAACGCAGGCGGCGGCAGCCGATACACGACGATGTCGTCGGACAAGAGCCGAAAGACGGCTCTCATCCTGTGCGCCGTCGGCGGCATGTTCGGCGTTCACCAGTTCTACGTCGGCAGGATCGGCATGGGCATCACCTACGCGCTGACGTGCGGCCTGTTCGGCATCGGCTGGTTCCTGGACTCCATCAAGATATGGACGGGAAGCTTCAAGGACAACGCGGGGGCACCGCTCCGTGAGTGGTAGCTCTCGATGTGCTGGCTAAAGACGATGGGCCGAGGGCGTCGCCCTCGGCCTTTTTCGTGCGACGAAGGCGGGAGCATTGAGCCTGCCTGTATCATAGGAGACAGATTTATATGCGGAAATTCGTGATGGCGTTGGCTTTGGTGCTGATGATAAGCGGAGTGGCTGCTGCGGAGACGTTCACAGGCCCGATCACTTCGGAGTTCAAGGGCGGCGACAACTTTCAGCAGATCGAGATCGACGGGAAGTGGCACATCGTAGGCTGCGGCCCGGACTCAGGCTTGAGCGACGAGCTCAGGGCGTACCTCGACGACCACTGGGACAAGACGGGTAGCGTCAAGGGCGACGCTGTGGACGATCCCCATTGGGGACTTTGCATCGACAATGCTGCCCTGGCTGATGTCGAGCCGGAGGCTGCGCAGCCTCCGGCAGCCTCTAAACTGGCCGAGTACGATTGGATCAAGCTGCCGGACGGGCTGACGCCCGATGAGACGGAAGTCGTAGAGACAACCCTCACGAGCGTCTTCTGGGACCCCGTTTACCAAGTTCCAATGCGCACCTTCGCTGATGCTTGTCGTTACTATCACGACAGAGGCTTTTCCGTGGACGTAGACCTCAAGTTCGTGAAGTTTGAGCAACCAAAAGGCAGCACTGAGGGCTACTACAAGGTCATCGTGACGGCGGTGAACGCTAGCGAGGACATGGCGATCCAGATGCCGTTGCTCGTCCTCTACAACTGCCCTCCGCTCCACGCCGCCATGGCGAAGCAGAACGGCGACAACGGCTCCAAGTCGTTCGTCTACATGAACGAGACGTACCAGACCGACCGATACTCCCAGGAGGATTGGCGCATGGTGACGCCCGCTGACTGGCTCGTCATCATGAAGGCCATTATTAAGAATGGATACGTGCAGGAAGGTTGATTAGCTAGTATTTGAAGGTGGATAGGGCGTCCAGGTGAAGACCTGGACGCCCTTTTTGTTGCTAGTCGTCTGTATGCACGGAGGCAATCTCGTTCTGGAAGAACCAGTCGTTGCTGCTGATGTTGAAGTGCTGGCTAGGAGCAGGCTTCATTTCTTCTTCATAAAACCAATCAACTGCGTCCTTGTCGTGGACCTGACTGGCAGAAGGAGCCAAACGGTTGCCGGGGATGCGTTCATTGCCCATTTCGTCACGCCACATGACCACGGCCTTGACCTTGGATTCGAAAATCTTGCGAGCATTCTTCATGGTCGGCATCTCCAGGTGAGACTGCCCGCCGATTTTTCTGTGAGAGGCGGAGAAGAACGCTTCGGCCACCGACCGCATCTTACCCTGGCCGGAGATCTGTCCTCCCTTGAGGAAGCTGCCAAGCCCACAAGCTTCCTCGTACCATCCTTTGTAGTTGTCGTAGAGGTCCTTGGTTCGAACGGGTTTTCCCCAGTCAATGGCATCTTCGTCGTGGAGCAACTCGTACACCCATTTTTCGAATGCGCTGAAAGACTCGTAGATATCCTCGAACAGGGCTTCGGTCAGAGGCGGGTTCAACAGTTCCACTTTATCCACGTTCCAGTTCAGCAGGTGGTACATGAAGGCTTCCACGCCGCCGTTTTCGATTTCCTCCCACAGGTCACGGAAGTAGTCGATGTTCATGGCCTTGTCGCCGGATACGGACAGGGCGAAGTATCGCCGCTCGTCAGCAGTAGCGGGGACGGCTCGACGCTCGTTGGAGACGAAAGCCAGACGGAAGTAGGAGTCCTCCTGGTAGGCGTCAACGCCCTTGGGTTCGATCATGGTCTTTCTATCGGTGATCATGCTCTTGAGTGCGCCTTCTGCTGCCTTGTCTCCGGCCCAGACAGCCTCTTCAAGGACCAGCAGGAGCTTGCCGCGCTGGTGGGCGTTAAACTTTCCCGTGACCTGTTCGGGCCTGTCTACCTTGCAGTATGCGGCTCCCAGGATTCGCTCGAAGATACCTTCAAAGATGGTGGATTTACCCGAGCCCTTGCCGCCCTTGATCACGAGTGCGACTTTGGCCTTGTCCATGGGGAACTGGAGCAGGTGGGCGAACCAGTTGGTGAGGTACCTGTAGTGCCGCCAGTTTCCCTTGCACCATACTTCCTTGAGGTGGTGTTCGATCTTCGGGAACTTACCTTTAACAGGCGTCACCTCAAAGCCGCGAAACAGGTTGTAGAACCGCTTGGCTTCCTCCTCGTTCAAGCCACCGGGACGGAAAACCGTAGAGTCATATGTGCGTCGGTATTTCCAGTTGAGCCATGCTTCCGCAATCCGTACATTTTTATACTTAGGCATGTGGTTTTTGTCGTAGCCCTTCACCTGTCTGACAGTCTCATGAGATTTGAGCAGCATCAGCTCGCGGTCGGTCAGCGGGACGATTTCGGTCTGGCTGTTCTCGTTGGTGGTTTCCTGTATGACTCCCACTTTACCATTGTGCCGGGCAACAAAAAACTCGTGGTTCATTTCTTCAAGCCTCACGATGTCCTTGGGGTGCGTAAGGCCGTCGTCAAAGATGGTCTGTACGAATTTATCTGCGTCAGCATTGGTCTTAGCCGGATTACCAGAGTCGGACGAGGTCGGGGCCGCTTCAAGAGAAGCTTTTTTCGTAGCGATTTTGGAAGTTGGTAAAGTTGGTAAAAGCGGTTTGTCGTTTGCCGCGTATTGGGTTGGGTGGGGTTGGCTTTCGTTGGATATATCTTTATAATTATTCTTCATTTTCTTGTCTCCAATTCTGTTCGAGTGAATTGAGGTAGGTTTTCCTTGTCCTGCGGAGTACCAGGAGAAGCTTGGAAAGCCTCTCCTGGCGCTCGTTGATTATGCGGCCCTGCCGAACAGTTTGCCTTCAGAGTCCATACGCTCAAAGGTGTCGATAGCTCCATCCCAGGCAATGAAAGCCGAGAACTCTCGCGCAGGGAAGAAGAGTGCCTTTTCCTGGACCATGGCAACTATGCCAGATACGAAATCGGCCCGAACGACGCTGCTTTCAAAGTATGTCTCATCGAAGAAAGACAGGAGGATTTTCGCTCCGGCTCTCCACTTTGTGGAGATGTGATCTGCGTTTTTAAGAACGGTGAGAGCATTATCCAAAGCGAGCTGTTCGTAGTAGCCTCTGTTACGGGCAGCCTGAGTTTGCACCCTGTCGAGTATGTACTGGTTGGTGATGCCAAGAATTCCATTAAAAGAATCTTCACCTGTGCCGATCCAAGCCTGCATGGCGGCTCTGGCACCCCTGATCAAAATGTCACTCACGATCTGGTCTGCGGTGGGCTTGAGCATCTCGGCGATAAATGCATAGAGATCCTCTTCAGAACCTTTCCAGTTAGTGTCTGTGGCTGTAAGCCCAATCAGGTGCGCAATCGGCTCGGTTACATATCGAATAGCTTCATGTGTGTATGTGAGCAAGTCGGGGCTATTGGCGGCAACGGTGGCAGCCAGTGCAATGACGTCTCCCTTTTCCCATGCTTTCCGATACGCCCTCAACTCGTCATGGGGGATGAGATCGGTTGCCTCTGCTGCAGCCAGAGCGAACGGCGTCTGCGCGAATCCCTCTCTGCTGATCCTGTCAAGTTCTACGTAGAACCGACCAGAGTCGTTCAGCTCTCGTTCAATGTCAGTCAAAAGTGCTGTGGACTGCTGCTGTCGGTGCAATGCCTGCTCAATGTCGCTTTTCCTCTGGGCGTCACGTTTCTTGTTACGGGCCAGATTCTTGGCTGCGGTTCGTTTTGCGTTGGCTTTCAAGCGCTTGGTGTTTTTCTTGGATTTCTTGGGCATTGTGTATTCCTTACTCCGCTGTGTTCGCGGCTTAATTCTGTTAGGGGGGACTTGCATTCACAATCACTTGTTTCTGCTGTATAGAGTCCTCTGCGTACAACATGTTGGAGTTTCATTTGCCAGGGGGCAGGTACCAGCTGTCCCCCTGGCTTCGTTATGATCCCTCCGTGTTAGCGTTTACGCAGCCAGGCCGTCAGGGGTTTCGTCATAAGCGTTCTCCTGGTGGTCTTCTGCTTCGATGTCTTTGATGTCGATATCGAAGAAATCAACGATTCGATCGCCATACTCGGTGTAGAGGTAGATGGCCGACAGCCAGGCAACGGTGATGGCGATGTTGTGCGGGGCAGCATCATCCAATATGCCCGCCACCAGCTCTTCAGTCATCAGTTCGTTTTCATCCGTCAGGTGAATCTCGGACTCGAAGTCGATGCTGAAGAGGGCTTCAATCGCTTTTTCCTTCCACCCATCGGCAAACGTCTCACCAGCTTCAATGATGTTGATGGCCTCTCTCCTCATTACGATCATGTTCACGAAGTAGTTATTGTCGAATTTGGAGCATGCCACTTCATCCATGTGCTTCAAGGCGAATTTGACAGCCTCCGGCGAAGTCTCCTCGAAGTTCTCAAGGGTGTTGACCATGGAGCTAAGGGCTGCTTCAATGAAAAGCGGTGTGCAAAAGCTCAGTCCCGGAACAAAGGCAATCGTCTCTATGATCTCCCGGTAAGAGACCTCGCCCTCCCAGAGTTCAGCTAACTCCTCCGTGTCGAGTGCGCTGATGGTCCGAGCAGTGATTTCGCGCATCAGAGCGTAAACTTTGTCGTGGAACTTCTTGCGGAGGGTCAGGACGGCTGTAAACCGAGAGAGTGTCGGACATGTTCCCTCAGTGGATTCAAGCCCATCTTCAGAGATGGCGTCAACGGCACCTCCTGCTTTGCGGCCAAAGAACATGAGGTCCATCACAGGGCTGGGGATGTCCAACTTCCTGTTGATGTCTCTGGAGGCGAATTCGTAAGATTCGTTGTCAGAAGTCAACATTTCAATCGTCCACAGCATCTCGTTTCCAAATTCGTACATGTCGGTTCCTCCTTGGAACTCGTTTGCGCTTTCGCGCTGTTTAAAAGAAATCGTCTTTCCCGGTGAGAGACGCCCCTAAATTGTATCAATTACGCTCCTGCTCTGATCTGCACTTGAGATAAAAAATGAGTTTTTGTGTGTGGAATTCAGAAAAAAGGATTAATAACAGCAGGTTGAACTGCTGTAGTAAGTGTTGACGGTTCATGTATAAGGAAGGGGCAAGAATGGTTGGCGAGGTCGCAATGTACCGAATCTGCCATTTGTTTTTCTATATCAGATGTCGAAGTGAGGTGTCTTGGACGAGAATAAAGTAGGCTTCAGCTAGAGGAAAGGCTCTGTCATCTTAGCTGTCTGATCTGTTTTATCAGTAATTCAAGCTGTGTAGATGTGGTGCCGACTGGTGGCTCGAAGACGCTTGTGCCCGCTGTGGCAGATAGCTATGTCAGATGGGGGGTAGTACCTGGCGATGAGTTGACAGATCGCAAGGGGCTATCGCCAAGGAGTTGAGGTGGGACTGCTTGTGATAGGCTTGTAGGCCGCGTGCTTACTTCTTGTCGGATCGAATTTTTCGAAGCATGCGTCTTTCGCACAGGAGTGAAATTGAGAGAGCTATTTCACATGCTAGGTCACCGGGTGGAACCAGGTCGATCCACCTGGCAATCCTTCTCCGGGTGTTTGCTCTTTCTGTCGGAGTGAGGCAATGAAAGTTCTTTATGCCGAGATCGTAGGTCTTATAGATCTCCACAATCTTTTGCTCTGAAAAAGGACGGTGTGTCGAGCGTAATATCTCAAGGATTTGCTTGAGGACAAAACTAGGGTAGTGAGGACTGATGTCGGTCCTGAGCTTAGAAACCTTGTCAATAAAGGCCTGCCTAGCTTGATCGAAAGTTCGCGTTTTAGCCATCTGAGCGGCCGCCAACTTTGCGTTGTGGGAGTATATGTCGTTAACAAGTTTTTTTTTGCTCTTTGCTCAAAACTCCTTACAATTTCTATTTGTTGATTGTCCATTAAATCAATGAGTTGCTTGGATACGGCTTGATTGATCACAAAGGTGCATAGCTCAATGGTTTCGACGATGCTTGTGACAGCGCACCTTTTGATACGTTTGTTGAAGGGAGCAAGGGTTGCAGCTAATGAGACAGAGCTTCCTTTTTCCCATGCCTGCCTGAGGGCGATTTCGCCTTGTTGGCGGTGTCGCTCAGCACCAGATTTTGCGATGAGGGCACGTCGAGTCGCGATTTTGGGACGAGTCTTGTCGTCAAATAGTTTGTCTTTTCTTCCCTCATAGACGCAATTCCATTCGGCGAGGGTGATTCTGGGGATTCTTGGCATGGTGTCTTCTAAAGGCTAATGCATTCTATTTCAAGATGTTGGTATCATCATCCGTTGTCATTTCGCAATAAGCCTTTGTTGTTTAAATCAATTGATCTTTGCTCGAAATGAGAGTTTTGCGGTCACAAAGTGATTTGTTTCGGGGTGTACGAAACCCATAGAGCGATATAATGACGTCTCCTTTGATATCAAGCTAAAACAAGGAGATGAGCATGAGTCACATGGAGAATGCCCTCAGGATCGTGGAGGCGCAGGCTGGGGTCAGGCCGATGACCGTCGACGAGCTGTGCGAGACCATCGAGAGGCTGGCGGAAAGGCTGAAAAGGATCGCTGATGGCGATGCTGAGCCGCCCAGGCAGGAACCGCCTTGCGATCCAAAACGGGCGATCAGGAACAAGTCCATCGTCTGCCTGGAGTGCGGACGGACCTTCAAGACCCTTTCGAAGAAGCACCTGGAGTCGCACGGGCTGACAGCTGACCAGTACCGGGAGAAGTGGGGCTACAAGAAACGGGCTCCGCTTTCCTGTCGGGAGACGGCCAAGGCACGGTCCGAGCGCATGAAGGAGATGAAGCTCTGGACGCGGACGGGAAAGAAGCCCGACGACAAGGAGAAGCCAGCCAAGGGGAAAGCCAAGGATGCTCCCAAAGATGCCTAAGCAGGAAGGCCCGGCGCGATCGCGCCGGGCCTTTTCGTTTCCTAAGGGCCGGGCAGGGACGCGGACGCTCCTCGCTCGACATGATCCAACAACTTGCGAAGCAGCCGCGCCCTGGCGGCGCGGCAGGAGCACTGCATGACGACTAAGAGCAAAGGCTTGGTGCCAAGGATGCCCAGGCTGTACGAGACCGAGGACACGCCAGCCGACGAGAAGCTGATCTGGGCGCACTTTTTTTTCGGCGACTCCCACTGGTACGCCGCCGAGTTCGACGGCAAGGACACGTTCTTCGGCTACGCGGTCCTGAACGGCGACATGATGAACTCGGAGTGGGGATACTTCTCGCTGGCCGAGCTGACCGAATTGAAGGTAGGCCCGTTCGTGGTCTGCGTCGAGGACGGCTGGAGGGTGCGGGAGTTCAAGGAGGTCATGTCGGAACGGCACGGAGGGGGATGGAATGGCTGAGGGATGGAGGAAGCACGAAGCAAAGATACCCAGGCTAGGCGAGACGGATGGCGTCCCCCTCAAGGACAAGGAGATATGGCTGCACTTCTTCCGTCTCGAATCTGACTCTCACTGGATGGCGGCAGAGTCCAATGGCAGGGGCCTGTACTCCGGCTGCGTCGTTCTGGGCGGCGACTTTGAGAACTCCGAGTGGGGATACTTCACCATTGCCGAGATGGGTATAGCTCCAGGGCTGATGGTTCTGTGCCGAAAGGCGGTGAAGCGGTTCGAGGACGTTTTCGCGGAGGTGAGGGATAGTTTAACTTTGTAACTATCCGATATGTTATTATATTTTTACCGACGATAAGCACGACGAGGATAATATAGTATTCTTCAGAATTGTGTGTTGTCGTGTTGGACAGGCTCCGGTAACGTCTTGTGAAGTTTGAATTTGGACTGATCATGGGAGTTAGCATGTTGAAAAAGATATTTCGTCAATTTGGTCAAAAGCAGAAAGAAGTTTTGGAGGATGCCGTTCGGTTAAAGGACTACATGTATGAAGGGTACACCGCGTATAATCAGGGTGACTATGAAAGAGCTGTTTCATCACTGACCGCTGCATACGAACTTGGTGATACTAACGCGGCCTACTGCCTGGGACGATTGCATGCTCATGGGAGGGGGACAAAGAAAGATGCTAAGCGGGCATTCGAGTATTATTCCATCTCAGCCGCAAATGGCGAAATGCGAGCGATATGTGAGCTGGGAGGCCTTTATTATGATGGGAGGGGCGTCGATCGAGATTTTAAAAAGGCTTACGAATGTTTTCTTAGTGCTGCTGAGATGGGGGATAGCAAGGCTCAATTTTGGGTTGCAATGATGTTTGCTAGAGGTGATGGCACTCCGAAAAATTATGCAATGGCTTTCAATTGGTATCAGCGTGCTGCAAATCAAAAAAGATCAGTCGCTTATTTCGAGTTAGGCAAAGCGTTTGAAAATGGTAGAGGGACAGAAGCTGATAATGTCCAAGCATACATGTGGTACAACTTGGGAGCTTACAAGGACGTTGATGGATCGGCTAGCGCAAGAGATCGCCTAGAGAAATATATGGATACGAACGAAGTTGAAGAAGCACAGCGCCTAACCTCAGAATGGCTCAATGAAGCAGCAAAGTCTAAGACTGACATTAAAGATAAGGACGGTTGCGATATTGAAAGTTAGTGGGCTACAGGGGCTGTAGATGCGACGATCGGAGTTGACTCCGTCCATGATTCGAGACATTTATTGACTACACCCGTGATCGTCAATTGCGTTTCGCGGGAGGAAAAGCCATGAAACAGGACAAAGAAAAAGCACTATTCATAGCAAGGAAAGTCTTCGCTGAGCTCGTGTTCGACGTGCAGAGCTTGGAGGGGATGCCTTTCACCATGCCTGAGGTTCAGACCTACCTCCAGGGTGTGACGGTAGGTGGACACAAGGTGGCAGACGTAGAGAAGCTCAAGCAGCAACAGCTTGGCTGGGAGCTGCTTATCGACATGGTAAAGCAGGATACGTTCAGTCTGACCAAGGAGACTGCCTGTGCGATACAAGGCGTCTTGGGGCTTGGCGAGGCGTTGGACCCGGGGCAATTCCGCTCAGGCCAGGTCGGCATAGCTGGCACCGAGTACAAGCCGCCCAAAGCTGGCGAGCTGGATTCTCTTTTCGCTGGCGTGGTCGAAGACATCCTGAAACTCGATGATGTGCGCGAGCAGGCTTACCGCTTGCACCTAGACTTTGCACGCAACCAGTTCTTCTGGGACGCTAACAAGCGCACCGGTCTGCTCATGCTCAACGGTCACCTGATGAGCAACGGTTACGCGCCGTTGTCGGTGCCAGCCAAACGGCTTACCGAGTACAACGCGGGGATGATCCGTTTCTACGAGTCAGGCGACTACGCCGAGATGATGACGTTCCTGCGAGAGTGTCACGAAGCCATGTACGGGCGGTTTGAGTAGCCCGGCAGTAGCTTGCGAACAACATGTTATCCATCTATCGTATTTTCCGCTTGGATCGCCTTTAAAGTCTTCCCGTTGCCATTCCTCCAGCACGTCCTACCATTCGAACTCCTTCCTAGGACAACCCCAGCAGCAGTGCTTGGTGATGAAAAAATATAATCTTCGGTGAATACGTAGTGTCCATTTTTCCCTTGAAGTACGCCTTTCTTGACAAGATCATTCCGAAGATTGGTGAGATATTGGTGGATAGATGGCACCTCTTTCGTCACCCCCTCTGAGCCTTCAAGGACCACGAAGCCTCTGCTTGTTTCGTATCCTTTAGCCTTAATCCCTTTAGCCTTGATATAGAGCAGATTTCTTTCTCCTCTGGCCTGATTCGGCTTCTCAAAGACAGAGAGCCCGACCAGAGGAAAGACCTTGAGCATGTCCTGTATGAAGCTCTCCATGTCAGCTATGTCTGCTTCGGAGAGGGTCGGCTTGGCTGAATCATTGAAGTTGTCTAGATTGCACTGCTTGGCATCCTTTGCCTGCTGGATCAGGCGACTCTCCAAATACTTCACATGCGCCTTGTTAAGGCTTTGATTGCTGGTAACGAAAAAGACTCCCCAGTTCCAAAAGTCCTTCTTGGCATAATGGCTGTCCAGACGTGGACGTACAGGATCACCTTCGCCAATGTAGACCGTCGGCAGACTGCTTTCTTCGGAGGTTCCGACAAGAACATATACGCCGGTGCGCTGAAACTCTTCACGTTTGAGAGCATCCTTGTAGCCAGAGCGTGAAAAGACCACACCCAGACCCGTCCAATTTGACTTTTCAATCAAACGCAGCCCATCTGGGTCGCCATCAGGGAGAAACATGCGTATAGAATAGGGAGTCGACATTCATTCCTCCGATCAAGGCTAAGGCAAAAGCGGCAGGCCAAGTTCCTTGAGATACTTATTGTGCTTCTTTTTGGCCTTTCCGATACTTTTTTCAAGCGTTGTCAGTTCGTTGTGTACTGCGCTAAGGTCAACCTCTTTTTCCGGTACAGCGAGGCTGACATATCGGGTGATATTTAAATTGTAGTCATGCTTTTTCTTGATATCCTCGTGGGAAACTCTTTTAGCAAAGCGCTTTTCTTCTGTGCGATTTTGATACGTGGAAATTATCTTGTCGATATGCTCCTGAGACAAGTAATTCATCTTTTTACCTTTTTCAAAGTGCTCGGCAGCGTTGATGAACAATACGTCATCAGGCTTCTTGCACTTCTTCAGCACCAGGATACACACGGGAATGCCCGTGGAATAAAACAGATTGGCGGGCAGACCGATCACTGTGTCGATATTGCCATCATTTAGAAGCTTACGGCGGATTTTAGCTTCTGCCCCGCCACGGAAAAGAACTCCGTGAGGCAAAATAACAGCCATCGTTCCTTCAGGCTTCAGATAGTGAAAACCATGTAACACAAAAGCAAAATCGGCAGATGACTTTGGAGCCAAGCCGTAATTCTTAAAACGAACGTCATCGCCCATTGATTCACTGGAATTCCACCGGTAGCTGAAAGGAGGATTGGCTACCACTGCGTCGAAGTAGGGCTTCTTTGCGGGGTTTGTTTCCTTCAGGGTGTCCCAATCATTAGTCAGTGTATCACCATGGAATATCTCAAACTCCGAATCCTTGACACCATGCAGAAGCATATTCATGCGTGCGAGGTTGTAGGTAGTGACATTCTTTTCCTGTCCGTAAATCTTGCCAATACCATGTGGCCCCATCCGTTTGCGGACATTCAGTAATAGTGACCCAGAACCACAGGCAAAATCGAATACACTCTCAAGATGCTTTTTCTGGCCGGTGGTTGGGTCTTGGCAATCCAATGTAACAATCGCAGACAGAATAGTGGAAATGAGCTGGGGCGTGTAGAACTCGCCAGCCTTCTTGCCCGACCCGGCGGCAAACTGGCCGATCAGATACTCGTAGGCATCTCCCAATGTATCGCTATCGGTTGAGAACTTCGATAGCCCTTTCACGATCTCTTTGATGATGTCGCACAGTTTCGCATTTCGGGCCTTGTAGTTCTTGCCAAGCTTTTCTGAACTCAGGTTAATTTCAGAAAACAAGCCATGAAAGGTGCTGGCAAAAGATTCTGTCTCAATGTACTCGAATCCATCATGCAACGTGCTCAACAGCTTGTCATCTTGCACACGCGCCATCTCAGCAATGTTGCCCCATAAGTATTGCGGTTTGATCACATAATGCACCTTGCGGCGCATCTGTTTTTCGAACTCTTCAACATCCTCAAGGTTCTCTTCATACCAAATTTGAAGCGGGGTCGTGCTGGGCTGATCTTGGTTGTCTGGATAATCTCGTCCAAGTTCTTTCTTGGCCGCCGCCTCATAGTTGTCGGACAGGTAACGTAAGAAAAGGAAGGACAGCATATAGTCGCGGAAGTCGTCCGCGTTCATTGCGCCGCGCAATTGGTCGGCGATGGCCCAGAGAGTACTACCAAGTAGTTTTTGATCTTGTTCGGTCATAGCTGTCTCGTTTATCTTTTCGCTTTTGCGGTAAGTTCAGGAAGTGCGAATTTATATTGATCTAAAAATGCATTAAGAATTTCTTTGAATAGGTCTTTCGTGTCTTCGACCATTTCTCTTGGCTCATAGACGGAGTACTTGCCATGACTTAGCAAGTTCAAAGCTCGGGCGTAAAGAACGTCGTCGTCAACACCGTGAACACATTCGGAAAAATCCTTAAGTCCAAAAAAAGTGGCTGTTTTCTCCATTATGCTACGCAGCATATTGAAATGATGCGTATACAGCTCGCCTTTCTCAGACGCTAATTGAAGTTCACTTAACATTGCCACATGATGAAAAAAGGGAGTCTCATCCGTTGATTGCAGGGTGTACGTTTCTGAATTGCTTGGTCGATGAAGGAAGTGCGTTTTGTATTTCATCTTTGAGCTTCTGAACTCATTCCACATCACATTAAAAAACAGACTATGGTGTGATGAGATAACAACTTTGACTTTATCTTTTCCCTTTTTCAGAAGCTGTGCCAGATCGCTGGCAACCGCAATAGCGTTGTTGTCATCCAAGGAAGAGATGGGATCATCAACGTAGATGTTTTTGACCCATGAGTATGATTCCTGGCCGTCTATCGTCAGTTCGCAAATCGCCAAAAAAATGCACCAAATAAAGATGTTCTCTTCGCCGCGCGACACCTTGATGTTTTGCTCATCTCCACGAGAGAAGTGAATTCGCCATTTTACGTAGTCTATCTTGAAATCAAAGTCCGCATAGCGATGGAGGTAGGAAAAGATTCTCTCTTCCAGCGCCAATTCTTCGAATCCAGAAAAGAATGAGGAGTCAGAGTTGATGCGCAAAAAACGCTCAACATCATTTTCCAAATCATTTTCCCAGCTAAACAGGTCTTCAGTGTACGCATTGAAATAGAGGGTGTCGGGGACCCCAGTCTTATTCTTAGCAGCACCCTTGAACGCCATGGATAGGCGTGTCTTACCTGTTCCGTTGTAGGCATAAAGCAGAACGACTTCATGATTGTTAAGATCATCACGAATCCGGGTTACCAGCCCTCGGATGGTTTTATAGGAACGGACCTTCGCTTTGTTGCTCATACCTTCACCCCGTCAAGTGACGGAAAAAGCTGCTGCATGAGCCCTTTTTTATGTTCTTTGAGTGCTTCCAACTTTTTGGTGTGGGTGTCGATAAGTTCGTCAATGGAGGAAAGACAGGCAGCTATCTTCTGCTGTTCCGGCAAGGACGGGAAATAGAATTCTTCTTTAAGCCAGGAGTCGAGCTTAAAGAGCATCTTTTCGATCACAATGCCTACACTGCAACGCAAGAATGACTCACTCGCCTTTGGCCGCTGTGAAAAATAATTAAAGAAATTGATGTCACACCCTTTTCTAGGTGTCATCACGGAATACTCGTTCGAGACGATTGCCCCTTCAAGCTCCTTTGGAACAAGCCCACAGGCATTGTGAACAATTTGCCGCTTGGAAATAAGGAAGTCGTTCTCTTTGACCAAAAACTGAGATTTGACTTTGATCGACTTCCCTTTCAGCTGTTCTCTTGGAACAACCCCACCGTATCGGCGCTTGACTGTGACGAGCGAATATTCCTTTTCGTCTTTCATCTTTATTGGGCGTGGAGTTTCGACAAGCAAATCTCCGAGCTTTTTTCCCTTCCATTGTGGACCATTTTGGAATTCTGGGAAACGCACATTTGGCATTTCAGAACCATTCATAGGAAAAAGCTGTTGCAAAAGTCCATTTTTATGGTTTTCAAGGGCAATTACTTTCTCTCTCTGGGAATCTATTTGCGCGTCAAGCAACGAAAGGAACTCAACAATCTTTTTTTGCTCTTGCTGTTTAGGGTATGCAATTGGGTATTGTTTGATTTGAGAAAGATCACCTCTTGGCATCTTTAATCCTCTAGCGCCCTTCATTACATGCCCAATAAATCTTTCATTTTTTAATAGATAGCCAAGAAAGCTATTACTTATGTCTTCGTGGGCCCGAACAACGATAACGTCATTTGAAGCACCTCCATTCATGTTGGATATCCAAACCTTCTTTAAATAAGGACGGATATTAGAAATAAGTATGTCACCCTCTAAAAAGCGAACTGCTGATTCTGCTGGTGGCAATTTTGAAGCTGGTGTAATTCCTTCGAAATTGGGTAATAGGTTGTCCGTACTCACATATTGTTCCATTGTGATTGCTTTTAACGACACCCTGTCAGTCACAAATATTGCAACTCCTTCCAGTGTGCAGGTCTTCCATGGAGCTGACTTGTAAAATGTGGAAAATCGAATTTTGGGAAAGAGACTAAACGAAATCCCTTGTGCCGACTTTTTAGGACTCAATCTATTGCTCATACACACCTAAGCCCGAAATTTCTCGCCCTTGAGCGAGCTTGTGCAGTAACGGAATCAGATCGTCCATCAAGGCCAACTCCTTTTGGGTCCGAGCCTTCCATCCCAACTCCAAAGGGGCCAGCAATTCACTAAGTTGTTCGCCATCGAAGATCATCCGTTGCATGATGCCATCGACAAACTCTTTTAAAGAAGCGGGCTCCACCCCATATTCGTTGGCAATACTGGCTAACTCTCGGGCGCTCGATTCGGACTTGAAGCGTTCGTAACCTTTACGGATGTCTTTTTCATTCATGGCTTCGCCAGCACTCAATGTGTCGATGTAGGCGGCAATATCCTTCCGATCATCCATGAATTTGGCATCAGCCTGGATTAAACCGATTAGCTGTTCACGGGTCATGTTCTGTTTGCCCGGCGTTTGCTGAGTATAGCGGGCAATCAGGGACATTATGTAGTCGTAGTCAATCACTGTGGAGGCGAACAGCACGAACTCGAAATCCAATTGTTGAACTTCCGGCGGAGCTTTATCCCCCTCTTTGTGTTGCTGGACTTTCAAGCGCTGTGCTGTTTCCAGGTAGACGCCACGGAATCCTTGCAATTGTTCTTTGGGAAGAATTTCTTCAATAGTCTCAGCACTCTCAGACGTCAGGTCGGTATACTGATCCAACTTGGTTTTGAGGCGCTGCACGTCCTTGAAGAGGTTTATGAACTGGCTGCGCGCCGCATCCCCATGAAGATTTGGGACCTCTTCGGGGGTACAAGACAACCCTTGTGACTCCATGAATTGATCCAGCTTCTTAACGGCTGCTTGCAGGCTATCGATGACCTTCGGAGCCGGATCGACCAGCCATATTTCCTTGGCTTGCTCACCCCGTTCACCCGAGAATAACGCAATGGCGTCGTTCACGGCTTTCTGCTGTTGGCGAAAATCCAAAACATTGCCATAGGGCTTAGTATCATTCAGGACGCGGTTCGTACGTGAAAGGGCTTGAATTAGGCCATGGTACTTGAGATTCTTATCTACATACAATGTGTTCAAGTACTTGGAATCAAAACCGGTGAGCAACATGTCCACGACAATAATCACGTCTATCTTCTTATTGTGCGGAAGGTCCTGATTGGGGAATTGCTGATCTTTGATACGTTTCTGAACATCCTGATAGTACAGATCAAATTCGTTAATGCTATGGTTGGTTGCGTAGCGTCCGTTGTAATCGGCAATTATAGCTTTAAGGGCTTCCTTTTTTTGTTCCGGAGCCACCGCATTGTCGGCCTTTTCTTGTGGCAGATCTTCCTGAATCTGCTGCACGTCCTTGTTGCCTTCGGCCGGAGGCGAAAACACACAAGCGATGTTCAACGGTTTGAAGCCATCATCCTCGGCCAGTTTCTCCTTCTGAACAGTCATGAACAAGTCGTGATACTCAATTGCGTCGTTGATGGAGCCGGTCGCCAATATGGCATTGAACTTCCGGCCAGCAGTGGCCGAATCATGCTTCTCCAAAATGGCTTCGACGATGGCTCGTTTGGCCAACGTTTCCCCCGGCTTGGGACTGTTGTTTCCTTCCGGCTTGTAATAATCGACATGAAAACGCAGTACGTTGCGGTCTTCAATAGCGTGGGTAATCGTGTAGGAATGAAGCTCCCGCTGGAAGATGTCCTCCGTAGTTTTGTACGAAGCTTGCTGGCCCTCAATCTGCTGGTAAGTGGCATTTTGCTCGAAGATCGGTGTACCCGTGAAGCCAAAGAGCTGGGCATTCGGGAAAAACTCTTTAATTGCCCTATGATTCTCACCAAACTGAGAACGGTGACATTCATCAAAGATGAAAACCATCCGCTTGTCGCGCAAAGACTCCAGCCGCTTCTTGAAATTTTTCTTATTGTTGCCGTCCAACGCAAGGCCAAGCTTCTGGATGGTAGTAACGATCACCTTGTCGGCATAATCATCTGAAAGAAACCTATGAACGAGGGCGGCGGTATTGGTATTCTCCTCGACACAACCTTCTTGAAACCGGTTAAATTCTTCCCTCGTCTGGCGGTCAAGGTCTTTGCGATCAACCACAAACAAGCATTTTTCAATGTCAGGATTGTCTTTAAGCAGCGTGGATGCTTTGAAGGAGGTGAGCGTTTTACCACTTCCGGTGGTGTGCCATATATAACCGTTGCCACAATTTTGATAAATGCAGTCCACAATCGCTTTAACGGCGTAAATTTGATAGGGGCGCATCATCATCAGCTTTTGTTCGCTGGCGACCAGTACCATGTAGCGGCTGATCATTTCCCCTAACGTGTATTTGGCCAGAAACGTCTCAGCAAATGTCTCCAAATGGGTTATCTTCTTATTATCATCGCTGGCGAATTGGTACAGGGGGAGAAAGCGCTCATCTGCGTCGAAGCTAAAATGTCGATTGTTATTATTGGCGAAATACCATGTGTCGCTTCGGTTACTAACTATGAACAGCTGCAGGAAGCACAACAAAGTCTTTCGGTATCCATTTCCTGGATCATTCTTGTAATCAACGATTTGCTGCATAGCCCGGCGAGGGCTGATAGTCAGGGTCTTCAATTCAATCTGCACCACAGGCACGCCGTTGATAAGCAACAAAACATCATATCGGTGATGACTATACTCTGTATTCACACGCAGTTGATTGACTACTTCGAAAGAATTTTTGCACCAATCTTTGGTATTGACCATCGTATAGAAAAGCGGCGTCCCATCTTCCCGTTCAAAGGAGTTTCGCTCACGTAGCATGCAAGCAGCTGCGTAAACGTCGGGAGTAACAATTTGTTCCTTCAGGCGCTTAAATTCATCGTCCGTCAGGTGGACTCGATTAAGCTCTTGAAACTTTTGACGAAAGTTGTCTTCCAGGGCAGCGATATCGCGAATGTCGTCGCGATATTTGTATTTGAGATCAGTCAATTTGCTGATCAAACCTTGTTCAATCTGTTGTTCTGTCATTTGAAATCCATATTGAGACTATAGCAAAAAGATCTTCTCTGGGCAGATTGAAAACTTTAAGCGTGCTTCGTAAATCCCGTCAAGCGTTAGCAAATATCCACCCATATCGAAATCAGATATTTAGGAATAGGTGTCGTCTGATATACCCCCCGGCCACCCCAGGGGCTCCCCCTGTCCCCAAATGTATACCAAGGCGTATACCAAGGCACAAAAAAAGCACTTACGATTTCTCGTAAGTGCTTGATTTCGTTGGAGCCAGAAATCGGAGTTGAACCGACGACCTACTGATTACGAATCAGTTGCTCTACCAACTGAGCTATTCTGGCGAAACGGGAGGTGCTTTTTAGCCTGGGGGAGGGGGTGGGGTCAAGTAAAAAACTTGGAGAGGGTGGATAGGGAGAAGTGCGAAATTCATGTGATAGGGGAAGTCTGATGGATTGGCCCGATCTTTGAAATATGAAAGCCTGAGGGGAGCAGAGTACGGTGGTGAAGTGGACGAGTTTGAGGGAAGTTGATGTGTAAAATTATGCATGCAGGGTGGTTACAGTCATAGAGTTCATGAGGTTGATATTCTTGTATTCCTTGTTGGGCTCGACATTATTGTCGAGTCGGGGGGGTAAGGGTGCCCAAAATTGTCAATGCGCTTGGAGGAGTCATGGTTGGACAGGCCAAGCAGGATGCTGACCAACGATGTAAGGTGTTTGTCTATGGCACCTTGAAAAGGGGATTTGCCAATCACTATTTTCTTCGTAATGCGCATTTTTTTGGCATGGCGAAGACTGTTAAAATGTATGGATTATATGTTGATGAATTTCCTTCCGTATATGCTTGGGATGCTGTTTCTCCAATTCGAGGAGAGGTTTATGATATCGATATGTTGACGCTCCGTTGTCTTGATGGAGTCGAAGGGCACCCACGATTCTCCCGGCGGGAAGAGATTGAGGTTTTGCTCGACTCGGGGCAACTTCTCTGGGTGTGGTTTTATTTTTATCCACAGCGAGGCAAACGTCTTATCTCAAATGGAGAGTTTAATTTATCAACAGGGTTGGCTCAAGAGATGGACTGAGTCTTTGACCGTGCTAATTCCAATATGATGTGCTTTCATCAATTGGGCCTGCTTTGGCAAGGTGGGGGTGAGTCATAAGGCGGGACAGCCTCCTTCTCATTTGGTAGACTTTGCCTGAACCCAAATGAATACGAGTGAGGCATCTATGCAGATAACCGTGACCTATATACATCATAATTGTTTTGTGCTGGAGACTCCAAGTCGAACATTTCTTTTTGACTATCCAGGGGATATGCATCTGCCTGAAGGAGCTGAGGCTGTGGTGCAGAATCGGGTGGCAGGTCGTAATTTAGCCGTCTTTATCTCCCATAGTCACGATGACCATCTGAATGAAGACCTTAAGACTATGGCGAGTACTGCCTCGAGTGTTCATTATATTATTTCTGATGATGTTCTTGAAATGCGTCCGGAGGTCATTCCGGCAGATTGCGAGACCCTTATCGTGGAGCCTGATGAAAGTTATACCTCTGCCGGGTTGAGTATAGAGACTCTCATGAGTAACGATTTGGGGGTGGCTTTTCTCGTGCAGGATGGCGATTTCCGGTTTTACTACGGTGGAGACCTCGCCAAGTGGATTTGGAAATCCGCTTCGGCCAGAGAAGAATCGTTTACTGCTCATTTTTTCAAACAAGCCATGATTCGTGTCCACGAATTCAAACCCCATGTGGTTTTTTCAAATGTCGATAAGCGGTTGGAAAATCTGGCAGGGGGAGCGGAAGCGTATCGAGAGACCGGTGCACGAGTCTTCATTCCTATGCATACGTTCGGCGAAACCGAATGGTTGGGAGCTTTTCGAGATTCCGTGGGGGATAAGGCAACGGAACTCTTTGTCTATGCGGACTTGGGAGACAGTATGGGGTATGAAATTTGAGCCGGGCGTTCTGCATGGCTGTGGGAGAGAGAAGATGCTTTGGATGTGGCAGATACTATTTTCCGAGAAAGGGAGGACGTATTTTGCCCGATGAATCTCAGGGGGTTGGTTGACGGCCTATTTTGATTAGGTTAGGCAATCCCAATGGGTTATACTGTGGAAATCAATCAGAACGATCTATGGCTCACCATTGTGACTCGAGGTGGTATCTCTGGGTACGACGATTTTTTGGAAAAAGCAGAGACCATTATAGACTTGGTCCGTGATGCTGGCACACGACGAATTCTTCTCGATGACAGGGACGTCCGTATAGATCTTGATGTTCTTGATATTATTCGGGTTGCCGAGCGGTTGGACGAAGCCGATTTTCCGACTTTGGGGCTTCGTATAGCGTGTCTTGTCGGTAATCAGGATCATACTGTTTTTCGGACTGTAGAGACTATTTACAGTAATAGATCCATCAATTTTCGCCTGTTCAGATGTCGTGAATCGGCCATTGAGTGGCTCACAGCCTGAGCAAGACTTTCCTTGTTCCTTTCGCCTGTTTCAGGTTAGGCTCCTCGGCGTACCAAGTGAGTAACCTCAGTCATGAATCAGGAGCCGATTTGAGCGCCAAGGACCATCTTCAAGCATTTTTCTATCCCGACACTGTCGCCGTTATCGGCGCATCAAGTACCCCCGGAAAAGTGGGGCATACAGTCGTTTCCAACATGTTACAGGCTGGCTACAAGGGAAAACTGTATCCTGTAAACCCCAACGCAAAGGTCATAGAAGGGGTCTCCGTCTTCAATGATATCGAATCCCTACCGCGTGGAGTTGATCTCGGCGTAGTGGCGGTACCGCGAGGATCGGTCATACCGTCTCTCAAGAGGTTGGTTTCCGTTGGCACCAAGTCGGTTATTGTGATTACTGCCGGCTTCAAGGAAGCGGGAAAGGACGGCTATGCTCTTGAACGAGAAATAGTCGAAGTATGCGAAGAGTCTGGAATGGCACTTCTTGGTCCAAATTGCCTTGGTATGATCAATGCTTCCGCCGGGGTGAATGCTTCTTTCGCCTCTGGGAATCCCATCCCTGGCTCCATTGCATTTTTTTCTCAATCCGGAGCACTTTGTGTCGCGATTCTTGATTGGGCTCTTGGTGAAAATATAGGGTTCTCAAAATTTGTGTCATTGGGAAACAAGGCGGTTCTCGATGAAGCGGATATGTTGGAATATCTCAATGAAGATGAAGAGACCAAAGTCATTCTTGGCTATGTGGAAAATGTTGAGCGCGGCGAGGAGTTTCTCCGTCAGGCCCGGAGAGCGAGCCTGAATAAGCCGGTGATCATGATCAAATCCGGGACGACAGCAGCGGGAGCCAAAGCGGCTTCATCGCATACAGGAGCTATCGCCGGATCGGATCAGACATATTCTGCAGCTTTCAGGCAAGCTGGTGTTATTCGGGTGGATGATGTCGCGACATTATTCAATCTCGCACAGGCTTTTTCAACGCAACCTTTACCCAAGGGGCCAAACCTTGCTGTGGTAACCAATTCGGGAGGGCCGGGCATTCTGACCGCTGATACGGCTGATCGCTCCGCACTGAGTATGGCTGCCTTATCGCAAAAGACCGTACAACGGCTTCAGGAATTTCTTCCCAGCTACGCCGCTTTTTATAATCCTGTGGATATTATTGGCGATGCCGATGCTGAACGCTACCGGCGTACTTTGGGTGTGGTAAGCGAAGATTCCATGGTTCATTCCATTCTCGTCTTATTGACTCCTACGGCTACCGTGGAAATAGAGGAGACCGCAAAGGCTGTCATTCATACAGCTCGTAAAAGTGGGAAACCTGTTTTTGCCTGTTTTATGGGGAAGACTCGTATTCGCAAGGCGCGGGCAATGCTTATGGATGCGGGGATACCCTGTTATGCTTTTCCTGAGGCAGCAGTTAAAGCCATTGAAGCCATGTATGAATTTTACCTTTGGAAGAACCGGCCGGAGCCTGTTTATAAGGAAATCGAGCGTGATAGAGCGCGGGCCATGCAAGTCATTCAGACGCATGAACAGCGCAATGTCGCGGAGATCGTGGAATTTGAAGCGCAGGAGATTGTCAAGGCGTATGGGCTGCCTACACCGAGGACCGTGTTGGTTCGCTCCAGTGAGGAGGCTCTCGTGGCTGCCGAGGAAATCGGTTATCCCGTGGTACTCAAGATTGCATCGCCGGATATCTCGCACAAGTCCGATGTGGATGGTGTGAAAGTCAATGTGAGAAATGCCAATGAGGTGATGCGGACTTTTCATGAAATTACTTCCAGGGCCCAGCGTATGCGGCAGGATGCTTATATTGCAGGATGCCTGGTACAGGAAATGGCTCCTCCCGGAGTGAAAGAGGTCATTATCGGTTTCAAGCGTGATGAACAGTTTGGTCCGATGGTGATGTTCGGATTGGGCGGTATCCATGTGGAAATCATGAAGGATATCTCATTTCGTCTGGCTCCGCTGTCCCGTCAGGATGCCTTTGAAATTGTTCGGGAAATCAAATCGTATATGCTGCTCAAAGGAATCAAGGGAGAGCAGCCTGTCAATTTTACCGCACTTGAGGATATACTTCTGACCATGTCGCAGATGGCACTTGATCTCCCTCAGGTATGGGAGGCTGAATTCAACCCTGTCCTTGTCAACCATGAAAGAGCCATGGTGGCTGACGTGCGCATGACGTTACAGCTCAAAAGATGATATGATCCGGGAAAGCCCGGTTCAGGAGTCTTGGCTATGCTGTTTGTCTTTTCGTAACAGCGTGACGGGGTCACCTCCTATCCCCCAATTATCTGTATCCACTTCATCTATGATAACAAAAGTGGTCTTGGGATTTTTTCCAAGGACATTTGCCAGCAGGTCGGTGACACCTGCTATCAACAGTTGTTTCTGATCGGCTGTCGCGCCTTCTTTGGTGATACGGATATTGACGAAAGGCAATGGACTCTCCTTGTGTTTATTCAGGGCCGAGGCGGGGCAGAGTCATGGTTATCGTGGTGCCGTTTTCCTCGGATGTATTCATGGTGATGGTTCCATTCATGATTTCGGTCATAAGCTTGGCAGAATATGTCCCGAGTCCGGTGCCCGAGGCCTTGCCTTCCGTGCTTGCCTTTGCAAAGAAACTCTGCCTGATTCCTTCCGGGACGGTTCTTTGGTTGTGAACAACGACTTGTAGTGACTCTGTATTAGTCAGGGAAACGGTGACTCGTTCTCCGGGGGAGGACGCTTCAATGCCATTTTTGATTACATTGGCAAGAATTGTATAACACAGGGTATCGTCCGCTTCCAAAGTCATGGCGTCCTTGTCCGTGGGAATGCTGCCGTTGTATGTGACGAGCATCTCCACTCCCCGTGCTTCGGCAAATCCACTGAGGTCCTTGACGACCCGGTTGGCGATCGTGAGTAAATCCATGGGACCCGGAATATATTGGTACTGGCCGGATTCCATTTTGTAGAAATCCAGGCTTCGGTTGATCATGTCCATGGAGCGGCTGGCAGCTTGCCTGATATCGGTCATGATATCCCTTTGCTCTTCTGTCATCTCCGTGAACTCGTCAAGGTAGGTTAATCCGGTCAGGATGCTGATTATGGGGGATTTGAGATCGTGTTGGACGATTCTGTCCATATCGTCCTTCAGTTGTTCGGCCCGAATGCGTTCAAGTTGGTGCGCTGCCTC
Organism: Pseudodesulfovibrio piezophilus C1TLV30; assembly: GCF_000341895.1. Classification (NCBI taxonomy): domain Bacteria; kingdom Pseudomonadati; phylum Thermodesulfobacteriota; class Desulfovibrionia; order Desulfovibrionales; family Desulfovibrionaceae; genus Pseudodesulfovibrio; species Pseudodesulfovibrio piezophilus. The sequence goes on along the minus strand of NC_020409.1, from coordinate 1,157,899 downwards.
CTTCTTGAGGAGAAAAAGCAGAGCGACCAGAAGTCCCGCAACCATGACCGTCATCGCCGCAGTCGAATAGAAAAGCAGTGTTTCCAGCCTGCTGATTCGTTCACTGATATCATAGTACATTTCAAAAGCGCCGAGGAATTTGTCTCCATTGAGAAATGGAACATATATTTCTATGACATCAAGAGTGACGGTTTTTCCATCCAGGTCTGTTGTGTTCTTGACAATAAGTTTGCTGTAGGTCTCGCCTTTGAGAAGGTGTTCGTGAAAGTATGGTTTATCATGGAGATGGCCGATATCCGTTGGTTCGTCTGAATAAATGACTTCGCCACTGGAGGAGAACACTCGCACTCTGAGCAGGCCGAAGCTTTGCTCGAGTTTGTATATGTCGGCAAAAAAACGGTTGGTCATTACTCCCGGTCGAAGTTCGGTATTTTTCAAGGAAGGTGGAAGGATATATTCGCCGATTCGAGTGGCATCCCGCTCGAGTCCTTGTACGAAGACTTCTGTAAAAGCGGGGTAAATGAACACAATGTTGACCAGTGGCAGAGTCAAGGCAAGAAGCGCACTGGCAACAAGGGCGAAGCAGAAAGACCGTCCTCGATGGGAAGCGAGGCAAAGGAAAAGAGGACTCCACCTTTGCAGTTTGTGCATGGAAGAGAGGCGGCATGTTTGAGGAGACATTTCCGATTTTGCATTCATGGTATGGCTGTCCGTAGGTTTGGCAAACCTTTTTTGAATATGGATGTGTCCATGTGAACACTTTTGGTGCAACCGGTAAAATTGAAATGAGCATATCTCTTTTACAAAAAAAGGGCGATGATAGTTTTCCTTCTTGACGCGGAATTGGAGATTGTCTACCAAAAAGGAGATGAATCATTTCAGACTATAAAGGTATGAAATAAAGCACTTTATGCGATAAATCTGAATGCACACACGGCCATGAAGGGTGGCTGTTTTTCAGAACACGGGAAAGGCGAAATTATTCCGGTCGGTTGTATAGAGGGCGTGTTTTTTACCGGGAATGACTTGACGATATCTTGATGGTTGTATACCAGTTCGGTATAGAATCAATCCTGCTGAATAGGCAGGGTTATTGAGCTTGGGGCAAAAATAGACGTAACACTCTGTTTTTAAGCTCAATTCGTAAAGACGATATGCACCGTGTTCCGAGGGGAAAAGGAGCGGGGGCGCAGAGCGTCGGTTGCGAACTGAAATTAGCTGAGGGGCTAATCTCAAGCAAATCTGTCTCATGGACAAAGGGTTTTTATCACCCGGTCGATTCGCGTGTTGCGTCTGTTCTACAGGTGCGTCTTGTCGAAACTTCGGTTGAATAAATGCCTGGATTGAGGGCTCGTTGCACTGGCGCCGTCCGCGCATTGCTGCAACCTGTGAGATGCCTCGGCGACCGTTTAGGCGAAGTGTTTCGCCTGTTCGGGTGTCGGTGGCGCGTACGCATCGTACAGCAAGCGCGCGGCTTTGGGGCAGTTGGTTGGAGAGGGTGCATAGTATTCCACTAACTTATTAAGGAATGCGTTATGGAGAAAGGAAGACGACTGCTATTTTGGGCTGGAATCCTTTTCGTGTTCGCTGCGACATCGATCGTCTGTCTGGAGGCCCATGGCCTGGACGCACAGGCAAAGGCCGCCTCTGAGGCGCGAGCCGACGCCGTGACTATCGATACGCTGGCAAAGTTCGAAAAGCTTGAACTGCCCGTGGTAACCTTTTATCATGACATGCACGCTGATGCCCTTGCCAAACAGGGCAAGGACTGTGCGACATGTCACGAAAAGGATTCCAAAGGAAAACTTTCCATCAAATTCAAGCGTCTGGTCGATGATGACCCAGACACCATCAAAAGCATCTATCATACCGAGTGTATTGGATGCCACAAGGACATGATCGATGCCGGTCAGAAGTCCGGTCCCCTGGACGGCCAGTGCCGTTCCTGTCACACCACCAAGCCAGCCAAGAGTGACTGGACGTCTATCACAATGGACAAGTCGCTTCACTATCGTCACATCAAGGCGACCGGTGGCGAAGAAAAGTGTGACACCTGTCACCATGTCTACGACGAAACGGCCAAAAAGCTCGTTCCTGCCAAAGGTAAGGAACAGAATTGTCGTAATTGTCATATGGCAGAGCCGACAGTGAAATCGGCTGATCTGACTGTTCCTTCATTTGATCAGGTTGCACATACTGCGTGTGTTTCCTGCCATAAGGATTTCACGGCCAAGAAGTTGGAATCCGGCCCGATCCGTTGTGAAGGGTGTCACACTGCCGCGAAGCAGGCTGATATCAAGATTGTCAACGACGTCCCCCGTCTCAAGCGTGGACAACCTGATGTCACGTTGCTGGTTGCCGTCAAGAACGGTAAGGCCATGTCGAATATTGGTCCTGTTCCTTTTGATCATGCCAAGCATGAAACGTACCTGAAGGACTGCCGTTCCTGCCATGTGGGTGAAGGCTCCATGGATGGCAAGTTCTTTGAACAAGCCGGTGACATGCATCTAAAGACAAACATGCAGGGATGTATTGGTTGCCACAAGACCAGACAGGAAGAGAAAGCAGTCTGTGCCGGGTGTCATAGCCAAATGGCTGAAAACAAGGCTCCGAACAAGGCGACCTGCGCCAAATGCCACGAAGCATCCCTTACCGGATTATATGTGGATGGCAAATTGCCCGAAAAGGATGTCGTGAAAGCCGAAGCCGCAGCCGCTCTCGCCATGCGTAATCACGATGTGGCGACCATCTCGGATGCCGATATTCCGGAAAAAGTTGTCATCGATTCCCTGTCCGACCAGTTCGGGCCGAGCACGCTCCCGCATCGCAAGATTGTCAAACGACTAATCAAGGAGATGCAGGGCGATACGATGGCTGGTTACTTCCATGGTCAGGAGACGCTTGTCTGTCAGGGATGTCATCATAACAGCCCGGCGTCCAAAACACCGCCCAAATGCTCAAGCTGCCATGGCGCTCCGTTCAATCCAGAACGGCCCGACATGCCAGGTTTGAAGGCCGCATACCACGGTCAGTGCATGGGTTGTCACGCAGCCATGAAGCTTGAGAAGCCCGTCTCCACGACGTGCGACGATGCTCAAGGCTGCCACAAGAAGAAGTAATCCGAACCCGGTGAAAATACACTAGGAGTCATCCATGAAACGAAGAAACTTCCTCGGCCTGATGGGAGCGGCGGGCATTTCCGCCGCACTCCCGACCAAGGCTCAAGCCGCTGGAAATGTACACTTTGAAGGATATCCGGGAAGCAAGGGCGTGCTCTTCGATGCCACGCGCTGCATCGGGTGTCGCAAGTGTGAAGCGGGCTGCAACGAGATCAATGGTCTGGCCAAACCGGAAAAGCCGTTTACTGATCTCTCGGTTCTCGAGACGCCTCGGCGTACCGAGAACGATGCCTATACCGTTGTCAATAAATACACAGAGCCGGATGGACAGTCCGTGTTCAGGAAGATTCAGTGCATGCATTGCCTGGAGCCATCCTGTGCATCTGCCTGCTTTGTCAAGGCGTTCAAGAAGCAACCTTCCGGGGCCGTCACATATGACGAATCCCTTTGTGTCGGCTGCCGATACTGCATGGTCGCCTGTCCTTTCGAGATACCGACTTATACCTATAACGATCCGATTACTCCCAAAGTTATCAAATGCCATCTGTGCGAACCGCACATCAAAGGCGGTAAGGTCAGCATGCCCGGATGCGTTGCCAGTTGCCCCAAAGAGGCATTGATCTATGGAGAACGTGATGAACTTATCAAGATCGCGCGTAATCGGATCGAAGCCAATCCTGAAAAATACATTGATCATCTCTATGGCGAGCATGAAGTGGGCGGCACGAGCTGGCTTTACCTCTCTGGTGTTCCCTTTGAGCAGATCGGTATGCGTGAAGATCTCGGGGTAAAATCCGGGCCGGAATTAAACTCGGGCGCTTTGTCCGTTGTTGCCATGGTTCCTGCCTTGTGGCCCCTGTTGTTGGCAGGTGTCTATGGCATCACGACGCGGACAGACAAGATCAATAAGAAGGAAAAGGCCGACGCCGTTGCCGAGGCCATTACACAGACACAGGAAAAGGCCAACGCCGATATGAAGGCCGCTATGGTGCGCGCCGCCAACGACAAGGAAGCCACTGTGAAACGTGAAGTCGCTAAAGCCGTGGAGGAAGCCTTGAAGGCTGCCGAAGAAGGCGATGGCGAAAAGGAAGAGGAGGGCGCATAAATGACGACTGAAGCCCAAACCAAACAATCACTGTTCACTCCGTTCAATGTCATTGCCGGATTGATCCTCATTCTTGGTGCCGGACTGACTGTGTGGCGCTTTGGCTGGGGAATCGGGGCCGTGACAAACCTTGATAACAATAACCCCTGGGGTATCTGGATCGGATTCGACCTGCTCTGCGGAGTCGCTCTGGCGGCAGGTGGCTATGTCACTTCTTCTGCTGTGTATCTCTTCGGCATGAAGAAACATCACGCGGCTGTGCGCCCGGCTATCCTGACCGCGTTTCTCGGGTATCTCTTTGTCGTTGTGGCATTGCAGTATGACCTGGGCCGCCCCTGGCGTTTGCCTTATCCGTTCGCGGTTTCCCGGGGCACCACATCCATGCTTTTCGAAGTCGGTTTGTGTGTTGCCTTGTATCTGACCGTCCTGTTTCTGGAGTTTTCTCCGGCCGCTCTTGAATTCTTCGGCCAGAAAAGACTCAGAAAGATGATTCACAAGTGCACCATCGCCCTGACTGTTTTCGGCGTTGTGCTCTCCACACTGCATCAGTCTTCGCTCGGCGCATTGTATATCATTGCCCCTTCGAAACTGCATCCTCTCTGGTATTCCAGCTATCTGCCGACACAGTTCTTTGTTTCGTCGGTAGCGGCGGGGCTTTCCATGGTCATGCTGGAAGGCTGGCTGTCCCATGGCTCCTCAACGTTGCATGGCAAGATGAGTGAGGAATATTTGGGGCAGCATGACGACCTGTACTATGGATTTGCCAAAGGTGCTTCCTGGGTGCTCATGGGCTACTTCTTCATCAAGGTGATCGGCATTGCCGCTGATAATGAGTGGCATCTTCTGTTCACCGGCTGGGGCGAGTGGTTCCTGTTCGAGGTGCTGGGTTTTGTCCTGTTGCCGTCCTTTCTGTACGCCATTGGCGCGCGGGAGAAGAACCTCAAGCTGATCCGGTGGACTGCGTTACTGACTGTTCTGGGCATTGTCCTCAATCGTCTCAACGTGTCACTGATAGCCTTCAATTATCGCCTGCCTTCCGAGATGCGATATGTCCCGAGCTGGCAGGAGATCTGTGTGACGCTGTTCGTCTGCACCATGCTCGTCGTAACCTTTAAGTTCATCGCCAGTAAGACGCCGATCTTTTATGATCACCCGGATTACAAGGATGAACATTAATCCTTAGGAGGACGACAAAATGGAACATGCAATTTATACCTTGCAGGATTTTTTGCTCGCCACCAAAGGGTGGGTATATATTCTAATGGGTGCGTCGCTCGTGGTCTTCGTGGCCTACTGGAAGTTCCTGTTCAGCAGGGACAAAGACTAACGGCAGCATACGAGGAGTTAAACCATGTATGAACTGTTAACGGGACCGATCCTCTGGCTGGTTTGTGCCATCGCCATTGTCGGTATGATTACCCGTACCATATTCTTCATCAAAGGCCTGAGCTGGAAGCTGGATCGTGTGGCGTATTCCGCACATCCCGCAGCCGGTGCCAAGGGAGCCATCCGCTCTATCCTGGCTTTTCTCATTCCCTTCGGCAATCATAGCTGGAGAGCAAAACCCGGATTCACGATCATGTTTTTCGTGTTCCACATCGGCCTGCTGGGTGTTCCGTTATTCCTGGCAGGGCACGCTGTCATCTTGCAGGAGCGTTTTGGCATTTCCTGGCCCACTATTTCCATGGGGGCGGCGGATTTCTGGACTGTCGCCATGTTGGTAGCGGCCGCGTGTATTGCCATACGCCGCATGATCCTGCCTGAGGTTCGCATCATTACCGATGCGAAGGATTGGTTTGTGCTCCTCGTTTCCATCGCTCCGTTTCTTTCCGGCTATCTGGTCGTGCATGAGATCGGCGATTACAACTTCTGGCTGCTTGTTCACATCGTCAGTGGTTTGGCTTGGATCGTGCTTTTGCCGTTTACCAAGCTGTTCCACGCTGTGGGCTTTTTCTGGACCCGTGCCCAGCTCGGCATGGACTTCGGCATCAAGCGCGGCGGCATGAAGTACAAGAGCTTCGACTGGTAGGTCGAGCGAACAAGGAGAAGCAAAATGCCTGAAGGAAAGCTGTGCAATAGAACCCCGATTAATACCGAAGAGTACCTTTCAGAGGTGCTTGCGGATACCGGTGGCAAGCAATATTATAAAGAAATGGAAGAACTCGACGTTGATGTCGAGAAGCTCCAGGCGTCTTTGAAAGCGACTCTCAAGTCCAGGCTCAAGACCTGGCTTGAAATGTGTGCCCATTGTGGCCTCTGCGCTGATGCCTGCTTCCTGTATGAAGTGAATGATAAAGACCCCAAGCAGGTCCCTGCCTACAAGATTCAGTCTACACTGGGCGAGATTGTTCGCAAAAATGGTAATGTGACGAACGAATTCATGCGTCATTGCATGGATGTCGCTTGGTCCCAGTGCACCTGTTGCAACCGCTGTGGGCATTATTGCCCGCACGGTATAGATATGGGGGTGATGTTCAGCTACTTGCGCGGTCTGCTCAATTCTCAGGGTTTTTTCCCATGGGAACTGAAGATCGGCGCGGGGATGCACCGCGTGTATCGCGCTCAGATGAATGTCACTGAAGAAGACTGGGTCGAGACATGCGAATGGATGGAAGAGGAGACCGAAGAGGAGTGGCCGGGCCTGAAAATTCCCATGGATGTGGAAGGCGCGGATATTATGTACACCCTCAACGCTCGCGAACCAAAGCATTATCCCGAGGATATTGCCGAGGCTGCGATTTTGTTTCATTTGACCGGAGAAAATTGGACCATGCCCAGTCAGGGATGGGAACAGACGTCTCTTTCCATGTTTGCAGGGGATTGGGAAGCCTGCACAATGCAGGTCAAGACTGTCTATGAAGCAATCGAGCGCCTCAAGCCGAAGCGAGTGGTTGGCACCGAGTGCGGACACGCCCACCGTGCCACCGTCATTGAAGGTCCGTATTGGGCCGGTCGTCCAGACGGGTTGCCGCCTCGTCCTTATATTCACTATGTGGAATGGGTCGCTGAGGTGCTTCGAACCGGTCGGCTCAAAATTGATCCGGCCAAGCGGTTGAAACGTCCTGTGACGCTCCAGGATTCCTGTAACTATGTCCGTAATCACGGTCTTGCCGATATCACTCGTGAAATCATGTCTTACATCGTTGAGCCCGAGTATTTCATTGAGATGGCTGATCGGCGTGAGCACAACTACTGCTGCGGCGGCGGCGGTGGTTTCAACGGTGTCGGTAAATACCGCCCACAACGTAATGTGGCGCTTCGTAAGAAGCGTGACCAGATTATTGAAACCGGGGCAGAACTTGTCATTGCCCCATGCCATAACTGCTGGGATGCGATTCGTGATCTTGAAGAAGAGTACGAGATTGGTATCAAGTGGTCTTTCCTCAAGCCTCTGTTGATCGAAATGGCTCTTGTGCCTGATCATTTGAAGCCCAAGGAAGAAGAGGAATAACGCTCCTCCCGATGTCATTGAACCGGCCCGGCGACTCTTCGCCGGGTCGGATATTTAACTCAGTAGATTCAGAGTCAATCCGAAAGAGCGTATGTCTTTTCGCGGTCCATGCGATGTCAAGACTGCCTTTTTCATATTTCACGGCTCGACGATTTCCACGAAGAAACCATGCGCATAACGACCAAAAGCAGATACGCCACGAGAATGGTCCTTGATATTGCCGTGCATGGGCAACACGGACCAGTGTTGAGTCGTGATATTGCTGAACGGCAGGATATTCCACTAAAATATCTTGAAAAATTGATTCGAGAATTGCGTAAAGCCGGACTCATCGTCAGTCGTCGTGGTCCACAGGGAGGGCATACTCTTGCGATTCCAGCGACTGACATCACAGTGGGAGACATTGTGCGCATCATGGAATGCCCGCCAAAGTACGATGATTGTGCATGCGCGGATAACGATTGTGAAGGGTGCCCCATGGCCGAGGGATGCTTGACTCGAAATATATGGGTTGAAACGACACGATGCATGTTCGAAAAGCTTGACTCATTTGTTATTGGCGAATTGATCAAATAATTTTATTCCTTCCTGCTGCTTCTTTATGTCCATTTCAATTTGGGGAAGGGGAGTCTCCGTCTCTCTCCAGGTTTTTTCACTCTTTTCATTGAATGCTGCATTTGAGAGTTCTCTTGTCTCATCTACTTCAAAATCGAGCTTGGCCTTTTGTGGATTGCATTCGTTTGAACAAAAGCCGTTTCACCTCTTGCTATTTGCTTTGGGCGATTTATAATTCCAGATACCATGCTACGTTGGGAAATCGGCTCCGGCCACCTCTTCATCCGACAGGACGACATCACGACTCTTGCTGTGGATGCCATAGTCAATGCAGCTAATTCGGAGTTGGCTGGTGGAGGTGGAGTTGACGGATCAATACATCATGCCGCAGGGCGGGATTTACTGCATGCTGCATGTCAGGTGATCATTGAAAGCATCGGGTCTCTCCCCGTGGGGGAGGCTCTCTTGACGCCTGGTTTCAACCTCCCGGCAAGGTATATAATTCATACCGTTGGCCCCTTTTGGCGAGGTGGAACAGCACATGAATCACACCTGCTGCGAAACGCTTATCTGAACAGTCTTCGACTGGCTCATCATCACTCAATAACGACAATCGCTTTCCCGGCCATATCCTGTGGAGTGTTCGGCTATCCTCATGAGGATGCCGCACGGTGTGCTCTTGCGACCCTTGAAGAAGGGCTTGCAGCAGGATTGGTTTCGGAGGCAGGCATGGTCCTGCATGGCGCTGACACCTACAACATATGGGCTGCCGTCGCCAAAGATCTTTTCTAATCAGGCAAGGAGAAAGAATGGAACTCAGAGGAACGACTATTATTGCGGTCAAGGACGACTTGGGAACAGCCGTGGCAGGCGATGGCCAGGTAACTTTCGGTCAGTCAATTGCCATGAAGCATACCGCCCGCAAGGTTCGGCGGATATACAAAGATAAAGTCACAGTTGGTTTTGCCGGAGCAACAGCTGATGCTTTTACCCTCTCCGAGCGGTTTGAATCCAAATTGGAGACCTATTCGGGGAATCTCATTCGGGCGGCGGTTGAGTTGGCCAAGGATTGGCGGACCGATAAATATCTGCGAAAGCTTGAAGCCATGTTGCTTGCGGCAGATGGTGAGCATATTTTGATAATTACCGGAAATGGAGATGTTATAGAGCCTGATGACGGCGTTGCCGCCATTGGATCTGGCGGAGCCTATGCCACAGCGGCAGCCCGTGCTCTTCAACGCAATACAGAGATGCCAGCCAAGGATATTGCTCGAAAGGCAATGGAAATTGCCGCTGAAATATGCGTGTATACAAATAGCAATATCATCCTTGAAACACAGGATAAGTAGTTTTTTCTGAGCATTGTTCAGGAAGTCCTCTGCTCTTCCTATCCATGCCGAATTGTCAATCAATCAATGTTTCCTCTCCCGCGTTGAGAGGATATTATTTAATAAAATATGAGGTTCTCCCCTCTCCGCTTGAGAGAGTTTTGAATCGCCGGAGGCATTTCCATGAGTAATTTGACACCACGAGAGATCGTATCCGAACTTGATAAATATATTATCGGTCAGAACGCGGCCAAACGTATGGTTGCCATAGCCATGCGTAACCGGTGGCGGCGGCAGCAGCTGGACCCTGAACTGAGAGATGAAATTGCCCCCAAGAATATCATTCTGATGGGACCGACCGGAGTTGGTAAGACCGAGATTGCACGACGTTTGGCTCGGTTGGCCAAGTGCCCTTTCTTCAAAGTCGAAGCGACCAAATTTACTGAGGTTGGGTATGTCGGTCGGGATGTTGAATCCATGATTCGTGACTTGATGGAAATCGGTGTTACCATGGTCCGCAAGGAAGAGACCGAGAAGGTGCGCATCAAGGCGGAGAAAAACGCTGAAGAGCGTTTGCTTGATCTTTTGTTGCCTCGCAACAATGCCAAATCAGCCAATCCCGCCGGATTTTTCATGGGATCACCGAACGGCGAGATTGAAGAGAAATCGGAATCTCCAAAGGATGATTCCACGCGCGAGAAATTTCGGCAGATGTTTCGAACAGGTCAGCTTGATGACCGCGAGGTTGAATTGGAGGTCACTGTTCAGTCGGGAGCGCAGGTTGAAATCATGGCTATTCCGGGCATGGAAGAGATGGGATCAAATCTGCAAAGCGCTTTTTCCAATATGTTTCCAGGAAAGCGCAAGCCCCGCAAGATGAAGATTCAGGAGGCCTATCAGGTTCTTATTGATGAAGAGGCAGACAAGCTTATTGACCCGGATGTAGTGAATGAGCTGGCGCGGGAGCGTGTGGAACAGCAGGGGATCATCTTTGTTGATGAGATGGATAAGATCGCCTCTCGTCAGGATGCCGGGGGGAATGCCGACGTGTCCCGCGAGGGTGTTCAGCGTGATCTGCTCCCTATTGTTGAAGGGAGCGTTGTCAATACGAAATATGGCATGGTCAAGACTGATCATATCCTGTTTATTGCGGCAGGTGCCTTTCACTTTGCCAAACCGTCTGATCTTATTCCCGAGCTACAGGGACGTTTTCCCCTTCGTGAGGAACTGGCGTCTCTGCACAAGGAGGAATTCTACCGTATCCTGACCGAGCCTAAAAATGCGTTGACTGTGCAGTACAAAGCTCTGCTTGAGACAGAAGGTGTGAGCGTGGATTTCTCCAAGGAAGCATTGGAAGAGATTGCGGGTAATGCCGAAAAAATCAATGAAGAGACCGAGAATATCGGCGCTCGGAGATTGTATACTATTATGGAAAAGATATTGGCCAATCTGTCTTTTGAAGCTCCTGATAAATCGGGACAACAGATTGTGATCGACCGCGAGTACGTCAAGGAACAAATTGACGACGTCATTGAAGATCGCGATTTGTCTCGATATATTCTCTAAAGGTCAGAGTGAATCAATAAAAAAGTCCCCGTTGAACTTGGTGTTCGACGGGGACTTTTTGTTACTAGTATCAGTCTAGAGAGCAGCTGACCCTTCAGGTGGTATGGCCGTTTCCTCGCTGTCCTCACCTTTTACCTCGGCAATGGCCTCGGCATAGGCTTGGAAGACATCATCCCGATTGATGAGGCCGATAATGTCGCTGGTATCTGTCTGTGAAACAACCGGAATCTGTGCATAATCCGTATTTACGAAGCGGAGAAGGGCCTGGTAAAGGTCATAGTCTGGACGAACGTAAACGGGTCTGGACATGAGATCCCGTACAACGATAAGATCGTGTAATCCTTCCTCAAACATCCAATTGCGGACATTGTTGATGGAAATCATTCCCGCATACCAACCATCAGCCCGTTTGACAGGGAAGTTGAGTTGGTCTGAACTGGCGATGACGTTCGTCAGTTCCTTGAGCGTCGTGGATTCCTGAAGCACGACCACTTCTCCTGGGTTGTAAAAATCGGTCACATGCATTTGTTCGAGCACGTTAATCGTTGCATCTTCAGCATGAGCCGGGGAGTCGAATTTGTTCTCCACCTGATGTTCATAGAGAGAGAAGTTGCGGCCAAGGACCAGGCATAGGGCTGATGCGAGCATCAGCGGAGCCAGGAGTCCATAGCCCTGGGTCAACTCCGTGACCATGATGAGTGGGCCGATGGGAGCATTCGCCACACCTGCGAAAAACGCAGCCATGCCCACAAGGATGTAGGCACCCGGTTGCGTCACAATGTCCGGGAAAAAGTGATTGCCCATTTTGCCGACAAGCCCGCCGGACAAACCACCAACAAACAAGGCCGGGGCAAACATGCCGCCTGACATCCCGGAACCGATGGTAATGGATGTCGCCACGGTCTTGCCGACTATCATGTAGCACATGGCAAGGGCTGGTATTTGACCGAGGATGGCGAGTTCAAGCCAACCGTATCCACCGGAGAGCAGACCGCCTGTGATGAATCCGTCTGAGGCGGTATAGGGGTAGAGAATACCAAGCAATCCCATGGCAAGTCCGCCTATACCCATTGACCAGATAATACCGAGCTTTTCCCTCAGCGGGTAGAATATATTGTATTTTATGATGGTAAAAGTACGAATATACATCCAGCCTGCTGCGGCACAAACAAAAGCGAGCAGGGTGTAGAAGATCAACTCTCGTGGATCACTGAAGGAAAAACGTGGGATACTGAAAATGGGCTCGGTTCCATAGAAGAATGTGAAGATGGAGTAGGAAACGACCGAACTCATGACCGACGGCAGAATCGCTTCAGCTTCGAAATCCTCACGGTAAATAACCTCGACGGCTGTCAGGGCACCACCGAGCGGTGCACGAAATATGGCCCCCAGACCTCCTGCTGCTCCAGAGAGCAGAAGCAGTCGCCTTTCCTTGGCAGAGAAAGCAAATTTAGTGGCTAACCATGTGCCGACTCCGGCACCCATCTGGGTAATGGGACCTTCTCGTCCGGCACTGCCTCCCGAAGCAATGGTCAGGATTGAAGTCAGGCCGCGAATGATTGCAACGCGGGCACGGACAATACCTCCCTGGTTATGGAATGCGTTGATAGTGGCGTCTGTGCCATCTGTTCCACCGGTAATAGCCTCCGGGATATATTTATTAATGAGCCAGCCCGTGAGAAGGCCGGTTCCGGTCGTGAAAACCGGAATCAGCCATGGGCGAAATTCACCTGCCGGGCCGTGGAAAATTCCTTCACCAGCGGGTTCCGGCGAAACAATACCTGCGAGATGATGCTGGAGGATAAATTTTCCAGCTTCCACCAACCAGAAAAAACCGACGGCCACAAGACCGGAAAGGGTGCCCACCAATACGCCGATGACTAACCAGCGGAAGGGGGCTACAGTGCTGTACGATTTGGCAAAATCGCGCCAATAATTGAAGAATTGATTGATAAGGCCCATGATGCTCTTTTGGTGCTTTGGGTTCCGTCTAGTCCTGCCGGTTCTGTGTCGAACCGTTTTCGAAGGCGGGCCTGGTCAGTTGAATTTCGGCTTCGGGTTGGCTGAGAATCTGTCTGCCGAGTTCGATGTCTTTGCCGATCCGATCTTTGAGTTCATCAATACCGGAAAATTTTTTTTCATCTCTTATACGTTGAACAAAATGAACGCGAATATCGCGCCCATACAAGTCCCCTTTAAAATCAAGGAGGTGGGCTTCAACAGACAGGGCGTCATTGCCGAAAGTCGGATTTCTGCCAATGTTCGCCACTCCCATGTGGACTCTACCGTCAACTTCGACCCAGTTTGCGTAGACTCCAGGTTTGGGAAACAGTTCATCCATGAGTTTGAGGTTTGCAGTCGGAAATCCGAGGAGGCGTCCGCCCCGGTTCATGCCGTGAACAACTTCTCCCTTGACCTGATAAAACCGGCCGAGGAGGGGGCGTACGGCCCAGACATGGCCTGCATGAACAAGATCGCGGATACGGGTGGAACTGACCACGGCATCTTCAATGGTGACGGGATCGAGGCGGTCGACTGTAAATCCGTTTTCTTTGCCCAATCGGGTCAGGGTGGCGAAATCACCGGTGCGCCCTTTCCCAAGATGGTAGTCGTACCCAATGATCAACTCCTTCATGTTGACGCCGTCCAGCAGATATTTCCGAACAAATTCTTCAGGTGTCAATTTTGCCATTTCCATGGTGAAATGGAGCAGCAGACACACTTGTGGGCCATGCTGTGAAAGGAGTTCCAGTTTTTGCTCCGTGAGTGTGATGAAGGGCGGGTTCCGATCACTGCTCAGAACTTTGAGCGGGTGTGGGTCGAAAGTGACCACAACGCTGACCAATCCTCGTGCCTCTGCCCTGGAGCAGGTTCGATGAATCAGTTTCTGATGCCCTTTATGGACGCCGTCAAAGTTGCCAATGGTCACACATGACCCGGCTATGACGTCCTTGATATCTTCTATGTTCCTGACGGTGATCATGTGTTTCTTTTTTTCTTAAGGCTATTGTTCACTGGGAAGGAGAGCAAACTACGTGAAAACCGTTCAGTGTTCAAGGAGCGCCTAGTTGTCTTTCTTTGTCCGTTCGTTAATCACTGACTCAAGGTCTTTGAGTTGCTGTTCCTGCGCGTCGGTTTTGGCTTCAGTTTTGGCTTGTTTTGCGTGGTAACGGCCTTTTGCGATATCTCCAGAGTATATGGCGGCGTAGGCAAGGTGCAGGTTCCCGCTGAAAGCATCGCCGGATTCTCCGAGAATCATGCCGAGGTGATGGTGGACTTCCGGGTCTTCCGGGACCAGCTCGAGGACTTTGCGCATGTTGGATGCGGCCCGGTCATACTGATCGGCTTCGGCTTGCATTCGAGCCAGGTAAAAGAGTGCCAGGGCATCATGTTTGTTTTTGATGACTGCCAGCTGAAGGTATCTGAAGGCCTCAGCCTTTCTATCTGCTTTGAAATAGAAAATCCCTGCTTCGCGTGCGATCAGTGGGTCCTGATGTTCCATGGCCAAGGCCTTGCTGAAAGCAACGGCGGCCTGATCCATATTTTTGAGCCGGGCCTGGACATTGCCAAGTGCCATGTAATCCAGCGCTGTATATTTGGAAGGTGCTATATTTTGATAATAAGCAAGGGCAGTTGTTTCAGGTGACATTTTGGAACGAACCAGAGCCTGGACTTTGACCAGGGTCGTGTTGTCGTCCTTTCGATCCAAAAAGGACTCGGGCATGCGCTTAATGCGTCCGTTGAGATAGTCTATACGCTCTGCAAGACCGGGGTGAGTCGAAAGATAGGCGGGCATTTCAGAGCTTGAACTGGTGAACCAGCGATTTTTGAGCATCAACTCAAAAGTCTGTGGCATACCTTCTGGATTGAAACCAGCCTTGACCAGTGAGTTCATGCCGACATGGTCGGCCTCATTTTCATCTTCCTGAGAGTATTGCAACATGGCAGCAGTGCCCATTCCCTGGGAACCGAGTATGATGGCTTGAGCTGCTTTGCCTGAGCCAGATCCACCGGCAATGCCAAGAAAGGCACCGGCCAGAACTCCGGCGATCGTGAGCATGCCGACCTTGCCCTGTTTTTCTATCCGGCTCGCCATGTGGCGCTGGGAGACGTGCCCAAGTTCGTGAGCTATGACTCCAGCCAGTTGAGATTCGTTTTCCACGGCTTGGATCAACCCGGTGAAAACATAGATGAATCCACCAGGAGTTGCGAAGGCATTGAGTGCGGAATTGGCAATCACTGCGCTTTTGACATGAAAAGGCATGGGGCGTTTTGCCGCAACAATGCGTTGGACAAGTCCTTCAATATAGTCGGTGATGAGAGTGTCGCCGACCATGGGCATCTGAAGACGAATAAGCTTGTCGAATTTTCGACCCATTTCGTTTTCATCGCGAATGGTCACCTGCTTTTCCGGGAGGATTCCGGCATGCGCCATGGTAGCCGGTGTCAAAACCAGTGTCATGCAGATGATGAAAATTGTCAGAATGATGGGGAGCCGCTTCACGTGCTTACCTCGGTTAGAATGAAACTGAGTTCATAGTAACCATTTGGCGTCTCATGGCAACCTTGACCGTGTGATTGCACAAAAAACGAAGCGGCCTTGAAAGGCCGCTTCGAGTCATTTTCATTGGGTTGCTATTTGCTCATTGATTCGAAGAATTGTCTGTTGTTCTTCGTCCCTTTCATCTTGCCGCGCAGGAACTCCATGGAGTCTATAGAACTCATGGGCGAGAGGAGCTTGCGCAAAATCCAGACGCGGTTGAGAACGTCTTCTTCCAGAAGCAGTTCTTCCTTGCGGGTACCAGAGCGGTTGATGTCAATAGCCGGGTAGACTCGTTTCTCCGAGAGATGGCGGTCAAGATAGAGTTCCATGTTGCCGGTTCCCTTGAATTCCTCGAAGATGACTTCGTCCATGCGAGACCCTGTATCGATGAGTGCGGTTGAAATAATCGTCAGTGAACCGCCTTCTTCAATATTGCGTGCTGCACCGAAGAATCGCTTGGGACGCTGGAGGGCGTTGGCATCGATGCCACCGGATAAAACTCGTCCGGACGACGGAGTCACCGCATTATAAGCACGGCCCAGGCGTGTGATGGAGTCAAGTAGGATAACAACATCCCGCTTGCGCTCAACAAGGCGTTTGGCTTTTTCGATGACCATATCGGCCACCTGAACGTGACGCTGCGGTGGTTCATCAAAGGTGGAGCTGACCACTTCGGCCTTGACCGTGCGTTGCATGTCCGTCACTTCCTCAGGCCGTTCATCAATGAGCAGGACAATGAGGTCCACCTCTGGATGGTTGGCATTGATGGAGTTGGCAATGGTTTGCAACATGATGGTCTTACCGGTGCGGGGCGGGGCCACAATAACACCGCGCTGCCCCTTGCCGATGGGAGCAAGCAGATCAATTATGCGTGAAGAATAATTCTTGTCACCATTTTCAAGCTTGAGTTGCTCTTCGGGATACAGAGGCGTCAAGTTGTCAAAAAGGACGAGATTCTTGGAGTGCTCAGGCTTCTCGTAGCCAATTTCACTGACACGGAGGAGAGCAAAATACCGTTCACCCTCTTTGGGGGGGCGGATCTGCCCCGAAACAACATCACCCTTGCGAAGTCCGAAACGACGGATTTGCGAGGGTGATACATAGATGTCATCAGGACCAGGCATGTAGCTGTACATCGGGGAACGGAGGAAACCAAAGCCGTCAGGCAGGATTTCAAGGACACCGTCACCAAAGATTTGTCCATTCTGTGAAGCACATTGTTGCAAAAGCTCGAAAATGAGCTCCTGTTTGCGCAACCCGCTCGGGTTCTCAACCTCCAACTGGACAGCGAGGTCCGTGAGGTCCTGCATGGATTTGAGCTTGAGTTCAGCCAGATTCAGCCTGTCGACACCATTCCCGTTCGGGGTAGCGACAGTTTTCTTCTTGCCTCGGGCGGCGGGCTTGCCTTTGCCTCTCGGGGTTTCTTTTGCAGTCTTTTTCTCGGCCATAGGTTTGAAATTTCGATGTTTAGAGGTTTTGGTAGAAAGGCGTTGAGAGTCTTGGTTACTGAGGGACTGTCAACGTATTTCCTAGGGAGCGAAATATATCGGGGATGGAAATGGACCGATCAAAACGTCGTCCAAGGCGGTAAAAGAATTACCTCTTGTCTGATTCAGTGACGACTTTCGCGTCTCAATTAACGATTGTAGTGGGATATATGAATCAAGCCGCAGAGGCGGCAACAGTTTCGGAGTACCCTAAACCGGACGTGTTGACAAGTCCCTTATGATTTTTCTTCCTGTGCAGCAATAACATCAGCAAACATTTCGTTAATATCTTCTTTAATCAATTCCTGGTCTCGATCGACAGAATAGGCGAGTTCCATGGAAACAAGTCCCATGGCCTGCTCGAGAAGTCTGCGCTCTCCGAATGAAAGCTCCTTGTCCTTGCCGATGAGGAAAAGTTCCTTGAGGACATAGGCAACATCAGAAAGATCACCACTCTTGAGCTTTTCGGAGTACTCGCGGTAGCGTCGGTTCCAATTCTGACCAGTATAGCCGGTAAATTCCGATCGATCATTAAGAGATTCAAAGATTTCCTGTCCGATTCTTTTACTGCACACGGAGCGCAGGCCGACATTTTCGGCATTGGCAACAGGGACCATCAGGGTCACATTGTTACTCAGAATGCGAACAATATAGAAATCAGCCTTGACACCGCCGATTTCCTGGGATTCGATACGTTCGACACGACCGACTCCCTGGGAAGGATAGACAACTAACTCATTAACCTTGAACACTGGCGACAAAGCTCCTTGCTTCTGCTAATTCACATGCGCAGAAAGTCAGCATACCGAAAATGCGGGAAAGAGTCCATGACAACAAAATTTAGGAGTCTGTTTGCCTGTCGGCATTATCGTCCTCGATTTGTTCCGCATTCTCTTTTTCCGGCTCTGCTATGGAAAAACCGTTGATGTGCTGGGTAGCGAACCCGACCCCCCGGCGATAAAAAATATCCAGCCCCTTGCAGGCATGCTCGATAATCTCCGGAATGTGTATGGCGTTCTCTGGCATAAATGGTTCGAGAACCCACTCGCTTATTGGTTTGAATTGATCATTCGGGCGTCCGACACCAAGTCGGAGTCTGTAAAAATTGGGAGTATTAAGGCTGTTTTGGATTGACTCCAATCCATTATGTCCGTTGTTTCCCCCACCTTTCTTCAGTTTCATTCGCCCAACAGGAAGGTCCAGTTCGTCATGAATAATCATGACCTGATCCACGCTGAGGGTATGGCGACCGCATATTTTTGAAACAGCTTTGCCACTGAGATTCATGTAAGTCATTGGCTTGGCTAAGAGCCTGTAAGCTCCGGCAAATTTGACTTTCCAGAGTTCATAGTCACCGGATTCATTTATTTGCTCAAGGTGCATATTTTTGCGGCCTTGAGCCATGGCAATAATCCTGTCCACAAGCATGAACCCTATATTATGACGGGTTGTCTCGTATTGTGAACCGGGGTTGCCCAATCCGATGATGACGCCTTTGAAATCCATGTATGCTCTGCCTCTCGCGTGATGATCGCCGACCTAGGGCGGAGTATATCAGCCTCTCTTCAATGAAGCAAAAACCTCCCGGAGTGCGGAAATCCGCACCCCGGGAGGTGATAGTATTACAATGTGGGGTGTTATTCGGAAGCTGTGCTTTCTTCCTCACCTTCATCTTCGCTTTCTCCGTCATCCTCGACCCGCTTGGCGGTGATAGTGAGGACTGCGAAGTTTTCATCGAAGATCGGTGTGACGCCCTCTGGGAAAACAACATCCTCAATACGGATGGAGTCCAAGAGATTCATCGAGGAAATGTCGAGAACAATGCTCTCGGGAATGTCCATAGGTTTACAGACGACTTCCACGACTTCGCGATACAGTTCCATGCGGCCGCCCAGCTTGACGCCCGGGGAGGAACCTGTGATCTCGAAGTGGACGGGAATCTTGATTTCCTTGTCGAGGTCAACCCCGTAAAAATCAACATGCTCGGGGTGGCCTGTCACAGGCTCATTGCGAACACGCCACATCAGGGCTGGCTTGGTCTCGGTCTTACCATCCTTTTCCAGGACCAACTCGAAAACCTGTGCATTACCCACTTTGGCGTAAGCTTGCTGCAGGGGAACCATGTCCATTTTCACCATGATGTTGGTGCCGTGAGCATCGTAGTAGATGCCGGGAACTTTTCCGGTGGCGCGCATACGGCGGTTAGGGCCTTTGCCCACTTCGGTGCGCTCCTGAACATTCAGTTTCAGCAGTTCTGCCATGATGTTTTCTCCTTTTACGCCCTGGCCGTTCACCATGAACGGACGCTCGCGCTTCAAATGGTTTATGGTGACGCTAACTTGTCTGAAAGAATTCAACGTATGATAAGAAGAACTCATTCATGCAATTGTTTTCAGCGAACATGTCAGCGCATGACAACTTATATAAACAGGACAGACACGGAAGATTCCGTGTGAACATTATTGATGGCTTTTGCGAGCAGGGAGGCTACAGAACGCTGTTTGATTTTTTTGCAGCATCCTTTTTCGTCATTGAGTGGGATCGTGTCAGTGACTATGACTTCGGAAAATGCGGATTCTTCCAAACGATGAATAGCTGGCCCAGACAGGACTGCGTGAGTTGCGCAGGCCATGACATCCTTTGCTCCGTTATCCATGATCACATTTGCGGCGGCACACATGGTCCCGGCGGTATCTATCATGTCGTCGATGACAACGGCAACTTTGTCTTTTACATCACCAATGATGTGCATGGCTTTTGCCTGGTTGGGAGCATCACGGCGCTTATCTACAATAGCCAGAGAAGCTCCCAGGCGCTTTGCATACGCGCGAGCACGTTCCACACCGCCTGCGTCAGGCGAAATGATGACAAAATCATCATCCCGGTCACGCAGGTGTTCGAGCAGTACCGGAGCGGCAAAGAGATTGTCCACCGGACAATCGAAGAAGCCCTGAATCTGACCTGCGTGCAGGTCGCAGGTTACAAGACGCTGCATACCGGCTGCTGACATTATATCAGCGACCAGTTTGGCAGATATAGGTGCTCTTGGAACAACCTTGCGGTCTTGGCGAGCGTAGCCGAAGTAAGGGACAACTGCCGTCACGCGGGATGCGCTGGCTCGCTTGAGCGCGTCCAGCATAAGACAGAGTTCCATAAGGTGGTAGTTGACTGGAGAGCAGGTCGGCTGGACAACAAAGACATCGTCACCGCGGACGTTTTCACCGATCTCAATTCGAATTTCTCCATCGGAGAAACGTTCGCGGAGCACTGGAGAGGGCTTGGTGCCCAAATGCTCGCAAATGGCCTCGGCCAGCTTTGGGCTGGCGGAACCGCTGATGATCTTCAACTCACCGTGCATGTGGAAACCCCGTTATGCAGTTTGTCTGAAAATTGGCTGGGGCGGAAGGATTTGAACCCTCGAATGCATGGACCAAAACCATGTGTCTTACCGCTTGACGACGCCCCAGCATATTTCCCCATGGTATGGGGACAGATCGTATCAAGTCCGGTCTTCAAAGTATTCGGAGTGTAATCCCGATATTTGAAATGAATGAGACCGGTCTGTCAACTGATGGTTGTCAAGGACAACACATCGTAAAAATTTCAATCTCGTTTCCTTTAAGAGCAACGGCAGCTTGTTCTGCTGCAACTCTGCTGCGGAACAGGGCGAATATAGATGCCCCTGAACCACTCATGGCAGCGCTGATTGCTCCAACATTGATAAGCTTCTCTTTTATTTCGCGAAGCACCGGGTGCTTTGCGAAGACAGTTGGCTCAAAGTCGTTTTTCACAACCAGTTCCGAAACGGGAGATGGATTCTTAGTATCGTTATGAGGGGTTGTCAAGAGTTTGCTGACAGAAGAAAATGGATTGTTGTTATCCCACGCTTGAAAAGCCCATGAAGTCTCAACATGGATGTTCGGAAGAGCAAGAAGCAGTGTCATGCCTGAAAGAGATATCTCCGATGGAACGAGTTTTTCTCCTATGCCCTCGGCCCAGGCTGGTCCATCCAAGAGGAAAAAAGGAACATCAGCTCCCAGTTGTGCTGCAAGCGAGCGAAGCTCGGCAGTACCGAGCGCTTTGCTGCCTGCATTGTCATTGAGCCAGCGAAGCATCGTTGCGCCATTGGAACTCCCGCCGCCAAGCCCTCCTCCCAGGGGGATATTCTTATCAAGAGTGATAAAAAGGCCGGGTTGGAATCCTGTGGCTTCCCCATAAGTTTTCCATGCCTTGTAGATGAGATTGGAGGTTGATTCCAATTCCGGTCTTTTGGGGCATCGCATAAACATGTTTTCATCATGGCCAGGTTCTATTCGAATCGTATCGTACAACTCGGTGACCGGATAAAAGAGTGTGACCAATTCATGGTACCCATCTTTTCGTAGGCCGAGGATGCTCAGATGAAGATTGATTTTGGCCGGAGAGGCCACAATAGTTTCAGTAAGGGACGAATGGGTGTTCATTGGGTATAAAAAGGGGCTCCCGGAGGAGCCCCAGGTTGTAATCTATTTTGTCTCAAGCGGAAGGGCCACAAAGATATTTTGCCCTTGGCGTTTGATGAGGAGCATGACCGCTCCACGTTTCTTGTCGCGTTCGATCACGCTCTTGAGTCCTGCAGTGGAGGTTACATCCTGCTGATTAGCCTGGATGATCACGTCGCCTTGGCGGATTCCTTCATCTGCAGCGGGGGATGTTTCATCAACCTGGATGACAAGCAGTCCCTGTGGTCGTTCCAGTCCCAGGGCATTTGCCTCTTTTTCGGTGATTGTCTTGAGTGACATACCAAGCACCAGGGCTTCCTGATCGGGGTGTTGCGGGCGCATGGCTGCCATGGTCTTTTCCCCTCGTTCGCCCAAGGTGACCGTCTTGGCTATTTGTTTGCCGTTGCGCCACAAAGTGAGCTTGGCTTTGTCGCCGGGTTTGAGGCTGGCTATTTGTCTCAGCAATTCGTTGTTGTCGGTTGTTTTGACTCCATTGACCTCAAGAACAACGTCACCTTGGAGGACTCCGGCCTTGTCAGCTGGTTGATCCTCGGCAACTGAAGCGATCAATGCCCCTGTCGGCTCAGCAAGGCCCAGTGCTTTGGCCTGATTTTCTCCAACGCTTTGGATGGTGACTCCGAGCCAGCCACGTTTGACGGTCTTGCCTTCGCGGAGTTGATTGATAATTTTTTCGGCCTGGGTGGAAGGAATAGCGAAGCCTATATTTTCGGCAGCAGCATTAATGGCTGTATTGATCCCGATAACTTCGCCCTGCATATTCAGCAGTGGCCCACCGGAGTTGCCTGGGTTGATGGAAGCGTCTGTTTGCAGAAAATTGTCAAACGGTCCAGCTCCGATAATTCTGTGCTTGGCCGAGATGATTCCTGCTGTGACGGTGTTGTCCAAGCCATAAGGGTTGCCGATAGCAAGAACCCATTCACCTACCTGAATGGCTTCAGAATCACCCATTTTCAAAACAGGAAGTTGTCTGTCTATGTCGATCTTGATGACTGCGAGGTCTGTCTCTCTGTCACTGGCGATCACTCGAGCGACGTATTCCGTATTATCGTCCTGGAATCGAACGGTAACCTTGTCCGCTCCATCTATGACGTGATTGTTCGTGACAATCTGGCCATCTGGAGTGATGACGAACCCTGACCCTTGCGCACGTTGTTTTCGTGGTTGGCGTTGTTGTTGTCCAAAAAATTGGTCGAAGTGTTCAAAAAAATCTCTGAAGCGTTGCCCCTGGGGTATTTGCTGTCTGAATTGTTGCACATGCGGGTTGCTTTTTGTCGTTGTTTCCGTAGAAATAAAAACAACTGATTTGCCCGCTTTTGCGGCGAGTTCCGTAAAGACCGGAAGGCCGTTGGCATACGCAAGAGCCGGCAATGCCAGCACAAGAGTCAGTGCCAGAGTGTATTGAGAAAGTCGACGGATCATAAAAGCCTCCTAAAACAGATGCGGAAAACAGGATTGCGGTATTGCCGCGTTTTCGAAGTATAGGACTTTTTTCTGTCGTGTAAATAGTGTGAATGGTTTTGCACCAAAAAAGAGTCTTTTGTCACCGAGTCGAAAAGTGTTAGCCAGCTTTGGCTGCCAGTTCTTCAAGCCGTTGTGCGAGGTTGGTGAGTCCGCGAATAGCTTCGGTTGATTCACGCATTCCATCGGCGGTCTGGTCCGAGATGATGCTGACTTCGCTCACTGAACTCATAACCATTTCGCTGCTCGTTGACTGATCTTCCGAAGCCTGGGCGATGGATTGGACTTGTCGGGTAGTCCCCTCGACAAGTTCGACAATTGCTCCCAAGGCCCGTCCTGATTTTCCTGCCAGGTCTGTGGCTGAACCGACGGATTTGGATGCGTTTTCCATGTCTTCAATATTTTTTCGGGCAACTTGTTGTATGGATTCGATAGCTTTGGCGACGTTTTTTGTGGCATCCATCGTCTTTTCTGCCAATTTCCGTACTTCGTCGGCGACAACGGCAAATCCTCGACCCGCTTCTCCTGCGCGGGCTGCTTCAATCGCTGCATTAAGGGCCAGAAGATTTGTCTGGTCTGCTATGTCGTTAATCACACCAATGATGGCCCCGATGGATTCCGTATGATTGCCCAGGACGTCCATGCTTTGCTTGAGAGAATCTGCCTGCCTGTTGACCTGGGATATGGAGTTGATGGATTCTTCCACCACCTCTGCGCCTTCCACGGCTTTTGCGCGCGCCTGCTCTGCCTGCTCGGCAGCACCGGAAGCATTCCGGGCAACGTCCAGAACCGTTTCATTCATCTTTGCCATGGCAGCAGCTGCCTCGCCGGAAATTTCGCGTTGGGCATGGGCTCCGTCTGAGATGGATTCGATCCGAGCAGACAGCGCACCTGTAGAGCTGACCAGTTCCTGGGCGGCATTGTTGATTTCAGCACTTACTTCCTTGATCATGGTCAGGTTCGCTTCTGATTCCGCCTCTCTGCGGACCAGCAGGGTGACATCGCGTGCCACAACAAGAGAACCGAGCGTCTGCCCGCTTTTATCGGAAACTTCGGTTGTCATCTCGTCGAGGATAACCTCTTCTCCGTCTTTAAGGCAGGTTACATAGTGGCCGCGCTCTTTTGCGTGTTCTGCTCTGACGAGTACTCTCGAGGCATCAGTCCCCGGAAAATCTTTGACATGAACACCCGCGTAGCCTGCGGCAACAGTATTGCCGAAAACGACCTTGCCATTCTTGCCCAGGAATATGGGGTCGGGAACCGCGTCGAGCACGGCTCGGTTCAAAGCAAGCATGGATTCGATATTGGCAAGAAGTTTGTCAAAAGTCTGAGTCAGTTGTCCGACTTCGTCTGTGCGCCCATCATGAATGCGCTTGGAAAAATTCTTACTCGCTTCAATGTCTGTCATTGTTCTGGACATCGAGATAATGGTGCCGGTCTGACTGCGTTGAATGATGACGGCCACAATGATGACAGCTGCCAGGGCAATGAATGCTATGATAAGAAAAACAAGCTGAAGTTGCGACGCTGTGGAGAGCTCGGAGTGGGCGCTGTCGCCCAAGGCGGAAACATGTTCTCTCAGGGTTTTGAATCCCTTAAAGGCCGGGGTGTCATTGATCTTGACGGCTTTGTCTATTTCGGATGGCGTGGCACCATTTTCAAACATGTTCTTCACCATGGAAGTATTGCTTGTATACAATCCCATGACGGATTCTATGACATCAAGAGCCTTGCTTTCTTCTTTTGATATTGAAAATTGTCTATAACTGTTGATATCCTTAAGGATTTGAGATCTGTTTTTCGCGATGGCCCCAAGGTATTTAGTATTTCCTCGCAGAACGAAATTTTTGAAATTATGGATAATTCCACCGTAACCGAATTGGTTTTCAATATCCGAGACAAGTCTTTCCCTGACTTCTGCCTCGTTTTTGTAGTTTGTCCAAGCCGTATTGATCCTGTCTATAGTCCAGAATTGGGCTATGCCGGAAAAAAGAATGGCGATAACGCCAGCAGCCGTGACAAGAAGAGTCTTTTGTTTGAGAGTCATGGAGTCGCCCTGGTTGTCCGAGGATGTCGAGTTTTCTGAATAATGGGTATGGGTAGTTTTTAAGCCTACAACAGAGCGTGTCAATCAATCAATGTATAACTGTGTTTTTGAACGATTTTTAAATTGATGGAACGCTTGTTATCAGGAAAATCGCATGATTGAATAGATGAAAAGCTTGCCTTTTTATGCCTGCTCAGCTAGGGACATTTCCCTGCGTTCGGTATTTCCGGATGTTTGTGTGCCCCCATAGCTCAGGTGGATAGAGCACAGGATTCCTAATCCTGGTGCCGCGTGTTCGAATCGCGCTGGGGGCACCAATTTTTTCAGGGGTTTACGCTGCGTGTCAGCGTAAACCCCTTTTCTTTTTTCTAACGTATTTCTCCCTGTGCGGCAGGAGCATGCCACTCTTCGCCGCTTGCCATCTTTTGTCCTTTTGAAAATGAGCTTTTCGTTGGAGAGGTCGCATCAAAAGAATATCTTGGCTTTTTTCTCCATGGAAAGAGGTCTCAACCTCTGAAAGTGAAAAAAAACAGTGCTTTTCTCCCTAGCCCTTTTGATTTTTACTAAACCTCTATTGGGGGCGGATTATTTTTCCCCTCCCTTAAAAAAATAAGAGGGTGTGGAGACAACCCTTTTTATCTATGCTATCGGTTGTATTTATAGACAGGTGTAATTTTCTCTCGGTTTGAAGATAACACACTGCTGAAAGGAATGGAGAATGCTTTTCAAACTGATCCATGGTTCTCTCCGGAAGAAAATTATATATATCGTTGTTTGGGCCACTTTTCCGGTCTTCTTGGTTCTCCTTTTACTTGAGTTCAATCATCGTGATGAAGCGGTCCGGATTGCGGAGCGGGATACCACGCTCTTTCTCCATGGCTTCAGTGAAGTGCAGCGTCGAATCACGAATTCAACGAGAACATTACTTCGAACTGTCTCGGAATTACCCGCCATCAAGCAGAGGGATATACCTGGGAGTACTCGGATTCTTGAGACATTGCTCAAGGCCAATCCTATTTATACGAATGCTATTTTGCTTGATGAGCACGGTGATGTCTTGGCTATCGGTAAAGGGGAGAATCAGGGATTCAATTTTGCCGATCGCAAACAGTTTAGGGATGCGGTGGAACAAAAGGAGTTTTCTTTTGGCGAATATGTGATTGGAAAGACGAGTAAAAAGTCCATTTTCCCATTTGGAATGCCGGTTCTTGATGAATCCGGTCGTTCTCTCGGTGCTCTTATTATCGGTGTTGATTTGAATCATTATACAGAGTTGTTTGATAATTCAGCTTTTCCAAAGGGAGCCTTTTTCGGATTGTGTGACAGGAATGGACTTCGGCTATTCCGTCGTCCTGCCCCTGACGGAGCAAAGGCGGGCGGTCGGATCAAGAAGGAAGTTTTTGATATCGTACGGAATGCAACCAAGCCTGGGATCATTCATACACAAGGGTCAGATCAGTTGCAGCGAATAATGGCCTATGAGCCCCTTCGTCTTGCACCGCATGCCCCTCCCTATATGTACATGTTCATGGGCCTTGATCGAGGCAGGGTTCTGGAAACAACCAATATGGCGATGGTGCAGGGCATATTGGCCAGTTTCTTTTCTCTATGCGTTGCTGTGCTGCTGGCGTGGCTACTCGCCTGGAAAAGCATCGGAATAAGAATGAACAAGCTTATCTGGGCGACGCGGCGCTTGGGGCAGGATGGAGATTTTCAGGGAAGCGGGGTCCCTTATACTGATGGTGAGATCGGTGAATTGGCGGAAGCCTTTGATACCATGTCAGCAACGTTGAAGAGGCGTGAGGAGGATCTTTTGGCGGCACGGATCAGTGCCGAGGCTGCCAACCGGGCCAAAGATGAATTTTTGGCCAATATCAGTCACGAGGTCAGAACACCGCTCAATGGTGTCATGGGGATGCTCCAACTTCTCAATGATACACAACTTGACAAGGAGCAGCTTTCTTTTTTGTCTACCGCACTTCAGTCGTCAAAAAATTTGATGCGAGTCCTCAATGATCTCCTTGATTTCATCAAGATAGGCGCAGGGAAGCTGGAGTTGCTGGAAGAGGTTTTTGACCTGGAGGATTTGATCACGCAAAGCATCAATCTCTTTCAGCTCCAGGCCAAGGAAAAAGGGCTTTCCATGACTTATCACATCGATACAAATGTCTTGGGAACCTATACCGGCGATGTGGGGCGTCTGCGACAGGTCATATTCAACCTGCTTGGTAATGCGATCAAATTTACACCATCAGGGAGCATCAAAATAGAGGTGTATGGTCTGCAATCGAAAGAGGAAGAGAAGGCCCGGTTGTTTTTTGCCATAGAAGATACCGGAGTCGGAATTCCTGATGATAAAATCGAGTATATTTTTGATGCCTTCACTCAGGTGGATGGCTCTCTTTCCCGAGAATATCAGGGGACTGGTCTCGGATTGCCAATTGTCCAGAAACTCGTCAACTTGATGGAGGGGACGTGCGTTCTTGAAAGTGAAGTCGGTGTTGGCACCACGCTTCTTTTCTGTGTACAGCTTAAAAGAGGAGGGACACTTCTCCCTCTCTATACTGTGAAAAAACACCAGTCCGTCTCAGCTTCTTTGCGTATTCTTCTTGTGGAAGATGAGAAGGTGAATAGGCTCATGGCGCACCGTATTCTCGAGAAAATGGGACATTCGGTTGAGTGTGCCGAGAATGGATTTCAATGCCTGGAGAAGCTTTCCGAGAGTGCTTTCGATGTCGTCCTGATGGATATCCAAATGCCTGGGCTTGATGGGCTTGGTGCCACTCGAGCGATCCGTACCGATCCGAATTACGCGCATTGCAATACAATTCCGATTATCGCTCTTTCCGCCCATGCGGCAGAGAACGACCGTCAGACTGCTCTTCGCGCCGGAGTGGATGTTTATCTTGTCAAACCCTTTGACAAGGATGAATTGGAAGAAGTGCTTGCGGGGTTCGCGAATTAATTGGGGGGATCTGCTGCGAGGAGATATGGCAAGAGTGCCTTTGCTCTCATAGGCAGGATGTTTCAGTGCCGGAAATTGTCGGTATGGTAAAATGGAAATGGCTTCCTTTACCTGGAATTGATTCTACCCAAATCTTCCCCTTGTAATGGGTCACGATTTCTCGGCAGATGGCCAATCCCAATCCAGTGCCCTTATCCTTGATGCTGATGGTGTCACCGGCCCGGGATTTATGGAACTTTTCAAAGATGTGCTTTTGTTCATCTTCCGGGATACCTATTCCGGTATCACTTACAGAGATAAGCAGGTGATCCGTTTTTTCCAAGAGCGAAACAGTCACAGTTCCTTCGAGTGTGAATTTGCAGGCATTGTTGAGAAGGTTTATGATAACCTGCTGGATTTTATCGGGGTCTGCATTGATTGGAGAAACCTTGGTGGGCATGTTGGTGAAGAGGGCGACTTCCGGCTTGGCGGCAAAAGCTCCGACCAGGGCGCTGGATGCATTGCGTATGACTTCACACGGATTGAGGAGTGTATCATTCCAGATAACCTTACCGGATTCGATACGATTAATGTCCAGGAAATCATTGATGAGGCGTGTGAGTCGAACGCCTTCACTTTCAATGATTTCGAGATTCTTGACTATCCTTTCCCCTTTTTCCTTGAGAAGTTGAGAATGAGAGAGTGGCGTGAAGAACTTGACGAAATCCTTTCCGGTCAGTTTGGCAAAACCTCGAATGGATGTCAGTGGAGTTCGCAGTTCGTGGGAAACAGATGAAACCAGCGCGGACTTGATCTCATCAAGCTCGGTCAATCGACGGTTGGCTGCTTCAAGCTGTGCCGTGTTTTCCAGAAGTTCCGCAGTGCGCATTTCAACTTTGCTTTCCAGCTCTTCGTTCAGTCGGGTTAAAGCCTCTTCGTTGGCTTTCCGTTCAATAACGATGGCGACCTGTTCGGCGGCAGCTTTCATGAGGGAAACATCGGCATCGGAGTAGTGATATGGGTCGCTGTAGTGTTGTACTGCCATGGCTCCGACAACTTTATCTTTGAGTCGAAGCGGGACGCCAAGCCAGACCGCTGCCGGTGTGCCTATCGTGTCTGCCTGCAACTCCGGACGGGCCGTTTCAGGGCTGGCATTTGAGAAGAATATGGGTTCGCCGGATCGAAGGACATGGCCTATGAGACTTTTTGTTTTGGGATTGCTGACATTCTCTATATCTCTGTATTCGTCTTTTTCGTCTTTGAAGTAGGGAAAAGTGATCCGGTCGTTCTTTTCATCGAGAAGCGCTATGAAGAAATTACCGGCGTGAATGAGTCGATCAAGCACTCCGTGAATTTCAGCATAGAGGTGATGCATGGCTTCGGATGTCTCAATGGCCTTGGCAATGGCGTATCTTGCATTAGTAGTCCTTTCCTGGAGTTTGCGTGCGGTGATATCGGTATGTGTGCCTGCCAAACGGTATATATCGCCTTGTTCATTGCGTGTGCTTGTACCCCGACCGTGAATCCATCGGTAGGTTCCATCCTTGTGACGCATCCTGTATTCCACTTCGAATTTGTCTTTTTTCCCTTCAATGCATTCTTTATTGGCGGCGATGGTATGCGCAAGGTCATCCGGGTGGACATGGTCGGTCCAGGATTCGGCTGTATTGGAAAATTCGTGATCCTCATAACCGAGAATCGCTTTATAGCGGGGTGAGTAATACACGTAGTTGCTTTCGAGATTCCAGTCCCATATGCCGTCGTTGGCACCTTGGACAACAAGCTGGTAACGCTCTTCACTTTTACGGAGTGCCTGCTCTATCTGTTTTCTGTCAGTGATATCGATGAGAGAACAGGCACGATCACTGCTCTCGGGGATGTATTGGATGAAGACATGGACGATTTTTTCCTTATTGTCCGGAGTGAGAAAATTGAATTCGTAATCTTGAGGGGTGTATCGATTTTCAGACGGCCTTCTCTCATGATACATCATCATCCGGTCAAGGTCTTCGGGTGAAACAAAATCCCAGAGCAGCATTTTCCCGATGATTTCAGTTGAGGGACATCCTGCCAGCTTTTCAAAGTGGGCGTTGCAGCTTTGAATAATGCCATTCTCGCCAAATATGATCATGGCCGTTCCCGTGTTGCCGAAGAGGGTCCGGTAGTATGCTTCACTTTTTTTCAGGGCTTCTTCCGCCCGAACCACTTCGGTGACATCAATGAGAGAGCATACCCTGTTACGGGTTTCCGGGATAAGCTGCATGAAAACCTGGATCAGTTTTTCTTCCCCTGTTCGGGGTATGAAGGTGCATCTGTAGGTGTGCGGTTTTTCGGAAATCTGCCCTCGTGTGGATTCGTGTTTCCTGTGAACATGGTCGATTTCATCGGCGCGGACAAATTGTGTCCACATCATTTTCTTTTCTACATCCGCCACGGCAAAGCCGGAGAGGCGGGCGAATTGAGAATTGCAGCTCAAGATGACGGAATCTTCACCGAATATGGCCATGGCCGTACCGGTGTTTTCAAAAAGGGTCCGGTAGTATGTCTCACTTTTTTTGAGGGCTTTTTCCGCCTGTCTCACCTCTGAAAGGTCGAGAACTGTCCCTCGGATGCCAACAGGAGCACCTGCTTTATTGTAAACGGTTTGTGAGTAAACCTTGAGTGGAAAGCGCGAGCCATCCTTTCGGATGCCCGTATACTCTTCGCCCTGATAGCCATTGCCGCTTAGGGCCTTTTCCATGTTGTCTTTTGCTCGTTCAAGGTCCTTTGGATCAACTATCTGGGCCAGATTGACGCCATTGAGGAAATCTTTGTGAGAATAGTTGAAAGAGCGGAGGGCTTCTGTGTTGGCATAGATGAACTGACCGTTTTCATCCATTTCATAGACCATTTGTGGCAGTGCATCGAGAACTTGTTTATATGTTTCATCGGAGGGATGAAGTTGTGCAGGCATGCTCTGGGGAAGCTCCAGGCAGGCGCGTAATGAGGCAAGCTCTATGGCGAGTTCTTCTTTGCTTCTATCGTGGTCACTCATTGGGGCTCCGTGATGCATTGACAAATTGTCCGATCAAACAAACTATACCGGTCTTATGACACCGTCAATTATTGATATTATGCGATATTTATAATTGATAGTGATGAACTTTACTCAATATGCTAAGTCGAAAATGTTTTTTTACACTGGAGAATTTCATGCTTCGCAAGATATCTATCAAAGTCAGGATGATCATATTGATGGGAGTCGTGGTTCTTTTTACCATAGGCATTCTCGTCGCTTTTTTTAACGGAATAAATCATATCAAGGCGTTGGGAATAGAAAGTTCCACGGCTGCAATGCTTGAGGGGGAACGCCAGAAACTTTCGGTTTCCACCCAATCCATGGCGACCAGTATTGGGGATGCAATTAAGGAAATACCTGATCTTGAAGAAAAAAAAGCTATTATCCGAAAATTGGTAGCAGGCGTCCGATTTGAAGAAGATAGTTCCGGGTACTTCTTTGTTTACAGGCAGACCATCAACGTCGCTCTTCCCACCAATACATCGCTTCAAGGCAAAGATCTTGGCGATCTTCAAGACAAGAACGGCATCATGTTGGTGCAGGAATTGAATAAGAAAGCCCATGGAGGAGGCGGGTTTGTAACATATATCTGGCCCAAACCCAATAAGGGAGACCAGCCCAAGCTTTCCTATGCTGTCATGATCCCCGGAACCGACATGTGGATCGGCACAGGGGTCTATATTGATAATGTTCACGAGAAGGAAATGACTATTTCCGAATCCATGGATGCCCTTGTCAATGCATATGCCATGTGGAGCGGAGGGGCGGTTCTTGCTGTCTTTGTCTTTGTGGTGCTCCCCTTATGTCTCTTGATTATTCGTTCCATCATCAGTCCTATTCGCGATGCTGTGGAATTGGCTGACAGGGTTGCAGGTGGAGACCTTACCCGTGATGTCCCTAATGAGTTTGATGACGAACTGGGCAAATTGACAACTGCGCTTGGGACCATGGTGATCCGGTTGCGCGGCATAGCTACCAGGGCGAAGTCAGGTGCAGATGAAGTCGCTTCGGGAAGCACGGAAGTCACCAGTTCGGCCCAGTCTCTGGCAGATGGTGCTTCTCGGCAGGCTGCGGCTGTGGAGGAAGTTTCCTCTGCCATGGAAGAGATGATATCTCAGATCAGTCGAAATACTGACAATGCTCAACAGACGGAAAAAATTGCGACCCAGACAGCAGAGGATGCCCAGAAAGGCGGTGAGACTGTTTTAAAGGCCGTGGAATCAATCAAGAACATTGCTGAAAAAATATCCATTATCGAGGAAATCGCCAGGCAAACCAACCTCCTTGCCCTGAATGCCGCTATCGAGGCTGCTCGGGCCGGGGAAGCTGGGAAGGGGTTCGCGGTTGTGGCGAGTGAAGTACGAAAACTCGCGGAACGCAGTGGAACTGCTGCTGCCGAGATAGGGGATTTATCAACGTCAACTTTATCCCAGGCCGATGCTGCCGGGAACATGTTGACGAAGATGGTGCCGGATATTCGCCAGACTGCCGAATTGGTACAGGAGATATCTTCAGCCAGTAATGAGCAGAATATCGGTGCTCAGGAAATCAATAATGCCATTCAGGATCTGGATCAGGTTATTCAGCAGAATGCAGCCGCCTCCGAGGAACTTGCTGCATCCGCTGAGGAATTCACAGGACATGCCACGGAGTTGCAGCAGTCCATGCAATTCTTCAATACCGGTCAGAGCCAGACTCGTTTGGCTTCCACGTCTGCGGTGCGAACAAGTGTAAAGCCTCAGGTAAGAAAACCCGCCCCCAGGCCAACAGCCCCGCTCCAGACAAAGAAGGTCGTGACTGTTTCGCGCCGTTCAGCACCGGCGGTGTCATCTGCGGCACCAAAGAAAAGCCGTCATCTCATCACTTGGGATGATTCCTTTTCCGTGGGTATTGATGCCATTGATGAAGAGCATAAAGTTATCGTCGATATTGTGAATCGGTTGAATAATGCCATGGCTGAGGGCAAAGGGACTGAAGCCATGGAAACTATTTTCAAGGAATTGAAGACCTATGTGGTGAAGCATTTTGAAAACGAAGAGCGTCTTTTCGATGCTCACGGCTATCCGCAAACCAGGGAACACAAGAAACTTCATGCCGAACTGATTGAGAAAGCCACCCAACTCGAAAAGGATTTCAAGTCCGGCAAGATAACCATCTCCAGTGAGGTCATGCGCTTTCTCAAGGATTGGCTGACTTCTCACATTAAAGGGGAGGATATGAAATACCGAAGCGCTCTTCAGAGCGGGCAGAAGAAAGCCGGGAGCAAGAGTGTTGGCGGAAGCGGATTTGATATGGATATGGGAGATGATGATTTCGAAAAATTCTAATATTCAAGAGTGTAATGAAAGATCAGTTCCGTTGATCTTCGCTCAAGTCGATTCGTTCATATAAGAGACTCCCCCCATGCATCTACTATGCATGGGGGGCTTTTGCTTCGAGGAAAACTCGGGATGAGAAGGAGTCTTGAGTCATTCTTCGCAAGAGTGAGCCTCCCTTTGCAATTTTGGGTGATAGAGGTATCCTTAAGGTATGGAATATTCTAACACCAAGGAGTGAACATGAAAGATATCCTGTTTCTTTTGCGAGGTGATTTCACCAAAGATACCATTGGTCCATTCTACTGCCCGGATTGTATCGCTCTGGAAGGCATTTTGAGTTATTTCCCGGAGCTGCGCGAAAAGATCAATGTTGTTTATGTCGATTACGATCAGCCAAGAAAGGCCCTTGTAGATGTGCTTGGTGAGGAAAATCAGTCCTGTCCTGCCCTGGTTCTTGCTAATCCTGCTCAAGCCGGGGGACTGGGGATAACTGTCAAAAAAAGTCAGTTCAGGAGTTTTCTGGACGATCAAAAGGATATTTTGCACTACCTGCATCAAATTCACGGAACGAGTCGGGCAGCAAGCTAAAAAGTTACTTGATAAAGTTGATCGGTCTGGACGCAGGAGTTTCTGTTTTCAGGCTGATCAATTTTGAGGGATGCATAACTCTGGTTTCCGAGATTCCTTTTATAAAAAACAGCAAGTTGTTGCCGCTATAGGGCATCTTTGAGTATGGGCAATGAGAGGTACCAGCGGGTGACCATGTCAAGGATGTGCTCAAGGAGATATCTATGGAAACACAGTTTGTCGAACGACTGACTGCACGAGAAATTCAGGAGTTGATGGTGGGGAAAGAGTGTGTCCTTGTGGATACATTGCCGCCAGAACATTTTGAGAGTCGACATATTCCCGGAGCAGTCAATGCTTGCGTGTATGAAGTCGCATTTCTCTCTTTGATGGAAGCTCTGGTGCCGGATAAGGAGACGTCCTTGGTCCTCTATGGGGCTGGTGAAAAGTCGCAGGACTGTGTCGTGGCGGCTGATAAATTGGGCCGCGCCGGATATCACTGTGTTTCAATTTTTCCGGGTGGGTTAGGAGAATGGCGTGAGGAAAATCGTCCTTTGGCAGGGAGTGCTCCTGATACGGTCGAGGCTGCTCATCCTCCTCTTCTGCTGGCTTCACGGCTGTATTCACTTATTCCAGAAGAATCGGAAATTCAATGGACTGGGCGTAATGCCAACAGCTCTCATACAGGGAGTCTCGCGTTGTCTCGGGGAACTCTTGATGCCAGGGGGGAACTGGCCGGGAAATTTGTCATTGATATGAACAGCCTCAGGAATTTCGATCTTCAGGGAGATGCTTTGCATTCGGTTCTTGAGGGGCATCTTCATTCTGATGATTTCTTTTTTACGACGTTGTTTCCCGAGGCACGTTTTGAGACTTCTCTGATTCGAATCGTCGAAAAAGGGGAAGTGTCGCGGCCGAATGCAATGATGCAAGGGGCGCTCTCCTTGCGCGGCATCAGCAATGAGATAGCTTTTCCCGTTCATATCAGAAACCTTGATGAAAAGAGAATTGTTATTGTTGGCAATCTGGACTTTGATCGAACCCAATGGGGAATTATTTACGGGGCTTCCCGATTTTTCCAATATCTTGGGTATCATACCGTCTTTGATTTCATTTCAGTTGATTTCAGGCTGGTCCTTGCGGAGGTGTTTTCTTCGTAAAAAAAGTCCCCGTGAATATCAGATTCACGGGGACTTTTTTTTAATCTTTTTTCGGTTTGTACGGTTTTTTGAAGGGCCGTTTACCGTATCTTGGACCGCCTGTCTTTTTAAAATCCCGACGGGAGGGTGGTCTTGAATTGTTTTCCCCACGGGTAATCAATTGGCGACCATCTCTCGAATTAATGAGGTCAATAACCTTGTTGGCTTCATTTCCAGGTACAGTAAAGGTGGTCCGATTCCCTTGTACCCGAACGTGCTGAATTGACCATTGCTTGATATTGGCAGTTTTGGAGATGAAATCGACAAACTCCTTGGGGTTCATGCCATGAGAGCGACCAAGAGCACAGATCAGATCTGCTCTGCCCCGATTCCCCTGAGTGATCGTGTCGATTTCTTTGTAGCTGGATTCCACCAATTCATCCCCGAAGGTATGACGAAGAAGGGCGGCAATAATTTCAGCAGGGTCCTGTTCGCTCATCAATTCTTTCGCCATGGGCTGGTAGGCACTATGATCGTCTTCAGCCATGATTGATTCGAGCTTGGTAACCATCCGGCTCTTCTTGGAATAGATGACATCCTGAATTCGGGGCAATTTTTCCTTGGATATCTCGATGCCGGAGCTTTTGGTGATATACATCAGTCTACGGAATTCATTGGGTGTGATCAGTGTGATGGCTATGCCTTCTTTGCCTGCACGGCCAGTACGGCCTGTACGGTGAACAAAGGTCGGCGGGTCCTGCGGCAGGGCAAAGTTCACCACATGAGTGAGGTCCGGCACATCAATACCTCGCGCAGCCACATCTGTAGCGACCAGGATTGTGGCCCGGCGTCTGCGGAATCGATTGAGAATATCTTCCCGTCGATTCTGAGAGATCTCGCCATGGATCGGTTCAGCAGGATAGCCGCGTTCGTTGAGCCGTTCTGCGACGGTATCCGCATCAGCTCGGGTTCGAGTGAAGACTAGACCATAGAATTCGGGCTGAGCATCAATGACACGGCAAAGGGCTTCAAAGCGATCGGAGTCTGCCATTTCGTGAAAGATATGGCGAATCAGCGGGGAGTCATTCTTTGTTGTTTTGACGGTGACAGTCTCGTAGTCACGCATGAACTCGGTTGCGATACGCATGACCTCTCTGGGCATGGTCGCAGAGAAGAGCAGGGTGCGCCTATCTGTGTTTGCAGATGCGAGGATTTCGCGAACATCATCCACAAAGCCCATGTTGCACATCTCGTCAGCTTCATCGAGAACAAAGAAGTCAAGCTGGTCGAGCTTGAGCGTGCCTCGTTTCATGTGGTCCATGATTCGGCCTGGAGTACCGACAATCACATCAACACCACGTTTGAGCGCCTTGAATTGCATGTGGATAGCCTGGCCGCCGTAGACGGGGATGATCCTGATGCGTTTGTTCCCTTTGAGTGAATTGATTTCATCAGCCACCTGAATGGCCAACTCGCGGGTGGGGGTGAGGATGAGAGCCTGCACTCGGCCGCCCTTTTCCTGTACTGTCTCAATGATGGGCAGACCGAAGGCTGCGGTCTTGCCTGTCCCTGTCTGGGCCTGGCCCACGATATCGATATTTCCCTGGAGCAACAACGGAATGGTGCGCTCCTGAATGGGGGTGGGGCTCTCAAACCCCTTGGATTCCAAGGCCTCGAGAGTCCCTGCGGACAGGCCTAGTTCCTGGAAAGTAGTCATAGTATCCTTGTCGTGTGACATGTAAAAAAAATGAGAGCGCGCAAGCCTAAAACGATCAATCCCCTGCGCAGGCAATCCGCGCAGCGGCATTGATCGTCTCATCTTACGCCAAGCTTGCGGTCGTGGCAAACGACCTTAAAAGAAATTTAGCGTGGGCGGAAGGTGATGCGACCGCGTGTCAGATCGTAGGGGGAGAGTTCGACGGTAACAGTGTCGCCGGGCATAACACGAATACGAAATTTGCGCATTTTTCCGGAAATATGTGCGAGCACGGAATGTCCGTTTTCAAGTTCCACACGGAACATTGCATTGGGCAACGCTTCTTCGACGGTGCCCTGGACTGTGATTCCTTCTTCTTTTGCCATAAATTATATATCCTCTTATTAATGAGACGTGAAAAGCCCGCCCTTGCGTGGGCGGGCTTGGTTTACCTAGCCACTTGGCTGTCGTCTGTCTACCAGCGCGGGCGTTCTGGACGCGGACGAGCTTCGTTGACCTTCAAATTGCGGCCCCCGAAGTCCTTGCCGTCCAGGTTCTCGATGGCTTCGAGAGCACCCTGGTCTTCCATTTCGACGAATCCGAAGCCGCGAGGGCGGCCTGTTTCGCGATCGTTAATCAGTTTTACCGAGTAAACTTCGCCGTAGGCTTCAAATGTAGCGCGTACGTCCTCTTCCGTGGAACTCCAGGGCAAATTGCCCACATAGATGTTCTTAGCCATTCGAAAAAACTCCAAAAAAAGTAAAGAAATAAAACTATTGGCGTTTTACGCCTGGTGATACAAAGCGGAGAAAATTCGTGTTTCAGAATCCTGCCACAACCCTTTTTTGGCTCACCAATCGCCAGTGCTGCCCGGTGGTTACCGACTGCGTCCCCATGGACGCCACCGACTACTGTAGTAGATGGCCTTACTCTGAGAAGTCTATGCCGTCAAGGGAAAAGTGCGTATGAGCGATGTCGGTGATTAAATAATTTCTTCCATCTGGGAGAATAATTTGTCTGGTTCATAAAGCTTGGGGTGCTCTTTTTTGAAATGCTCCATAGCTTCAAAGTAGGCATCCCACCCAATAAATTCCAATGATTTCTTCTTATCCACAAATACTTTGAAAATAGTCCCTCTGGAGCATTTTGTCATATTAAGCTCCAGAACGCCTTTGTCTGTCATTTCCATCCAATAGGCCGACCAGGAACTTCGGTCCCCTTCGGTCTTTTTGTATTTTTCGAAGTAGGCTTCGAATATACGCTTGATCTCCTCCTGAACCATGGTGACCTCATCTGTATTTTCATGAGTATACGCCAAATACAGGGCAAGTCCAGTGTGTGGAGGGTGTTCGGCTCTTGAAAGTCTTTCGTTGAACGGATACAGTCTCACCGATTGAATCCAGCCGAGGGGTAGAAAGTGAGCAATGACTACGAAGTGATGGGAGTTTATTCCCACAGTACCAAATATCAGTACAAGCTCGGGGAGCGAGGTTCTCGCTATCGGCATGGGACATTCTGGTTTGTCCGCAAACGTAGTGAAGAGCTATACGAGGTCCGTCCCCTCAATGCAAACCATATCCCCACTGGGGTTTGCAAGTTGGTTTCTAAGGAAGACTTTCTTCTCTACTATACACCGGAGCTTTCCTACTATCAGGATAACACGTTGCCCTGCCTTGAGACATTGCAGAAAAAAGTTCGCATGGGGCGACGTTATTTCAATCTTGGACAACTGGACCGCGCGGAAGAAGTTTTCTGTGGCGCAGTCCTTCTTCAAGATGATAATGTGGAGGGAAACTTAGGGCTGTCCCAAGTGTATGCCGAGCAACAGGAGTATACCAAGCTGCGTCGAATGCTCGATAAACTTTTGAATATTGATGAAGTCTTTCGTGAAGAGCAGCGGCACCGTTTTAATGAGTTTGGCATTAATTTGCGCAAGAAAAAACTCTTTGATGACGCCATTCGATTTTACACAAAAGCCCTTGAAGTTCATGAAGAAGATGAGAATTTGCATTTCAATATTGCCCGCGCCTATCATTGCAAGGGACTCGGGCGGCCGTGTTGCGATCATCTCAACCGAGCGTTGGAGTTGAATCCGGGGATGCCGGAAGCGCAGAGTTTTCTCAAATTGATACAAACGGAGACCGAAAACACGCAGAAGTTGCTGGAGAGTGTTGAAAAGAGGGCACATGCTCAGGCCAAGGACGATGATATGACAGAGGATAAACGATCCAGATCATCTCGTCCGATCAAACTGGAGTTCTGATTCGTCCGGTTTTATTCTATTCCGAAATCTTTAAGAGAGAAATATGTTCCTTGAATATGGGCCGAGAACAATGGCTCATATTCGTCATCCGTCCCACCACCATGATGGTAGACTCCATAAAATGTCCCATCATCCAGCATGGCCCAGCCTGAATACCCAAAATCCGGGGCCGCAGCATGCCGATCGTTTTTCAGTTCCAGTATGGCATCAAGCGCCCACTGGTCTGGGAATCCGTCGCTTTGTGCCTGCCATTGCCATGAGTAGTCCCGACCTCGGCATGGCTCCCTGATTGTCAAGCTGACACTTTCCCATATACAGGAGACGGCGTTGTCTTCAAAAGGGTAGGGTGCGCCGAAAAGGATGGGGCGTGTGTTGGCGTGGTCTCTGTTGACGGTGATTTGTGTCTGAAAAGTGTCATTGACGAAAAGTGAAACTGTGCCGTCTGCATATTCCAACCGGATTGTATTGAATTGATCTGGGGGGATTGCCATGGGTGCCTGATCTTCTCCTTCCGGGAGGATATGATCCGGGAAGAGATACCACCAGATACCGAGGCGGAGGCCACAGCCGTTCGGTCCGGCTGTGTCTACACGTACTCTGGCTTCAAGGGTTGCCCGAGCGGAGCGGGGATCAGTCATTGGGCGAAGGGCGTATCGGACAACGGATTCGCTTCCTTCATCATTGACGACCTTTAATCCCTCATTGCTCAATTTCGGGTTGGTCTGATCTTCATGACGTCCCTGCACAGCGAAGTCACTCATTAATTCTTCGAGGCTTCCGGTCCATGCACAGGTTCCGGGGTCGGGTGCGACATTGCGGTAGGTGACCAGGAGCCTGGAGTCGTCCACCAGGCCCAAAGTCGGACGGTGACCAATGAGGGGGGTCGGTGTCGGATCGGTCCATGTGTCCCCATCATCGTCACTTAAGCATGCATACATCGGTTCATAGACAAAGCTGTTCTCACGCATTAGGGCGAGAATTCGCTTGTCAGGCAGGCGAACCATAGAAGCTTCGCACAGGACGAGATTCCGTTCGCGGGCAAGAGCGGATATTGGCTGCCAGTTGGCTCCTCGATCTTCGGAACGATATGCCATTTGTTCCGCAGGAGCTTGCCGTATGGCCGGTTGCGGATATGTGCCGCGATGCATGTGTCCAGTTGTCAGGAGCAGGTCGTCACCAAGGTCAATCACCTTGTCTATCATATCATGGGCCAGTGCATTTGCTCTTTGACTCTCCCACGTTCGGCCGTTATCCTTGCTGAAGTGGAATAATCCATTGCTGTCTGAAAGCAGCACCATGTCATCGTCCATCTGGACAAGTCTGGGGCAATGAGAGACAGCATCCCCTATGCGAGTGGCTTTTCCCCAGGTTCTGCCATTATCCAGGCTGTGTTTGACAAGAAGAGCCCTCCGGCTTGGGGTGACATGCTGGTCTGCCTCGTTATAGGCGATGAGAAGCTGTCCATTCCGGAGGCGGATGACATCTGGAAAGCAGATATACTCTCCTTGACGTCGGTCAATGATGACATGGCGATCTGCTTGATCTGACAGGCTGGGCATCAGTCTGTCCCTCGTTCGTCCTGGACCCGTTTTGTTTTGGCAAAGCTGCGTGGCAGTTCGCCTGGACCAAGTATTCTGACATCACTGCGGACCAGAATATGTTTTCTGATCTCTTCTGAAACCTTGCGGGCCAGTGCAGTAGAGGTTTCGCGTGACGCCTGTGGACCATGTTCGACGCTGACAGACATGTGGTCAAGGCCATCACGACGGGTCAGTGATATCTGATATTCGGCAGACAGGTCATCAAAGCTGCCGAGGACTGATCCGATCTGGCCGGGGTAAATATTGACACCTCGAAAAATGAACATGTCGTCACTTCGTCCCATGATCTTGTCCACACGGGGCATGGACACTCCACAGGAACACGCGCCGGGAATCAGTCTGGTCAGATCGCGGGTACGGTATCGAATCAATGGGGAGGCTTCTTTTTGCAGGCTGGTCACAACCATTTCCCCTACCTCGCCGGGGGCGACGGGGGTGAGGGTCTCCGGGTCGAGAATTTCCATGATGTAGAGGTCCGCCCAATAATGGATTCCCTCGTGCGCCATGCACTCCA
The DNA here is from genome assembly GCF_000341895.1 of Pseudodesulfovibrio piezophilus C1TLV30. Classification (NCBI taxonomy): domain Bacteria; kingdom Pseudomonadati; phylum Thermodesulfobacteriota; class Desulfovibrionia; order Desulfovibrionales; family Desulfovibrionaceae; genus Pseudodesulfovibrio; species Pseudodesulfovibrio piezophilus. The sequence continues at coordinate 1,116,638 of NC_020409.1, read as the reverse complement.
ACCCGGTTCCGGGGCCGTAGAGTTCTGTCATACCGATAATATCGAAGCTGTGTTCCAGACCGAGGGATTCCTCGAATTGTTTGCGCATTTTTGTGGTATGGGTTTCTGCTCCGAAAATGGCTTTTTTGAGAGCCACCCGATCGAATAATCCCTGCTTTTGCACTTCTTCTCCCATAAGGAGGGCCATAGACGCTGTGGAACATAAACAGGTGGAGCGTAAGTCTGTAAGCATTTGCAATTGAATTTCGAGCAAGCCAGGTCCGACCGGGAGTGCCATGGCCCCGAACCGCTCACAGCCGAGTTGAAACCCTGCTCCTGCTGTCCATAATCCATACCCTACACAAATCTGAACCCTGTCCTCGACCGTCAGGCCTGCCAGTTCGTAACAGCGGGCAAACATATCCTGCCAGAGATCAAGATCGTTTTTCGTATACGCGAGAATTTTGCGTTTACCTGTGGTTCCACTGGAGCCATGGATGCGAACAACATCTGCTTCGGGAACGGAGAGCAGAGGCATCGGGTAGCCATCCTTGAGGTCTTCCGCCGTGGTGAAGGGGAGTTTGCGTATATCCTCCAGGGTTCTGATATCTTCGGGAACGACCCCCTGTGATTTCATGCGTGATCTGTAGAAAGGGCTGCCGTCAAAGGCATGCCGGGCCGTCCATTGAAGGCCGGTCAGCTGTTTATCGGCAATGTGCTCCTCGGTCAGATCGGGGATGAAGCGGTGGGTCATCAATGTCTCCTTTTGCGTTACATCAGGGGCTTCCCCTTGTCTCCTCCGGTCAATTCCGGTAGGTGTTGGGAAGCATCGCCCTCGCGGTATTCATGCAGTAAAAGATGGCATTCTTCAAGAGGCAAGGACTCTTCATGGATCAACTCCCTCCGTATTTCTTTTATATAGCAGCAGCGGTCATTGGGCTGGAGCTTGGTGGTCTGTCTTCCATTTTTATTCAACGTTGGATCGATAACGTTCCTATTTGTCGCCCTGGACGATCCATCTGCCCGGCCTGCCAAAGCAAGCTTGAGTGGCGCGATACGCTCCCAATAATGAGTTATTTTCTGCTCAGGGGGCGCTGTCGGCATTGTCAGGCGCGTATCGGAGCGCAATACCTTCTGGTCGAGATTTCCTGCCTTGCATGGTCACTTGCGCTCGTGAATCTGCATGGTTTTTCTCTTGCATGGGGAATCCACCTCGTGCTCGGCACCATGCTAATTGCGGGGAGTTTCATTGACTTTGAGACCTTTCTTCTCCCTGACAGAATCACTCTTGGGGGCACATCCCTCGCGCTTGCAACGGCCTTTCTCCTCAAGACTCCGGGCTGGCAGAGCGCCATGATAGGCTGTCTTGTCGGAGCTCTGGCCTTTTGGGTCATAGAGCGACTGTATGTATGGCGGGGCAAGTTCGGAGTTGGCCTCGGTGATGTGAAACTCATGGCCATGATAGGGGCCATGGTCGGAGTGGAAGGGTTGCCTGTCACTATAGTGCTGACAGGCGTGCTCAGCTATCTCGCCCTCGGCATCATGGCTCTCCGGATGGGACGTGACGTGTTTGCCAAACCTATTCCCTATGGACCATTCCTTAGCCTTGGTTGCATGCTTTCCATCCTTTACGGGAAGCAAATCCTGGTGTGGTGGGGCCGGATGTGACTTTTCCCGCAGTCCCATGTGCTGTTCCTGTCAACTTTGGGTCAAGGTGGCGCAGTACAGTGTCAGAGACCTGAGATTCTGCCATTGACGACCAATGGGACTGTGGGGGTGGCGCTGGCTATGGTGTGAGGGATATCCTTTATGGTGTGCCGTTGTGGGCCTTTCTCTGGTGGACTCGGTGCGGCTGCGGTATTCAGGCTTGGTAATCCCGCACTCATGATGCGCGGCTGGGGACCGGCATTCTCCTGATGATATAGATATGATACCACACGACCTTGTTGAACGGAATTTAGAGCATGGGCCATGATGCGGTCCCGTTCGGTTTTATCGGAAATAACGCCGAGCAGGATAATGTCATCGTGTACTATTTCCACTTTCACCGGGGAGCTTGTGACTTTAAAATCAGCCAAAAGCTGTGCTTTGAGTTCGGTCATGGTTGTCTGATTGCTCAAGAAGTCCGTCTTGTGCTCGGTGTCTTTCAAGTAGAGGCGATTGATGATGCCGCGTTTGTCCTTCACTGTCTCCATGCATTTGTAAATAGTACGAAGTTGTTCCTGGTCATCATACTCACCCACGAGATAGACTTTTCCGAAGTAGCAATGGGTTGTGATCTGATTTGGCCGAATCTCTTTGTTTTTATACAATTCCGCCTGTGCATGGCCTGCAATGATGGCATCAAGCATCTGTTGACGGGTGGTCCGTTCATCCACTGCTGTTTCGTAGACGGTCTGCCCATTTCCTATGAGGGAAGAAACATAGGATGGTGCTCCCGGTATCAATCCAAGGCCAAATGGAACAGCTGCACACCCTGGTAGCCCGAGCGGGACTAAACACAATAAAAGAATGGTCATACTTCGCATGGTCGATCCTTGGACAGTTCTGTCTGTTTGTCTTCATGCGATAAGCAAAAAACTTGCCACGACCATCAGATAGGTGAATTGCGTTATTCCTCAATGGTAATATGGAAAAGTATTTTTAAAAAAAAGGGCCGAAACCCACAGACAGTGGATTTCTGGCCCTATCAAAGCTCTTTATCTATTAAAAATAGATTAGAATCTATGAGAGGAGTGGACAGGCCATTGTCCTTTGAATCCCCGGCAGAGGTGGAGGGTGAATTTGCGAGCAGGTTGGTCATGGAAGCTCGACTCAAAAAATATCGGCGGACTGACGGATTCAAAGAGGTCAAGCGTCTCGCGCGGGATGGGTGAGTTCGTGAAACGTTTACGAACCATGATGGCATCCCATCCGATTTTTGTTTCGTCAGGTCCGGGCCAGAGGTCATATTGATTCATGCGTCGGTCAGGTGTCCACAGGCAATAGGTGAATGGTTGGCCGGGGGTGTAAAACGCAAGTTCAGACGTGATGTCATACTTGTTGCTGAAAAAGAAGACATGGTTCGGATTTTCGAATTCGGCGGCAGCGAGCCGTTGCATTTCCAGACCGAGCCCTTCCCACCCTTTGAGGCGCTTTGTCAGGTTGTATTGTGCTGGCAAAGGAGCAAGGGGCGAGACGAAGATGAAAAGGGTCAAAAGAGTGGCAACTCCAACAAGTATCTGACGGCCACGGCGGCTGCGGTTCGGTTTTGTCCACCATTTCTTGAAGGCCATACCGCCCACAATGGCTGCTGCCATGAACGAAACCGCAGTCCAGTTCGCTTCGGTTTTGGATTTAAGCGCCCAAAATGTAATGGTCAGCCACAAGGGCCAAAAGAAGAGGGCGGCCTGAAGAGCGTGCCGGTATTTTTCATCAAAGGCTCCGATGGGACCGATGATTGATTTTTTCACTGCACGCCAGCCGCCGATCATGATGAGAGAGAACCACCAAGGTGCCAGCAGGCCCACTTGCGCTCCGAACATCTCGAGAAACGGCATAAGGCGAATTTTGAAAGCCTTGGATTCTCCTGTAGATAATTTTGCCACATGCTTGAAACCGACCCAATCGTTGCCCATATTCCAGATCAGGATGGGAGTGAGTCCCACAAGAGTGCCGACCAGGGAGGCCAAGGCAAATCGTTGCCAGAATCGCTTCGGCATCTGGCCTCGGAATTGAAGAATAAGGGCGTAGATCGTGGCGATGACCAGGAACGCGAGCATCATGTATTTGGCCAGAATGCCCAGCGCCAGGACAATCGCCAGGATGACGAAGGGGGTATTGCCCGGAGTTTGATCCGGTTTGTTCCGCGTTGCGGCAGAGAGTGCGAAAAAAGCCACGGTCCAGCAGAAGATGAGCGGGTTGTCCGTGGTCATGAGTATACCCAGTCCATTGAGCAACGGTAAGGTGGCCGCTATGAAAAGGACATAGAGAGCCAAGCGGTATTCGCGCCAGACTCTTGAGATACCAATATAAAGCGCGGTTTGGATACCAGTCATCCCGAGGACTGCACCGAATCGGACTCCCAGTTCTGTGGAGCCGAAAACAGAGCACCAGGTGGAAATGACCCAGGCGATCAGTGGGCCTTTGGAATAATAGGAAAGCTGCGGGCGTCGAATCCAATCCCAATACTGGGCTTCATCTTGTACGAGGTTGAGTTGGCCGGTAGCCACAAACCAGTATCTGATCGCAAAAGAGATGGCGATGATCACCAAAGCGAGGACGTCCAGCCGCAGAGAATATGATTCGTTGGATTTTGTCATGATTGAGGGGATGGGTATAATATATGACCCTGCCTTGGCAAGGAGGGCGTCCATAATTGAATGTGTGTTCTGTTCAGAACGCAGTGTCGTCCGGAAAGGCCTTCTTTTGCCTTTTTTATTTCTTTCCGTCTAGGGTGTCGAGATCTGTTTGCCATAGATTTTTCTTGTGCGATAAAGGCTATTGGTATTGCTTGGGAAACTGTTCTCCCATGAGGTATTCAAGAGCTTCCCTGTCAATGGTTCCCGAGGCTACGAAGAACTCAAGGCCGACAATCATTGGATGATAGGTCAGTCCATGGGGGAGTTCATCGGCATGATCATACAAATACCTCTCTGCCGGGAGCATGTCGTCCACTGTAATAATGCCGTCGGCCTGTAAGCCCGGGAGAATGGCATGATCCAGAATATACCCACCTGGCAAGGTCGTCCAGAGGTGATAGTGTCCCATGTTTTCTTCTCCTGATTGCTCGCGGATGATTTCCTTGAAACTCGTGGAGGTTGCCTGGAAACGTTTTTCTCCGTGAACTTTCACATTGCCGAGGGTCATGATTGCGCCTGGGATGTGAAATTTCTTGGCCACCATGTGGAACATGCCGAAATTGACATTGAAGGCATTCTTCGCTCGTTGGGCAAAAGGGATATGTCCTGTTGCTTCCAGAGCGTTGAGGAGACTCGGATCAAGTGCCATTGGGGTTTCATGCATCGCAATATCGTCAAGGCCGAGTTTTCGGGTGCGGCTTGCTGCTGCCCTGAATTCTTTAAGATAGCTCATGCAGGAGGGCGTATCACTTTTTTGAGTGGAAGAAAATATGGATATCCGAAGAGAAATTTCAATGGTATCAGAGTTTCTTGTCTTCTTTTCCCATAAAAAAAACCGCCTTGGCTGGCGGTTTTTTTTATGGACTTGAGTCTTGGGCAAGAGCCTTATTCAATGGGCATCGCCCCAATCTTTGGCAACTCCCATGTCAACCTTGAGAGGAACAGCCAGGTCGGCTGCATCTTGCATGATTTCAACAAGGCGAGCACCAGCAGCTTCAATGTGTGCTTCAGGGGCTTCCACTATCAGTTCATCATGTACTTGAAGAATAAGCTTTGCACCGAGGGCGGCCAGTTGCTTGTCCGTATGGGCAGCGACCATAGCCATTTTGATGATGTCGGCTGCAGTTCCCTGAATAACTGTATTCACCGCCTGACGGCGTGCTTCACTGGCCAACATGGTGTTTTTGGAATGTAGTTCGGGGAGGAGACGACGACGTCCTGCAAGAGTGGTGACAAAGCCGTGTTCCTGAGCGTCGCTTACAATGGTGTCGTAATAGGCCTTGAGAGTTGAAAGCTTTTCAAAATAGCGTTCTGTGAACTCTTTGGCTTCGGTCTGTTTTATTTTGAGTTCCCGAGCCAGTTTCTGAACTCCCATGCCATAGATAAGCCCGAAGTTGATGGTTTTGGCATTGCGTCGCTCGTCAGGCAGCACCTCTTCGGGAGACTTGTCCGTGAGCAGAGCGGCTGTCCGTGTGTGAATATCCTCGTCATTGCGGAAGGCTTCAAGCAGGGCCGGGTCTTGGGAGAAGTGGGCAAGTACGCGCAATTCTATCTGTGAATAGTCTGCGGCAGCCAGCAGATTCCCTTCGGAAGCGGTGAAGCAGGCTCTCATGCGCGGGCCGTATTTCCCGCGAATAGGGATATTCTGTAAATTGGGCTTGGAGCTGGAGAGCCTGCCTGTTGCCGTGGCAAGCTGGTTGAAATGAGTATGCAGGCGGGCGTTTTTATCTACCAGCTTGGGAAGTGGTTCCAGGTAGGTTGAGCGCAATTTTTCGAGCATGCGATAGTTGAGTATATCTTCGACTATGGGGTGGGCATCCTTGATTTTTTCCAGAACCTGGTTGGCTGTGGAGCGTTTACCTGTGGCCGTTTTTGACCCTGCCTTGATCTTGAGCGTGTCAAAGAGCACCACTGCAAGCTGCTGGCTGGAGCGAATATTGAATTCCTCTCCAGCGTGATTGATTATGGATCGCGTCAGGCTATCGAGTTGGCCGGAAACATCATCAAGAAACTCCTTGAAGGAAGTGAGGTCAATGCCGATACCTGCCTTTTCCATGCCGACCAAAGCCGGAATAAGTGGAATTTCCAGATCGCGCATGAGTGGAACAAGTTCGGCACTCTGAACCTGTCCTTGTATACCACGCATGTATGCAAGAGCAGCGCATCCTTTGGCCTGGGGGTGCAGGTCCGCTGTTACGTCGGAGAATTCGGGGCGGCCATCCTGGTACAGTGATTGACGCAATCGCGGCCATGTGTAGTTGCGCGATTCAGGGTCAAGTAGGTAGGCGGCCAGACTGAGGTCGAACCATTGGGAAGAGAGGATGTAGCCCCATGCTTCATCTGCACGAAGCAGGTCTTGTACACTCGGAGTGGCAATGACCGAGGAATCTGCCAAGGCGCGGACAAGGTCAGCCGGAGAACCTGTAAAATGATATTCGATGCCTTCGAGTCCCAGAAAAAAGCCAGTGTCCTCCATGAGCAGGCCGACATCCTCACCTGCAAAATTTGGAAGCTCTGACGGAGTGGATATTGCTTGTGTCACCAAAGGCGCTTCCGGTTCCTGTTTTGCGGGTGGTGTGTCTCCAAAAAGGGAGAGCATCCCACTGCTGGCAGATGGTGAAGGCTTGGCCTTTGGGGAAGGAATGGAGGAGTCTGGAGAGGCACTGGCACTGCTTGTCGGAACCATCCGCTTGAGTCCTCGAAGTTCAAATTCATCGAGAAAAGCGTGGAGGGCATCTGTGTCCGGCTGCCTGATTCGGAAGTCCTCCAGCGGGATGTCACAGCAATCGGTTTTCATGCGGGTAAGCTGACGGTAAAGAAAAACATTTTCGAGTTCCGGTTCGACCTTGTCTCGCAGTTTGTCCGGGAGCCGGGTGTAGTTGTCCCTTAGGTCTTCAAGAGTCGGGCCTGTCTCGGCAAAAATCTTGCGTGCTGTTACCGGGCCGACTTTGGGAATGCCAGGGATGTTGTCCGCCGAGTCCCCGATAAGGGCTTGGAAATCAGGCCATGTTGAAGGCTCCATGCCCTCTTTTTCCCGAAAACCATCCAGAGTGTAGATGGTTTCATTTCGGCCGTGTTGACTGACCATGAAGACGTTCGTGTCCAGACTTTGCTTGAGATCTTTGTCCGAGGCCATTATCACTACTGGCCGTTCGCTTTTGTATTTTTCCGCAAGAGCACAGATGCAGTCATCCGCCTCGACTCCGTCAGAAATGAAAAGTTTGAAACCAAGCAGTTCCACTCCGGTTCGAACCGGCTCTATTTGTTGTGCCAGAGGTTCCGGCATTGATGGTCGGTTGGCTTTGTAAAGATCGTACAGAGCATTTCGAAACGTCGGTCCCTTTCCGTCCATGAGAAACGCGACATGAGTCGGGTTTTCATCTCGCAGGATATTCATGAGAACTCGGAGGACTGTATTGATGGCATTAGTAGGAAATCCATCCGAGCGGGAAAGGTCAGTGCGAGCATAAAAAGCGCGATAGAGCAGCGCGGTCCCGTCAATGAGATAGACGGGTTCCGTATTGAGATTGAGGCGTTCTTTGAGGGACATAAGTGTATAGTGGTTGTCGGTTGATGAGGATAAGAAGAAAGCTACTGGACCTGTGAAAAGAGCGCAAGAAACAAACAAGACAGGCCGACGAAAAACTGTCCTCGTCGGCCTGGTAAAGACTGTTTGGGGTGGTCTAGATTCGGCGAATGGTGTTCTTTGTACCTTGGCCGAGTCGCTTGAGCATGAAGATTTCCGGATCTTCTCCGGCAAGGTCTGTCAGTTCAACTTCGGCACGGGCAGCCTGTTTATGGCCTCCGGCGCTCCCCAGTCCGTTCATCAGCTTTTGCGCCATTAGTCCCATATCGCGCCGCAAGCCGTCCCCCCGATATATGGAGACCAGTTTGTCGTCAGCAGTACCGGAGACAACAACCCATGGCACATTGTGAACTCGAGTGAAGAAATCAGCGACAATGACAAGGATGTCCGGGTTTTCCACATTCCCGCAATGGGCAAACAGCCCTTGCCCGACCCGGCGCAGATTATAAAATGCACGAGAGAAATAACGCATCCAGTCAAGATGGAATTCGCTTCGACTGATGCGGTTCATGAGCTTGGAGTCGGCAAACTTACTGAGATATTTGAATGCAGACATGTCTGCATCAATAAATTTTCGCTCAAATGTTCGTGTGTCGCACCGGATGCCGTACATGAGTGCTGTTGCAAGGAGTTTTGCCGGGCGTATCTTCATGTTGTAAAGATACTCCGTCATCATGGTGCAGACTGAGCCATACTTGGGACGGATGTCCACAAAGTCGGCGCATACAAGATTTTCTTGCGAGATCGGGTGGTGGTCAATGACCACGGAAAACTCGAAGTTCTTGAATTCTGGGTTGTGGTGAGGTTGGGAATCCACCAAGGCGAATTTATCGTATTGTGCTGCCAAGTTCGGGATGAGTTTCTGGGTGGGGATTCGCAGGTAGCGGATCATGGACAGGTTGTCCGGTCGCTTGATCTCGTTGATCTGGCCAATGGCGATGTTATTGACCTTGCGGGCCATGATTCGTCTCAGCGCAAGCGCCGAGCCGAGTGCATCGGGATCGGCGTTGATAGCGATCAGCCAGTTGTCTTCTTTGTTGAACAGGCTCAGGAGTTGTTCTACCTGACTGTCCAGCTGTTTGAATAGTGCCACAAACTATCCCTGTTTCAGGGTTATCGGGAGTCCGGCGGTAATCAGAAAAACCTGGTCTGCCGCTTTGGCCACTTTTTGGTTCAGTGCACCAAGACTCCGAATGAAAGCACGGACTTCACGCCCTACAGGCAGTGGTCCAAGCCCTGTCTCACATGAGACCAGTATCAAATCAGTATCAGTCCAATTGTTCAGTAAAGCAATAAATTCATGAATCTTATCGTCTTCGCATCCTGCATTTCGGCATTCAAAAAGCCAATAGTCGAGACTGTCGACCAACACAGAAGGAAATTTCAGTTTAACGTGTCTGAGCGCTTGAGGCAAGTCTTCGCAAACCTCCATGACTTCTAGTTCCGGGCCGCGGCTTATGCGGTGTTGTCGGATTTGTTCTCTGAAGTCGAGGTCTTTTGCCTTGCCAGTAGCTATAAAAAGTGCCGGATCAGGCCGCTTGCCCAATAAATCGAGCGCAAAGTCAGATTTCCCGGATTTGTTACCGCCGAGGACAAAAGTAATCAATTTTGCGTGCTCCATTGGCTCATCCAGCGGATGAGGGTCTCAATAGACTGAAATATTTCAGTTTCATCGAAAACTTCCAAAGTGACGGTGTCACCGCGAAATTTGGAGAGCATCAACCGAAGAAGTGCTTTGCCTTCCTCGTCGAGATGAGTCAAGCCTGTGTGTCGACTTCCGTGAATAGGGGCGTATATGTGGAGCATCCGTGTGGACTCCCATAGGCCATCTAACTCCAAAAGGGGATACTGATTGTAGGCCATGATATGGCCGAGGTCCAGGCAGGTGGAGTAGCCTGCGCTGCGTGCTTCAGGCCAGAGGGCTGCAAGGTTGGTTTCCTCAACATTTTCCAGCAGGATATCAATTGGATCAAGACCATACGCCCGGAAGCGATCAGCAAGAGGTACGAGAAGATTGGGTTGTGTGGGAGGATGCAGAACCCAGGTTCGTGGAGAGAGGAAAGCCGCTTTATCTAAAAGTTTCGAAAGAATGTCCCATACCGCTGCAATTCCCTTATCCCAAGGGAGGTCGAGTGGAAGATGAACGTGCCAGGAAATAGGCAGGCTGGCAAGGTCCGGTGGAAGGTCAGCTTCAGAATACTTCAGGCAGGCTTCTGTTTCAAAAAAGAGAAGGCCTATCTCGGAAAAGAAATCTGCGAGAAAACGGGCGTTTTCCGCTGCACCCGCAGGAATGACAAAGGACGGTGCCGCAAGGGTGAATGGAAAATCTTCCCCGATTTTTTGTTTTGAAATCGGGGTAAAAGAATGACATTTTCGTGCAGAATTTTCCATGCTCACCAAAAAAAATGTTGAAGGGACGATTGTTATTGAATTTATGGTTTCAGGCATATTGATTGCATTTGGGTTCAGTAGTGAACAACCATGCGTCTGAGGGTATGACCATGAAACATATTCGTGATTATTGTCAGCATGTATTGAACCCGCTCCATATTTTCTGCCGATTACGTCGGATCGGATTTTCCATTGGAGTGGCCAGAAATGTCAGTCGGCTCTATGAGGTCGGTGTGTATCGTTTTTTATTGTAGCCGTCTTAATCAAGCAACCCAAGCTGTTTTTCCTTGGTAACCTTTTTTGCGGCCAAGGTGGAATGAGTCACCAATCCTTCGGGGATTTCCCTGAGATATCTGGAGGGTGGAAGGTGCAGGGTTCTGCCGTATATTTGTCTCTGCTCGGCCCGGCTGATATACAGGGTTCGTTTTGCCCGCGTCATGCCGACGTACATGAGACGCCGTTCTTCCGGGAAACGTTGTCCTCGTCCCGGTGTCAGTGTCACTTTTGCTGTCAGCAGGTCCATTCCGGCAAAGGGAAGGATACCTTCTTCGCAAGCGGGCATGAAAACAGCATCGAATTCAAGCCCCTTGGAAGCATGCAGCGTCATGATCTGGACTTTTTCGGCTGAGCGGCGCACTAACTCCAATTCAGTCTGGAGACTGACCCAGTTGACAAGTCCTTGCCAGCCGCCACGTCGGTCAAATTCCAGTTTCAATTCTTTGAACTGGCGACTTTCCCAGAAAAATTGATCAAAGGGGGGTGTTTCTGCCAGGTATGCGGCAAGTCCTACCGGTCCTTTGGCAAGGATATGGTCAGGGATGCTGACAAGTTCGTTCTTGTCGTCTGCATCGCTGTCCGTGACATCTTCAAGCTCGCTGTCCGGAGCATCCAGAGCCATACCGAGAAATCTCTGAGCAGCTCGTAGGAGCGATGCTACCCTTGGCTCTTGCCAGAAGCCGTCCAATTCCGGTGTTGAGCAGGGAATTCCAGCTCGTTTGAGTGCCTTGTCAATGGACGGGATCAAAGCCTTGAAGCGGACCAGTACCGCGATATCTCCCGGAGCAAGTTCTCCATGGCCTTCTGAGTCGGCAAGTGAATGGCTGGTTGTCCCGATCAATTCTTTTATCTTGTCGCTGATCCAGTTTGCTTCACGAACGCCATCCGGGGCTTCAAAAAAATGTATGGTGCCTGCTATGTCGAGGTTGGAATGCAGCTTGGGTTCATCAGGGAAGAGCATGGTCGATCCGTCGAGGATATTTTGTCCGGATCGATAGTTTTCAAGCAGGGTCACTGTCTTGATATTTCCCCATATTTGGGTGAGCCGCTTTGCAACATCACCTGCTGCGCCTCGGAATCCATAGATGGATTGTTTGGGGTCGCCGATGCAGAAGACCCCTTTGCCTGATTCTCCAGCTATTCCACGAATTACAGCGAGTTGCAAAGGGGTGAGGTCTTGTACTTCGTCTACCAGAACATGGCGGTAGGGCAGCTTGAAAGTGGGTGCGCCCGACTGCTCCAGCATGAATTCCAGGAGATCGGTATAGTCCACCAAATCCCAGTGGTTTTTTTGATTTCCGTAGTTGATATGGGCATCGGCAAGGTCTTCGGGGATATCGGTCAGTTGCTCTCGCCCGAGATTATATCTATTCCAGTGGTAGTCGAGATTCTTTCCTGAGAATTCCGGATTCACGTCGGCAAAGAGTTTTTTGGCGGCGGATTCAGGCAGTACGATTGGCGTTTCATTATAGGCGTGCTTCCAGTAATCAAAGCAGAGGGCGTGGAGCGTTCCAGCTTGTGGCATTTCTGCACTATTTCCACGGAGTTCCTTCATGCGATCGCGCATTTCCTGAGCTGCCCTTCTGGTGAAAGTCAGAGCGAGAATTCGCAGGGGAGCTTCTCCCTTGTCGATCAGGTGCGCCACTCGTCCCATGAGGGTTTGTGTCTTGCCGGTTCCAGGCCCGGCAAGGACCAGAACAGGGCCAGGACCAGCCTTGATGGCTTTCTGTTGAGCCTTGTTGAAAGAAAGAGGCTTGTCCTTACTGGCAGCCTTGCCCATTGGGACACACGTCATGGGTGCTTCTTCTCTTGGAGTATCTTTTTTCTTTTGCGGGATGGAAATGAGCGTGGCTCCGTTCTTTATTTCAGCCCGTTCCTTATCGGTGAAGACCGAGATGACGCCGAATTCGCCGTCAAACCCCGGTTTGCGGATGACGTTTCCATCTCGCATGCGGGTAATGCCTTCGCCCAGGGAGCAGGAGTATTTATTCAAATCTTCGGGTGGGACTCGTTGCAGAATATCCAGCTCATTGCCGAATTCCCTGATGAGTCGCATATACAAGGTGTTCACTTTCTTGGAGTTGGGACCGACCCCCACGACTTCAGACAGGACTTCCTTGAGCGGAATCAGCGAGACAAAATTTGCGGCTCCGGCTGGCTTGAGCGGCTCCTGGCGATCCGCCAGTTCTAGAATTCTGTTATATACGCCGACAGTCACGGGTTTGCCGCAGACTGGGCACATGCCACCGCGTGCTATGGTTTCATGCGGGTCCATAAGCACACCGCATTTTCGATGCCCATCCATGTGATATTTCCCTTCTTCGGGGAAAAATTCGACAGTGCCGAGAAATTTATGACCTAACCCTTCACTTCTGAGTGCTCGATAGATGCCTTCATATGAGACCTCTCCACGGAAAAAATTCGCCTCGCGGCCGAGCTTTTCACCGGAGTGAGCATCGGAATTCGAAATGAGTTTGATCCTGTCCAATTCACTCCATGTCCAGTTCATTTCAGGGTCCGATGACAGCCCAGTCTCCATGGCGAAGATTTCCTGGGCATAGTCTCCATAGCATTCCCTAATGGAGTCGAATCCTGATTTGGAACCGAAAAGTGAGAACCATGGTGTCCAGATGTGGGCAGGAACGAGAAATGCCTGAGGGTCGCATTCAAGGACCATGTCCATCAGATCGCGGCAATCCAAACCGAGGATAGGGCGACCGTCCGACAACAGGTTGCCGACTTCGCCCAATTTTTGATTGAAGCGTCGAACAGCATCAAGATTGGGCATGTATACAAGGTTATGGACTTTGCGGACTTTGCCGCCGCGCTTGTAGATGGAGCTGATTTCGGTTTGAAGCATGAACCGTGTACGGCCGGGGATGTTTCCTTCGAAGGTTGGAATTTCTTTTTCCAGTCCTGTATCATCTCGCAGGACAAGAAGACCGTCCCCTTTGTCCACAAGCTGTTCATCAATCTCTGCAAGCCACTCAGGATGGGTGAAATCCCCGGTGCCGAGGACATTAAGTCCCTTGATTCGGCCCCATGCGGCAAGGCTTCGTATAGTGAGGGTCTTGCTTGTCGCCCTGGAAAAACGGGAATGTATGTGCAGGTCTGCAGTAAATCGTTCCATAGGCGGGACAGTAAAGCCATACTCCCATTAATGCAAGTCGTGGAGTGCGAAAAAGTGGTTGACCCCAAGTTTCGTTGCACATACAACCATCCGATGTCTATCAAGCACTTCAATCCAAGGGACTCCTTGGGATTTTTGACATGGAAAGTCTCTCGCCTGGCAACGCGGGAATTGGCTGCCCGTTTTGCGAAAAGTGACATAGATGTCACAGTGGAGCAGTGGCGGGCTCTGATTCCCTTATATAAGAAGGATGGGCTTTCTCAAGGCACGCTTTGTGATTTGATGTCGCAGGAAAAGACAGGCGTTTGCCGTTTGGTTGCAGCCCTGGAAAAGCATGGTTTTGTCAGACGGGAATCCTGCAAGGAAGACCGAAGGGTTAAATTCCTTTTCATAACCAAAGCGGGAAGAGAGTTGGTGGATTCCTCATTGGATTTGGCCGTGGCCAGCCGTGAGGATCTTGTCGACCATATTGACGAAGACGATCTCGCGATCTGCATGCGAGTCCTATGGCAGATTATCGAACCGACCCTGGAAGCGGATTCCATCTGTCCTGAACATATAAAAGATTCGAGAGAAAGATCATGAATTCAATACTAAAGCCTCTTTTCATTACTCTGGCAGTGCTGTGCATGGCTGTGCCCGCACTGGCTCAGGATGGAGGCCGTCCTCCGTCTCCGGTTGTTGTATCCAAGGTCACGAAGGGCGATATGGCTCCTCAGTCAGAGTTTATCGGTACAGTGTATTTTACGGAGATTTCAAATGTGGCATCAGAAGTCACAGGCAAGGTCGTTGATATCAAGGTGACGGATGGTCAGCGTGTCAGCAAAGGGGACGTTATGGTCGTTCTTTCCTCTTCGCTGCTGGAAAAAACTATCCGCAACGCCCGAGCCCTGGCGCTTCAGGCCAAGGCAGACTTCGAGTCCGCCCAATTGGAACACGAACGGGTGTCTGCCCTGTTCAAAACTCGTTCCGTTGCCGAAGGGGAGTTTGACTCCAAACGTCTGACTGCGGATGCATTGCAATATCAATACGAAGCCCGCCAGGCGACCTTGGCCCAGCTTCAGGAAGAAGCGGAGAAAAAACGTATTCGTGCTCCCTATGATGGCGTTGTTATTGATGTGAAGGCCAACCGTGGCGAATGGATGTCTGTTGGGTCCGTTGTTGTCGTAACCGCTCGTGATGATGAATATGAAGTGGTTGTGAACGCTCCCAAGGAAGCATTCGGTGTGGTCAAGCCAGGACTGAAAGTCGGGGTCAAGGTGTCTGGTGGTGAATTGCCGGGTGAAGTTTTTGCAGTGGTCCCCAAGGGGGACGTCGCAACACGGACTTTCCCGGTTAAAATTCGTGTGGATAACAATGGTTCTTTGGCAGAAGGTATGGAAGCTCGAGTCAGCCTGCCGCGAGGATTGGGCGGAGAGACCATGATTGTTTCAAGAGATGCAGTTATTTCCGCACAGGGACAGCAGGTCGTCTGGGCTGTTCTTGATGGTAAAGCCACGCCAATCCCTGTCTACGTTGTCGGATTTCGGGGGCTTTTCGCAGGCGTCAAATCCGAGAAGCTCCAGGAAGGCATGGACATCGTCGTTAAAGGGAATGAGCGCCTTCGCCCTGGGCAACCCGTTGCTGCCCAGCCTCAGAATGACAAGATTCAGCAGGGATCATAGATGGATATAGTTAAAGCCTCAATCGAGAAGCCGGTTGCCGTCCTTGTGGGTGTCATCCTTGTGGTCATGTTCGGCACCATTGCTCTTGCCACACTACCGTATCAGCTCTCTCCCAATGTCACGGAACCGATCATTACAGTCTCCACCAATTGGACCGGAGCAACTCCATTTGAGATCGAACGCGATATTGTGGAGGAGCAGGAAAAGGTGCTCAAGGGGATACCCGGTCTCATCGAAATGGAAAGTTCGAGCTTTAATAGTCTGGCAGAACTCTCCCTGAAATTTGAAATCGGGACAGATATCGATTCCGCTTTGCTGCGTGTGTCGAACAAGCTGGATGAAGTGCCGGAATACCCGGATAATGCCGATAGGCCTATTGTCTCGGCCACAGGAGCTTCAACTTCTCCGGTCATCTGGATGATCCTCAAAACGTTGCCGGGCAATGACAGGGAGGTCCAGACATACAGGACGTACTTTGAAAATGATATCCGTCAATATCTGGAACGCATCAAGGGAGTTGCCGATCTTTTCGTCGGTGGTGGTCGGGAAAATGAGATGCAGATCATCGTTGATCCGGTGCGCCTCGCTGCCTACAATATGACCATCCCCCAGTTGATCGAAATTCTTCAGAACGAAAATATCTCCGTTTCAGCCGGATCGCTTGGTGTTGGGCGTAGGGACTACCGGATTCGGACTCCTGCCGAGTTCAAATCCGAAGAGGAAATGGAGTCCCTCGTGTTATCCTCGTCAGGTGAATATCGGTTTACCCTTGGGGATGTAGCATCCGTTCAGCGGGGAAATGAAAAAGCCACTGTGGCTATGCTGCACAACGGTGATTCTGCCATGGCTATCGGTGTTAAACCGGAATCCGGTGCCAACGTCATCGAAATGACCGATGCCGTGAAAAAAGTCGTGGACGGACTGAACGAGGGGAAGCTCAAAGACAACGGCATTCACTTGGATTGGGTGTATGATCAGCGTCCATATATCAATGGGGCCATCGATTTGGTTCAGGAAAATATCATTATTGGATCAATCCTGGCCATTGTTGTGCTTTTTGTCTTTCTGCAATCGATTTCTGCGACCATTATTGTTGCTGTTTCCATTCCGGTTTCGATTATTGGGGCTTTCATCATTTTTGCAGCTGCCGGGCGATCGCTGAATGTCATCTCCATGGCTGGTATCTCGTTTGCTGTTGGAATGCTCGTGGATAATGCTATTGTTGTCCTTGAGAATATTGACCGACATCGAGGTATGGGCAAAAACGCGCTGGCTGCGGCATATGACGGGGCCAGTGAAGTCTGGGGAGCGGTGCTCGCCTCCACTCTGACGACGGTTGCAGTTTTCCTGCCTGTTGTTTTCATGGAACAGGAAGCAGGGCAGTTATTCAAGGATATCGCTATCGCGGTGACCTGTGCCATTACCTTGTCCCTGTTTGTTTCCGTTCTGGTCATTCCCATGCTGGCGCGCCAGTTTTATGGTATCGCGGAAAGGCGGAGCGGGGGAAAGGAGAGTGGGCCTCGTGCTCCGGTCTCCTTATCTCTATTGAAACGTCTTCTTGCTCCCCTATCCACCTTGGGAAGTAAAATGTCCAATGGGATCATGGCACTGCTTGACCGTTGCATTTCCAGCACGGGGAGTCGCCTGCTGACTGTGCTCAGCTTGACATTGGCCTCTATCCTCATGGTCTGGGCCTTCTTTCCAAAGATGGAATATTTGCCGCAGGGCAATCGAAATCTTGTCATCTCCATATTGATTCCGCCGCCAGGCCTTTCGTACGAGGAACGGCTTGATATCGGCAAACATGTCTTCAATGATACGAAGGAACTCTTCGGAAAAGAAGTTGATGGGCTGCCCAGCGTGCGGGACATGTTCTTTGTTTCCGCGCCGACCATCAACCTTTTTGGTGCCATCTCCGGTGATGAACAGCGGGCTGGCGAATTGACTCCGTTCTTCAATCGGCTGCTTAATTCAATTCCCGGCATGTTCGGTGTGTCCATTCAGGCATCGATATTTGAGCAGGGACTGGGCAAGGGACGAGTGATCGATGTTGACATCTCCGGTCCTGAGTTGGAACCCATTGTGGCTGCAGCCGGAACCATGTTCGGTATGGCGATGCAGGAGATTCCCAATTCACAGATACGCCCTGTGCCCTCTCTCGAGTTACTGTATCCCGAGGTGCGTTTGATCCCTGATCGGGATCGAGTTCGTGCGGCCGGATTGTCTACTAAGGACCTTGGTGTGGCTGTGGATGTCATTTTGGACGGACGCACGATTGGCGACTTCAAGGAAGAGGGGAAAAAGAAAATCGATTTGATCCTGAAAGGCTCGAACAAGGATATCTCAACGCCTGAAGAACTGTACTCGTCACTGGTTGCTGTTCCGCAGGGATGGGCTGTCCCGGTTTCGTCGCTGGCCAAGCTTCAGAGGACGAACTCGATGAATCAGATTCGTCATCTGGAAAGACAGCGGACGATTTCTCTTCAGGTGACGCCACCCAAGGATATGCCTCTGCAGTTGGCCATGGAGACGATTCAGAACAAGTTGATCCCCGAAGTTCGGCAGATGGGTTTGCTGGATGGTTTGACCGTGCGTCTTTCCGGTGCAGCGGATAAGTTGACCGTGACCAGAAATGCGTTGCAGTGGAACTTCCTGTTGGCCATTGTCATCACGTATCTGTTGATGTCTGCACTTTTCGGCAATTTCATTTATCCGCTGATCATTCTCTTTACCGTACCGCTTGCCGGTGCTGGAGGATTTCTCGGATTGAAGCTGGAGAATGTCTTCATAGCCCAACAACCTCTTGATATCCTGACAATGCTTGGTTTTGTCATTCTTATCGGTGTGGTGGTGAATAATGCTATTTTGATTGTTCACCAGTCGTTGGGCAATATCAGGGAACATGGTATGGAGCACAAGGCGGCTATTCTTGAAGCCACACGAACCCGACTCCGTCCTATCTACATGTCTGCGGCCACGTCGGTTTTTGGAATGCTCCCTCTGGCCATTGCCCCTGGTCCCGGCTCCGAACTGTATAGAGGACTCGGTGCTGTTGTTCTTGGTGGTCTGGCCCTTTCCACGATCTTCACGGTGTTCGTGATCCCGGCATTGCTGATGTTTGTCATCCGCATGGAGAAAGTTGGGAATATGACAGAATAGCAGATCGTCACATGCATGATATTAGCCCCGGCAAACGGAAATCCGTTTGCCGGGGCTTCTTCTTTACCCTGTCACCAAAAAAACATTGTCTTTTATGAACGATCAGCCCTGGTGGGGTTGTCGAGGACTCTTTCGATGGCATCGCGTATTCTGCTTCGTATTTCGAAATCAGAGAGACGATCGGAGAGAACGATTGACCCCTTTTGGGCGTAGTGGGCCGGTATCAGATTGAGAGACAGGGCATAAATATCCTGAATATCAAGGGGGTCAAAAATGAAATCAACATAATGTTCTTCCATAAGTTGGGGCAAAAGTTCTGCAACTCTGCTTTCATTACGATTTTTGATCATACCGACATCTATTCCCCTGATTATCAATGTCTGTTGGGTCATGGACTCGTCCTCCCGATGTCAGGATTTACGGTGATTATGGTCAAGTTTAACCCGGTTTTCGGGCAGAAGGCAATGCATCTGGTATGCTTCATGCTTCAAAATGAGTGCCTTATAATGTCCTGTACGGAATCGCGCATATGGCGGGAGGTTCCCATGTCGACTCAACCCATTGAACATAAAGGGTATGGGTACTCATTTAAGCAGCCGAGCAAGATCCATGATGAGGCGGAATTTTCTCTTGATGCCGAGCTGTCAAAAAGGAGGCAGGAGACCGGCAGCGAGGCAAAAAAATCCTCTCGTGATCATATTCGTCGATTACTCGAAGGTATTCCAAAAAGAGCAGGCAACAGACTTTCTTTTACCGATATATCCGAGTATCGCACGGCGTTGGAGTCGAAATGGGATATGACGGTTACACGGGGTCTGGAAGCTGTGGGAGTTGATTTGACTCGAACATTTCACCTTTCATTTGATGCGACAACCGGTTCTGTCACAGCGTCGAGTGATCATCCTGATAAAGCTGCCATTGACGCTTATTTTGACACAGATGCAGAAGTCTCTGAAGAGTTCGATACTCTGGTACAACTCGGAAAACTCGTGGATGTGGCCGAGCGCTCCCTTTCATCCAAACAAAGAGAACAGACTCTTGATTCCGATGCCATGACCTGGTGGTTTCAATCCAGCTTGCCTCCATCGGCCCTGTTCTGTGGCGGCGGTGTGATCTTCGGCATGGGAGGTTCTTCATTTATGGGTGTTGATATCCTCGTGTGAGCACCACTTTTTTGAACACCTGCTTGACACACCTGCTGTGCAGTTCTATTTTATGATATAAGATTAGTAGCTATTGTTAATTAAGGAGAGACTGGCATGTCCTTGAAGGCATATTGTATTTCTCTTGCAGGGGTAGCTCTGTTGCTGGTTGCTCTTGCTCATACCGGGTATGCAGCAGAAAAGGAGACTTCCATGACCGAGACAAAGAAGCTTGAAAGTGCCACGGTAGCCGGTGGGTGTTTCTGGTGTGTGGAATCTGATATGGAAAAGCTCCCCGGTGTGGTCAAAGTCGTGTCCGGATATGCCGGGGGAGAAGAGGTCAATCCCAGCTATGAACAGGTCTCCTCCGGAACAACCGGTCACAGGGAGGCTGTACAGATCTCTTTTGATCCGACCCTGGTGACCTATCGTGAGGTGATTGATTATTTCTGGAAGCATTTTGACCCGACAGATGCAGGTGGTTCTTTTGGAGACAGAGGAGCTCAGTACACATCAGCCATTTTCTACCATGATGAAAGTCAGCGCCGGGATGCCGAGGCATCCAAGGAAGCTTTGGATGCTTCAGGCCGTTTGGGGAAGCCTGTGGTGACACCTCTCATTCCCTTGACAAGTTTTTATGAAGCAGAAGCGTATCACCAGGATTATTACAAGAAGAGTCCGGCTCGGTACAAGACGTATCAATATTTCTCCGGGCGTGACAAGTATGTGAATAAGACTTGGGGCAAGAATGCCGGGAAGAGTGCGCCAGAGAAGGGATCATTCGTGAAGCCGGATGATGAGACTTTACGGCGACTCCTGACAGAGGTGCAGTATGATGTCACCCAGAACAAAGGGACAGAACCTCCGTTTGAAAATGAATATTGGGATAACAAGGCTGAGGGGCTTTATGTTGACAGAGTCTCTGGTGAGCCGTTGTTCTCTTCTCGTGACAAGTACAAGTCTGGAACAGGATGGCCGAGTTTTACCCGTCCTCTGGTGGCAGACAATATCGTGGAAAAGCAGGATAGATCGTTTTTTTCAGTGCGAACAGAAATTCGCAGCAGGATGGGAGATTCCCATCTTGGACATGTCTTTGATGATGGCCCTCCTCCCACGGGATTGCGTTATTGTATGAATTCCGCCGCTCTTCGTTTTGTTCCGAAGGATGAATTGGAAAAGGAAGGATACGGGGAGTTCCTCCCTCTTTTCGAGGAGCGGAAATGAGCGTGCAGGATGGGCGAAAGCCATGTGTGCACCCGTGGTTTTTGCGTGTCACGCAAAACGCCGGGAGCTGTTGGTACATGAACAGGCTCCCGGCGTTTCGGATGGGAATGGAGAGGTATCGGTCAATAAAGAGTTGTGTCCGTCCAGAAAATGAATTTTCTTTAAGAAGTCAAAAAGAGCCATGAAAGAGCATATATGCTGAAGCAGCCGTCATTTCGTGTCAATGGATATTTACGTGGAAGAGGTTACGGGAGTATGGCGGTCAGGGGGCGTTTGTGCGACCTCTCAGCTTTGGGGCGAGAGAGTCTCCAAATCATCCAGAATAATTCCTGCTGCTCGCATGGCTGCTCCGGGGGCACCAACCAATGACCTGAGTTCTCCAAGCGAATTTTTGACTGCTTTGTATGTTTCTGGGTCATCAAGCCATCGGGCTGCTGTTTGGGCAAGGTATGGGCCTGTGGCCTGTTTTTGGATATGTTCCGGGTAAATTTCTCTTTCCGAGATGAGGTTGGGGAGGCTTATATTCTCAACATTGATCAACAGTTTGCCGATGAATGCCGAGAATCGGGAGACTTGATAGGCGACAATGACAGGGGTGCCGATAAGAGCCGTTTCCAGGGTGACGGTTCCGGATGCCGCAAGGATGAATCGGCAGGAGCGGAATACCTCATAGCGAGTGGCTGGCTCGACGATCTCCACGGGAATGTCTTCCGGCCAGAGAGCCTGTAGAAGTTCTTTGTCCATACCGGGTGCGCGGACAATGACATACGTCAAATGAGGGTGGTCTTTTTTCAGAATCTGTGCGGCGCAGGCGAACTCGGGCAGCAGCGTTGCCACTTCCTTGCTCCGGCTGCCAGGAAGCAAGCCGATGCGGTTTTCCTCAACGGGGAGTGTGTCAAGTTGATCAAGGGGGAGAACATCCATCAGTGGGTGTCCCACATAATCAACCTCCACACCGAATTTTTCATAAAATGCCTTTTCAAACGGCAGAATGCAGATCACGCGACGAACATACTTTCGCAAGAAGTGTACCCGCCCGGAACGCCAGGCCCATATTTGTGGGCTGATATAGTAATAGACCGGGATGCTCAGTTTCCTGGCTATCTTCGCCACGCGGAAATTGAATTCAGGACAGTCGATCAGAATAATGGCGCGAGGTTTGATATATGCCAGATTTTTTCTTATCTTCCTCAGTAATAAGAGTATCTTGGGGAGTCCGCCAAGAATTTCCGTGATGCCCACCAGTGAAATGAGCTTCATATCGAAAAGAGCATTCATGCCTTCCCGTTTCATGGCAGGGCCGCCCATGCCGGTGAATGTGGCGGAAGGGTCCTGCTCTTTGAGTGCCTTGATCAGCTCTGCGCCGTGCAGATCGCCGGAAGCTTCTCCGACATTGATCCAAATGGGGCCATGTGAATTGCCAGTGTGCATGGATAGTTAGTACCTCAACTGGGCAGGAGCCGCAAGCCAGGGGGGAATTATGGGGCTAATGAGGTTGCAAACCGCCTGCTGAGCGCGTAGAAACGGCGCGAGCAGGGAAACTGTGACGGACATCAAAAGAAAGGAAAGTATTATGATAAAAGTTGGAGTCGTCGGTTTGGGCTGGATGGGACGTGTCCATCTGCGTAATTATACCGAAATGGCTGATGTTGAAGTCGTCGGGGTGGTTGACGTTGACGCCACGGCCCGTGAAGAAGTAGCAGCTCAATTTGGCGTGAAGACATATGCGACTTTGGATGAGTTATTGGAAAATGACTTGGACGCAATGAGCGTCTGCGTTCCCACCAGTCTACATCATGAGACTGGCCTCAAGATTATCGAGAAAAAAATTAATTTGATCATTGAGAAGCCTCTCGCCGCCACCGCTGCAGAAGGTGAAGAACTGGTCAAAAAGGCTGCGGAAATGGGTATTTCCCTGATGGTCGGTCACGTGGAGCGTTTCAATCCGGCTGTGCAGCGGGTCAAGGAACTTCTTGGCGATGACGTTATCTCCATCCAGATCGAGCGCGTCGGTCCTTATCCGCCACGCATTCAGGATGTCGGTGTTATCAAGGATCTCGGATCTCACGATATTGACCTAATTCGCTATCTTACGGGTTCTGAATTCAAATCGGTCTATGCGGTTTCCTCTACGACTCTTGGCAAGCATGAGGATTCGGCTTTGATCACTGCTGAAATGGAAAACGGTATCTTGGCCAATATTACCACCAACTGGGTTACTCCGTACAAAGGACGCAAAATCAATGTGGCTTGTGAATCAAAGTATATCCAGGCCAATCTGATTACCCAGGAAGTCAAGGAATACTCGGCATTTTCCACTTACGACAAGTCCTACTCCGTGCGAGAGTGGCCTCTGATGTTCCGTGAGCCAGTCAAGGAAGAACTGAATCAGTTCCTTGGAGCCTTACGTAACGGGACAGAAGTTCCCATCACGGGCAAGGATGGGCTTGAGGTGCTCAAGACTTTTGAGCGTATTTTCGAATGCGCTGAATAGATCCAATCAATCTGCTTCATAAGCCCTGTCTCGAAAGAGGCAGGGCTTTTTCGTGCAGTCTCCCTGTCAGTTGGTTGCGATATCTTCGTTTTCCTGTTCCGGCGAAGAAGGGGGGGTGACCACAATGTAGTCAATAACATTGAGGACTTCACCAATCTCGTGGGCTATGGCTACTGCTGCTGTTTTTTGATTCCAACTCCCGGTAGAGCCAATGAGAATGGCATTTCCCTGGATGACTTCCACGCGCAGGTCGGCGGTTTCAAGCATGTTGGATCTCGTGAGCGCACTTGTTAGCTGAGCGAGCAGGTGGGAGTCATCAATGGCTTGTTTCGGGGTCCCCATCGGGTAGAATTTGCAAGTGACGACCTTGATGCCTTGCACTGCACTGGCAATTTTTATGGCATGGTCCGCATCCTTTCGCATGATGACGCGGCCAATCAAAAAAGCCTGTCTTGCGACGACATGGGCCGAGATGGTCTGAAGATTATTGAATTTGAGACGTTCACGTAGGCGTCTTTCAAGCATCTTATCAGCATTACCGCAGATTTCACCACCAGCCACGGAATCGCGAGGCAGATATCTGTCAGCCAGATTGGCTGCATCATAGCCCGTCATTGCGCCGCCTGCCACTTGAACGGCAGGGTAAACGGCACACCCGGTCATCAGTCCGATGTAACCGGCAAAAAGGATATGACGCATCTGTTTCAGCATGACTGACCTGGAACTCTACGCAACTCTCTAGACATTGTCTAATAGTTCAGGAATGGACTGGCCGGGAAATCGTGATAGCTGTGTCAATTTTTGATGACGACGAGGTAGACCATTCCTGCGATATCCTGTCTGTCAACGACTCTGAGATCGGCAGGGCGATCTTTCCATTGTTTCCAGTGTTTTTCGCGAATGGAGAGAACAACCTTGTCATTGTTTGTCATCAGTGAGTCGAGATTGTCCCAGTCCCCGGTCTCAATGATGTCATGTCCAGCGTAATAAGTGAAAATGCCGGAGTAAATCTTGAATGCCACCGGAGTGTATCCGGCAGTGATCAGTTCTCCTATTCTGCTCCCCTGATGTTGGGGGCTCATTGCATTATCCAGTGACGGGGCGACCAGTGCGCCTACAGGGTAGAGCCAGAGTGTGACAGCGAGAGTCGAGCAGATCAGACCTGCCTTGAACCCTGTTTTTCGGAGCGCCATGATTGCCGCGCCCCCCGCCATGAGAGTGACAGCGGCGATACCCATGCCGCGAACAGGAACCTGGAAGGGAAGCAGGTCGCCCGCCAGTACCAACCCTGCTCCCATCACACACCAGAATCCCGCGACCAGAGTCCAGAAACGATTGGTGTGTTTTTCGTCAAGCCGAGGCATGCCATCAGCCATGAGCAAGGCCAGGGGAGTGAACATTGGCAAAATATAAATAAGTACCTTGCCGCTCAGGCATGAGAGGAAGATGAATGTTGCACCAAACATGATCCACAGGAACGAGAGGGGGCCTGCTTCCTTGCGGTTGGTCCAGAGCGTGCGCCAATGCTGGGGCAAAAAAAGTTTTTTTACAGGAGCGACAAAAGCGAACAACGTCCAGGGCAAACAGGCCAGGGGCAAGGCTATGAAGTAGTAGGAGATCGGCTCGCGATGATGGAAAGTATGGGTGGCACGTTGCAGGACATGTTTACCAAGGACTGTGTTGAGGAGGAAAGAAGGGCCTTCCGTCAGGATGACACCGGCAATCCACGCTACAAGCAACCCGAGCATACTGACTATTCCCCAGGCCATTTGGCGAGTGAAGAGTCGGCGAATCTCTTCTTTCCAAAGGAGGTAGAGCAGACATGTCAATAACGGGAATATGAAGCCGAGGGGACCTTTGACCAGAGTCGCCACTCCTGCCAACAGCCATCCGTAGAGGGGCCATCGTCCCTGATCTTCCTGCTGCAGTGCACGAAACAGGCAGGCATGACTCAGCACGATGAGTGCGGTAAACATCAAGTCCATGCGGGAATAGTGGAAAAGGCCGACCAGAAAGAACGTTGAGAGGAGAACCAGAATACCTGTCAGGCTGACAGAACGATTGAATTTCAATGTTCGGGCCAGAATGTAGCTTGCCATCAGAAAAAAGAGCCCTGAGAGAGCTGCGCCAAGGGAAAAGACCGTCGGCATATCTGCCGGAGTCACTGTGTCAAGGAGCCACAGGAACCAGAAATAGACTGGGGGCTTGTCCGGGTAAGGTTGGCCGTTGAGTGCTAGGACCATCCAGTTCCCTTTTTCCACAAGGTTCTGGTAGGCATTGGCATAGCGAACCTCATCGGAAAACCAGAGTGCGCGATTACACATGGTAAACCATGTTTGGGCAAAAACGGCGACAATCATGGTCAACCATGGATGATCTTCAAGGAAACCCCATATCCGGGAAGCAATTGCTTTCATGATGAGCCTTTGTGGTGCTTAAGCCGCTTTTCCCTTGAAAAGCGAGGAAGCTGTGATGACAGAAGTTGCAAAGCCGACGAAGCTGCCTAACAGCCAGCCGAAGAAAACGTCGCTTGGGTGATGCCAGCCGAGATAGACACGGGAGAAGCCAACCAAGCCGATGAACAGCGCGAGAAAACACGTCAACCAGTGCCGCTTTTGTCTGAAGGCGAGCGGCAATGCCCATCCTGTGATCTCCGAGGTGTGGCCGGAGGGCAGCGAATGATAGCTGCCGCGAGCTGTCATGGGTTCGAAATACGTCCCCTGTCCGGGTCTCGGACGGCCAACAGTGAATTTGATAAAGTGAACACACAGGGCGGAAACAACGAACTGGACACTGAAAAGGATGCAGAGATACCGTTTCTTTTCGGTATTATTGCTACGAAAGGCTCGCATTAACATTCCAGCATACAATACATAAAAAGCCGGATTGCTCCAATCGGTAACAAAAGTGAGAATCCCCTTGAGGAGGGGATGGGTCGCCCGGTGGTCGTGAAAAAAAACGGCGATATTGGCTTCCGGTCCGATTCCGATCCAGAGAGCCAGCAGCATCAGGAGTAATGGGCTTGAAAAAATGCACCAGTGTTTCAGCAGGTCGTTACGCATGCGGGTCTTGTAGGTTATCCAGGGCATCCGGGCAAGTCGGATACGTGGATCTTTAATCTTCCGAAATGGTTTCTGGGGTGGCATCCGGGAATTTTTTGTGGGTATATTTGGCCCATGTTTCTTCATCAACACCAAGGTTTGTGAGGATCTCTGATATGGATTTGCCTTCTTGTTTCCAATACTTGTGAGTATGATCTGTGCACTCGAAGGGAATGATAAGAGTGCCGTCCTCGTCGAGGTAGGGTTCTGTTCTGTTCATGGGCGGGGACTATTTCACTTCTCCGTATGAAATTCAAGACAAGGTTTCAGGAGGGGGCGTAACAGTTCTGTGCCCCCCTGCCAGAGTTCCTATAGTATGTATTGGGCGAGCATACGCTGCACGCCGACGACATCCGTACCTTGCTTGAGTTCCTTGGTCATAGGTTCATGCATTCCTGAAAGCCATATTTTGAGCTCGGCGTCC
Organism: Pseudodesulfovibrio piezophilus C1TLV30; assembly: GCF_000341895.1. Lineage (NCBI taxonomy): Bacteria > Pseudomonadati > Thermodesulfobacteriota > Desulfovibrionia > Desulfovibrionales > Desulfovibrionaceae > Pseudodesulfovibrio > Pseudodesulfovibrio piezophilus. The sequence continues at coordinate 1,089,728 of NC_020409.1, read as the reverse complement.
ATATCGAAATGCCCGGCTGTTTCTACGGCGAAGTGCGTTATCGATTTGTAGGGCAGAGAATGATAATCGACTTTTTTACCGGTTATGCCTTGTTTATTGACGAGGATCAGCCTTTTATCGGTAAAAATGAAGAGGTCGCGAATAATCTTGTACGCCATGACAATGCTTTCCCCCGGAGCCAGGATGGGGTCGAAGTCGTTTTGCATGTCGCTGATATTCATTTCAGAGGCATTGCCGAGAACCTTGTCAATAAATCCCATGAGAATCTCCGTTGTAACGAGTTATAATCCTGTCAATTTTCTGGCCATTGCCAGTGCTTTTTCGCCAAGTGGTCCGGATGTCCCCAGAGCGGTCAGGGTTTCGAGGTCTTCGATGGTGTCGATATCCTCAAGTGTCTCCATCGTATGTACTGCCAGTCCTTGTGTTTCCATACGTGATAAAGTCTGTTGGGCAACATCCTCGGTGCTCCAGTGCATGGAGTGGAAGACTTCCGGCAGAAAGCGCGATTTATGAAAACCGATACAGTAATATCCGCCATCGTCAGCCGGGCCGAGGCAGGCTGTCTCGGGGGTCAGCGCTTCGATGCCTTCTTCAACAATGCGAGGTGAAAGTCCCGGAATATCACTTCCGGCCAGAAGAACTCGTTCATACCCCATGAAGAAAGCCTCGCGGAAGGCGTTTTCCATTTTGTGCCCCAGGTCTGACCCTTTTTGTGCGAGATGGCGTTGCCGTGTACCGAGCCAGTCCTTCATTTGCAGTCGTGCTTGCTCCGGTGCGAAGCAGACAATTATTTCGGTCCGGCATGCTTCGGCTAATTCAGCGAGTTTTTCCTCGACAAAGGTTTTGTAAAATTCCGCTGCCAGTTCCGGCGAGGAATCTTCGGCAAGACGAGTCTTGACGGCTCCGGGTTCCGGGAATTTTGTAAAAAAGAGTAAACAGTCCTTCATTGACCAGCCTCGCTGTCATGAGGGCGATAGTGCCTGACCAAGTCCTCGGGGCGTGCGCCCATGGCATATCGCAGACGGAGCCACCAATTTGTCAGGGTGCGATGCACCATTCCTTCCTTGTCCCACCGTCGCGATGATGTCGTCACCTTACCCGCCAGGATACTTATGGGCAATCTTTGCCGATTGATTTGTTTAAAAAAAGCAACATCCTCCATGATCGGAATGGGCGCATAGCCTCCAAGGGAGCGAAAAACTGCCGTTCGAACAAAATGAGCCTGATCTCCATAGGGTAGCCGTTCCAGGCGGGAGCGGAGATTGGCAAACCATGCAATGATTTTGAGTTCTATAGAGGAAGAATCTATGGCAAGACTGAAAGCTCCTGCGACAGAGGCTCCACTGAGGGCGTGCGCAATATCTTGAAATGCGGTGGAAGGCAGTCGGGTATCGGCATGGAGAAAAAGCAGGATTTCTCCCGATGCGTGAGCTGCTCCGGTATTGAGTTGAATGCCTCTGCCGGGTTTGGAGGGTATCGTAATGACGCCAGGTGTCTCAATGGCCGCGATGGTCTCATGACCAGGCCCACCATCGCAGACAATAATTTCAACAGTATGTGACTGTGCGACTTCGGCGACGTGGTTTATGGTCGAATTGATGTTCGCAGCTTCGTCATACACGGGGATGATCACGGAAAACTGCGGCTTGGTGGTTGTGTTCTCTCCCATGGAGGATTAATAGACGGTTTGTTCGATTTTTTAAAGTATGAAGAAGCCGATTCGTAAGGAAATAACCAAAGCTGCTTCGGTAGGTGAAGCGACAGGGAGCAGGCGTTCGTTGTCTTATGTGGGCACTCTTTTGTTCATTTCCGATAATGGCGCACTGGATAACCTGATCGCATGGCTCAAGGGGAAAGTATGGTAATTTGTTATATAGGCGATTCAATCACTCTTGGCATAGGTGATGAGACAGGGTTGGGTTGGCCCGGTCGAATCAACGAATCCATCATGCGGGCCGGGCATGATCTGACGGCATATAATCTGGGAGTGCGCAAGGATGCTTCCGTGCGCATACAGCATCGGTGGAAAACAGAAGCCATGCTCAGACGATTGCCGGATGTTCCTTTTAAGTTGGTCTTCAGTTTTGGCGTTGCCGACATTACCAATGACGTGAGCAGTGAAGAATCTCTCGCCGCAGGTGTCTCCATGTTGAGCCAGGCCAAGACCATGGGAGACGTTCTTGTTATCGGTCCCACGCCGGTCAATGATCAAACGAGACGTGAGGCGGTTACCACGCTTTCCAGAATGCAGGCGGGATTGTGCAAGCGGCTCGACATTCCGTTTATTCCGACCATTGACGCCATGCATCGTTCCTTCGTATACGGCCAGGCCTTGAATGACGGCGACGGATACCATCCTGTTGCATCCGGATATGCGGATTTGGCAGAACATATATTGACATTCAGCACGGCTCGGGAATTTTTCGGGCTGGAATAGCTGAGAACATCATCAGACGGGTAACTCCAATGAAAGAACTGAAATCATTCGCAAGTGACAATAATTCCGGGGCGCACCCGGCTATCATGGAAGCAGTGGTCAAGGCCAATATCGGGCATCTCAAATCCTACGGCGAAGATGAGATGTCCATAGACACGGATGAAGTCTTCAAGGAGTTTTTCGGCTCCCAGGCGCGTATCCACTATGTGACAACCGGTACTGCTGCCAATGTTCTTGGGCTGCGGGCCGTAACACATACTTATAATTCAGTGCTTTGTGCCGAGCAGGCGCATATCAATAACGACGAATGCGGTGCCCCCGAGGCCTTCGGCGGCATCAAGCTGGTGCCGATTCCATCGCAGGACGGCAAGCTGACCCCCGGTGCCATTGCTCCGTATTTGGGGCACGTGGGCTTTGTTCATGCTTCCCAGCCCAAAGTCATCTCCATCACCCAACCCACTGAACTGGGTAAATTGTACACGCTCAAGGAAATCGAGGACATTGTCGAGTTTGCTCACGATCGAGATCTGTTGGTGCATCTGGACGGTGCGCGGATGGCGAATGCCTGCGCTGCGTTGAACTGCTCATTCTTTGATATGACAACCGCTTTGGATGTCGATCTTGTTTCTTTTGGTGGCACCAAGAACGGGTGTCTGATGGGCGAAGCCGTGATTTTTCTCAACCCGGATATTGGTCAGGGCTTTCCTTATCTGCGCAAGCAGGCCATGCAGCTTGTTTCCAAGATGCGTTTTGTGTCCGCTCAGTTGGAACGATATCTCCGCGATGACCTCTGGTTGATAAACGCACGGCAGGCGAACAGCATGGCGACGCGTTTGGCTGAGAAAGCGGGGGCCATAGAGGGTGTGACGATCAAGGGCGATGTGGATTGCAACGCTCTATTTGCCCACATTCCCCCGGAGGCAACGGAAATTCTGCTGGAAAAATATTATTTTTATATTTGGGATGAACACGATCATACTGTCCGCTGGATGACTTCCTGGGCTACCACGGAAGATATGGTCGATGAATTTGTGAACGACATCAGAAAAGCCGTGGAGGCTGTCAAGTGACGCAAAAGATGAAACGGGTGTGTGTTTATCTTGGTTCCAATCCCGGCTTCGACCCAGCTTATGCGGAGGCGACCAAGGCACTGGCGAAAGAGTTGGCGGCCCGCGAAATTGGACTGGTGTTTGGTGGCTCCAACATCGGCCTCATGGGACTGATTGCCAACACTTGCCTCGAAGCAGGCGGCGAAGTTATCGGCGTCATCCCGGAATTATTGGTGGGAAAGGAAGTCGCGCATACAGGTCTGACCGAGCAGCACGTGGTTAGCTCCATGCATGAGCGTAAGCAACTCATGGCCGATCTTTCTGACGGCTTCATAGCCCTTCCCGGCGGCATCGGCACGTTGGAGGAGTTTTTTGAAGTCTTAACTTGGAACCAATTGGGGTATCACGCAAAGCCATGCGGCTTGCTTGACGTCAAAGGCTACTATACCTGTCTTGCCGAGCACATGGACCGCATGGTGCTGAACGGGTTCCTCGTGCAGGAACACCGGGGCATGGTGCTGAACGATGCTGATCCCGGTGGGTTGCTTGATCAGTTCGAGACGTATGACCCGCCTCAGGTGGATAAGTGGATTGATAAGAAGAAGGGGCTGTAGGCTAAGCTATTTTAAAGCAAAAGCCCGCTGGTTTTCCAGCGGGCTTTTGCTTTTCTAAAGGCGGACTGTGCCTGAACCGTGGTCAAGAAATCCTAATGTAACTGCTGTCTATCAGGGGCTAAGCCCCAAGTGAATAGAGTATCGACTAAATATCTTTTAGACCCTAGATAGCCAGAGGATTAGTTCGCAGAGGTTGCCCAACAAGGGTGTACTCTAGATGGACTTGGCATCGGAATCGAGAAAGAGTTTAACGCAAAGAAGATCATGACACCCCGTGGCGGCAACTGGCATCCGTCCAGCGTGAAGAGGTTGTTGGAGCGGTTGGCTTAAGATACTGCAGGCAAACCAAATTCTTCAATCACTGCATCCATTTCTTCTTTGAAATCCCTGTACTCCCATGAGGTGGAGAATACAAATTCGCCTATTGCTTCTCCCAAAAACACCACATAGAAGATCGCTGTTTCTTGAGATATTACATCGTCGGGGTAAACTGGACCTTCATCACCGACCGTGGCGTAAAGGCATGATTGACGAACGTTTTCCAGTTCGCCATTTTCTGCCATCCCGACGAATTCGACGACTTTATCTTTCCCGAAGAGCCCCTCAACACGGTGATTCAACAATGCCCCAGAGACAATAGACACGAAATGCTTTTTCTTGTGGTTGAATTTGTAGTCTTTTCTTCTTGGAGGTTGATTCTTCTTTGCGTTGATTGGCTTACCGTCATTATAGAACAGTTCATACCATGCTTGATGAAATTTTGCGGCTTCCTCTAAAGCCAGTATGGAAAGGAAAACAGCTTGAGGGTAGTCGCCCTGTCTGCATGCATTTAATGCTTTTCTCCAACAGTCGAAAACATAGGCATTGCACTTCTGGTATTTCTCAATGCCGTCGTCTATGTCCGTGGCATTCAGCACCGGAAAACAGCATGACTCCAGTATTGTTTCCCAGTTTTTTTTAAATAACCGTGGAGCATCTTTTTCCCGTGCAGCCTTGAATGGATCATCATCACCAACCAGCTTGATCATGACTTCTGTCATTTCGTCATAGTGCTTCTTGGTTTTGTTGAATTCTTCAACACCCATTACAGCCATATATGTTTTACGAAAGGAGTATATATATCCCTTCAGGTCTCCATCCTCAACTTCACCGAAGGATAATTTGACCAGCTCATTGAAGCGATCCCAAAGAGCTTGGTTGTCATCACTCATATCTGCCCCACTTTGCCTAAGGATATAGGAAGTTGATGAGTTGTAGCATGATCATGTAGCCTTGCAAATTGAGTGAATGTGACCCAATTAATCAGGTTGGCTAAAGAATGGGACACAAATGAGTCATTTCTGCAGGGCGCGGTTCAACCGAATTTGGCATGAGACAGCGCGATTGTTCTGTGATTACAGGGCAGTGTTCTTATAGCTCAAGGTGGGCAGAATGGCTCGCAGTGAGTATCCCACCTTCTCTGTCTTTGAGTTGGGATCATTGACGATTTTTTATACTCGTTTATGGCGGAGAGTTGCACACTCACCCATTGGGAAAAAAGGTCTGCCTCGACATCTAGCCCCTCGGCCTAAGTTTTTTTGTTTTCATGGGGTATACGCCCCAGCCACCCCAGGATATCTCCTTGCACTCAAAAGTATATCAAACCGTATATCAAGACGTTGAGAAAAGGATTTGACTGACGCGCCAATACGTCTATAGTTGTCTGAGATTATTAACTATCTCACGACACAACAAAAAGCGCCGTTAAGCCTCAAGCATTTGACGTGGAACTACCTTCGCTCCCACGGCAATTTCTTTGCTATGGGGTCTTGGTATCGTGAAAATTCAATAGAAAACTGCTTTTGAGATGTAAAATAGAGGTTGCGGGTGGAGGGCTGAAACAAAAATCACGCCCTGACATCGGGAGATGTGAGGGCGCGTTTTGTCTGGTTTCTGGTCTTTTCAGTGCGGAAGCGAAAAAAGGGGCAGGTCTATACTGCTTAAGACAGACCGCGCTTGGACGCTTTGAGTGGGTTGATCTTCTTTTTGTTCGCATCACCCACGGTCTGTATTTTTCCTTTGTGCTCTTCGAAAATATCAACCGGAGAAAAACCAAGTTTTTCCAGTCTCTCTTCAAAGCTTTTGCGGGCAACTGCGTATCTGTTGAGATCAGCCATACGAGTATCTATGCGATCAGGTGTCGTCAGATACAGTCCTCGTGCATCAATGGCGAGGAGATATGTGGCATCCCCCTCGATAACTTCCTGGATTATCATGTCTTGTGTCGTGCCAAATCTGTTGACTCGTTCCATCTGAACCTCCATGGGTGATTGGTTCAGGAAAACTTATTGAAAATGATTCTCAAAGTCAACAAAGTCTTTGTTCATACAGGCAAAGGCTCTGATATTTATCTCAAGCAAGAGACTCTCAGGGGTGCTATTTGCAAAAAGCCTTTTCTTCCAGCGCCTTGATCCATGGGCCGGCACCGTACCCCAGGAGCACTTTTTTGCCTGCAACCAAAACCGGGGTTCCGGGCAGTTTCAGTGCATTGCCCAGAGCGGAGCTTTCCAGAACATGCTGTTGGTGGTCATGTTCCAGTCGGGCATAAAGCGCGTCTATATTGGTCCCTTCGAGCATGTCTGGGAAGAATATCAGGAATTGTTGCAGTACAACCATCCGAGCTTCGGCCAAATCCTGTGTCTTCGGCTGCTTCAGGTTCTCATAGGCAAAGTCGACTTTCTGTTTGAGCAAGGGGGAATCCGCCGCATCTTCCAGAATCCAGGCCGCCATATCCGATCCCATGAAACTTCTCCGTGGAAAGAACGAGAGCTTTACGGAACGGTACAGGTTTGGATATTCTTTGAGAAGTTTATGCCCCAGACGACAATGCCAGCAGAGGGGGTCGGTCACCACGAGGATATCCAGATCACCGGTTCCCTTGAATTCGACCAAGGCATTCTCCGCAAGGGCCCGGTACTGGGGATCACAGCCGTTTTCACCTTCGGCAGCAGCGAAATGGGGGACCAAGAGGGCGACAAACAATATGATAAGTGAAGTAAAAGTACGCATGGATGGACCTTATACCGATCTTTTCCCGTTGCCAAGCGGGGGAGACAAGGATGAAGGTCGGGTCGAATCAGAAGTGTTCGTAGTCGTCTTCATCCAGGAGGTCACTGGCTATTCCCATGTCGATTCCTGGCGCATTGTGCGGATCGGAGAGAGGGGGTGCTGATTCCGGGATAGCTGATTTTTGTTTTCCGGCGGAACTGTGAAGGCTCCCTTCGACCCTGAAAAAGGAGACGGAATCCTGAAGGACTTCCGCTTGTGCCGCCAACTCTTCTGATGTCGAGGCGAGTTCTTCAGAGGCAGAGGCGTTTGCCTGGGTCACCAGGTCCATCTGTTGGGTCGCAATGCCTATCTGCTGGATTCCAGCATTTTGTTCGGTACTTGCGATGGTTATGCCCTGAATAAGGTTCGCGGTCTGCTTGATCTGAGGAACCATCTTTTCAAGCATGGTTCCGGCTTTCTCAGCCACGGCCAGACTGGAGCCTGACAGCTCGCTTATTTCATTGGCCGCCTTGCCACTTCGCTCCGCCAGTTTGCGCACTTCCGATGCGACGACGGCAAACCCTTTACCATGTTCGCCTGCCCGTGCCGCTTCTATGGCTGCATTCAATGCAAGCAGGTTGGTCTGTCGGGCAATATCTTCGACGATGCTGATTTTTTCAGCGATTTCACGCATGGCATGGACGGTTTGAGTCACTGCTCGCCCGCCTTCTTCCGCATCTTTTGCCACCCCATTGGCCATGTCTTCGGTTTCTTGTGAATTGTCTGAAGTTCGGGCGATATTTGATCCCATTTCAACCATGGATGCAGAGACTTCTTCAACGGTCGCAGCCTGTTCGGTCGCGGCCTGCGAGAGAGCTTCTGCCGAGGCAGACAGCTCTTCACTGCCGCTGGCGACATTAGCCGCGCTTTCCTGAATGACGCCAATGGTTTCGCGCAGCCGCGAGGCCATGTCATTGAGCGCAATGCACATAAGCCCTATTTCATCCTTGAAATGATACGGGAGGTATTGAGTCATATCTCCCTCAGCCATGAGCCGTACCAGAGTGGCACTCTCCTTGACCGGCTTCGAGATTGACGAAGCAATATATATTGACATGAACACACCGAAGATCAGTGTGAAAGTGAGCAGGACTATGATGGCGATATCCGCTTCACGAACTGCTTCCTGCGCCATGAGCTCCGCTTCATGGGCCAGTTCGGACCCAAGCGATTCGAAGCGCATGAGCAGCCCGTTCAGAGTTCCGTTATCCTTGGCGATGATCGCTTCTTCCCTGATCAGGATGGTCAGGCTGGTAGTGACCTGGGCGACCTCATTTTGAATATTCGCCAGCAAGGAGAGGTCTTCGCTTTCAGTGAGTTGCTCTTTGAGTAAGTCAAGGAGTGCAATGACATCGGTAAAGATGCGTTCCATTGTTGCTATATGGACCGGTTTTTTGTCGAGGATGAATCCCGCTTCATGATACGCCGCTTCCAGCAGTAATTTTTCAGTTCGATTCAGCTCATCAATGATATGATTCAAGCGAATGGCTTTCGCCTTGTCTATTTCCTGAGTTGCGTCAGAAAGTTGTTGAGCCTTGTGATGCTGTCTCATCGATTCCAAGGCGACTCCCATCTTGGTCTGAAGCCTGTCAAGCTCCTCTTTTCGTTCTTCGACTGCTTGGAATGAGGTGACAACTTCTTCAAGGGTATTGGAGTAGGGGGGGAGGATTGTTTCCAATTCTTCCAGATTCCCCTGCATTGTCTGATGCATGAGCCCGGATGTCTTGATCTGGTTTATCGTGTCGATAATGGCAGTCAGGCCCTCATGAATTTTGGTGACTCGACTTTCCCCATAGTCTTTATTCTCCATGCCATGCAGAAGATAGTTTGCCTGTGCCGAACTGATTTCATTGCCGATGGTATCAATTTGAGTGAAATGCATGGAGAGTTTTGCAAACCCGGATGCATGGTCCAGATAGTAAAAAGCCCCAGCCCCCAGAAGAGCTGCAGTCACCACAAGGTATCCGAAACTGACATACATTTTGTATGCGATTTTGAGGTTGATGAAAATCTTACTGAAAATGATAGCGAAAAAACTGATGACCATGAGAGTCATGACGCCGATAATCAGCCAGAATGTCCAGCTTAATCGGGGAGAAAACTCCAGACTCTGTCGAGCTTCCGGTTCCACAAGGAAGTCTGTTCTCAATGTTTCAAGAGTTTTTTCGTCAGCGAACGAGAGTGTGGAAGTTTTGTTGGCCTCGGTCATGTACAGCACAGGGGAGTCTGAAGAAATCGGCTGCGCAGCTGACGCAGGTGACAGACAAAGAGCTGTGCTGATGAGGATCAAAGCAACAATGAATACAAAGATACCTGATCGGCACCAATACCGGAACGTGATTGGCATTGAGAAACTTCCCCCGTTAAACATGACAGATGGACGTTTCTTTTCTCTTATCACACTGGGCCGAACATTCCATTATAATGAATTGTAAGAATGAGATGCTTGCTTTTTTGAGAAATATCCCTTCATGGGAGGAGGAAATAAGCAAAAACAGAATGCTCTCCCATGCTTTTATGGCAAGGCTCAGGGGGAAGATCCGGCTAGGCTGCCGGGTAAATTTCTGCCAAGCGAGAGGGCTTGGTCACAGGAGTGGCGGTGTTACTGTCGAGGAAGGTCTGGACACCATTTTTTCCCATAAACCGTGCCAGGACTTTCGGGTCCGACTGCATTAGGTCAACAAGGATCAGTCCATCCAAACAGTTTCCAAAGTCAGGATCGACATTGAATCCAATGATTTTACCACCAAGTTTGAGGTATTGCTTCAGGAGAACAGGTATGGAGGTTCCTCCTTCCACGTCGCTGACCAGTGCACTGACATCTTCTGGGTCATTGAACATACTTTTGGGGAGTGTGAAATCGACTTTCTTGAGTCGTTTGCTTTTTGGCGGACGCTTGGGGTGTGCCATGTTTGCCAGTTCGGGCAAAGCGCAATGGCGTTCCATGAATCCAATGATCAACTCGCGGGAAACGCCGGAATATTCACCTGAAATTGAGACACATCCAAAGAGTTTCGTATATTTGGGGTTATTGACGACAAACTGTGCAACGCCTCGCCAGAGAAGGAGCAATGGCTGATAACTTTTCTGGTATTGCGGGGTGATAAAGGAACGTCCCATCTCAAGGGCTGGTCCCATATTTTCCAACAGGCCGGGCTGATAGTCAAAAAGCGTGGAAGTATAAAGTCCCTTGGGACCGCTTGATTCGAGTATTTCGTCCGTCAAACCGAACCTGTATGCTCCGGCGACTTCTCGTTCCTTGTGGTTCCACAGTACGAGATGACGGTAGGTGTCATCATATTCATCAATATCCATGGCTCGCCCTGTTCCTTCACCAACTTGCCTGAAAGTCCTTTCTCGCTGGATGCCTATTTCTCGCAAGAGACGGGGAATCTGAAAAGCGCCGGAGTGAAAAACAGTAAAATCACCAGAGCTAATGAGTATTGAATCATCCGGCAGGGCTGCAACTTCACTAGCTAGGATATGCTTCCCACGAGAATTGGCGATAGTTGCCAGTCTCCTTTTGTGTTCTTTCGGTTTGAATCCGAATCGGTGTTCCTCCTTTTTGCGAAGGAGATATGTTCTGAAGCGGAGATAATCCATGAGGTCCTTGTCCGACTCGTGGATGGCGAGCTTCTCCGAATTGACCACCGACCCAAAGGCGACTCGGATGGAGCGTTTGGAAGCATGTTTAAGATTTTCATGAGGTAAGAGCACAGTCCGTAGTTTCGGGTGGATCAGTCCGAGGGTTTGAAATAGCCCACTGTTGCGGCCATCAAAAAAGACCGGAAGGACCGCAGCCCCGGTTTTGCGGATAATACGTCCGATCATGGGGGACCATTCCGGATCGGCCACCATGGCTTTTTTCACTTTGAGACTGGAGACTTCGCCTGCCGGGAACACAATCAGCATCCCGCCATTTCTGAGCCACCGCATGGATTGCTTGAGGCCTGCGATATTTTTTTTGGTAGATTCCGCTCTGCCAAAAGGGTCGACCTCAATGAGAAGTTCATCTATTTCAGGGATTTTCCCCAGCATGAAGTTGGCCATGACTTTGATGTCCGTGCGAACTGCTTGTAGAATCTTAATCAACAGAAGACCTTCGAGTATACCGAATGGGTGATTGCAAACAGCGACCAAAGGGCCGGTCTTGGGGATTCTGCTGACCGGTTGACCGTCAACGGAGAATTTGACCCCGAGGATTCCCATGGCCTGTTCGACAAACGATTGGTCACTGCCGGACTGATGCAGTTCGGTATACATTGCATTGAGCGTTTTCAAACGCAGGACTTTAGAGAGTGGTTTTTTGAAGAATGAGAACAGAGTTTGGCGTACAGGGTCCCCAAAGGGGGAATCAAGATGAAGGAGCGGTCCAGTGATATGGCTGTCCATGAAAGCCTCCAGAGTTGGTTTGTCAGAGACTAAGGGAAACAGGTCTCTCAAATCCTCTCGAAGCAGTGACGAATATTCGTCACTTGGTGACGATTCTCCGTCGATTTCGTGACAGCGCCATGGGTATCTGCAAAAGCGAGTGTGCTCTTACTCTTCTTCCTTTTATTATAATCTATTGAGGAATATCTGGTATCCCTTGAACATGCCAATGCTCACGCGGAATAGGTAGACAGATATTCCTTTTAGCTATTTCGGCACACATGAAAAGATTTCCGGAATTCTCTTCCCAGAACACCCTGTCGACAAACAAGGAAATAGCCTGCGCCACAGTCAGATTTTCATCATTGGCTGCAGGCATGAATTGCCGCATAACAGCCTGTGCTCCATGGTGAACACTGTGAACGCCTTCCAGAGAAAGCGCCACGTCTTCAAAGTCGATAGCATACAAAATGGCATTGGTCTCATAGTCTTCATAGAAGAGGTTCTGTGAAACAGGTTGGTGCATACTAGACATGGTTCCTCCTTATTTTATTAAAAGGAATGCAAGTACCGGACCTCTACTCTATAAAAAAGAACATGAGTGGTTTATAAAAATATATGCGAAGGGTGACATGGAAGAAAATACCGTATAGAATATTCAGCAATGAAATGAATCGCGTTATAGGAGAAGCGCATGTCTTCAAAGCTCAATCTTATCGGTTTTACGGAAGAATACCTGCTGGACATACCGGAAATTGACGAACAACATAAAAGGTTTTTTGATTTGCTTGCCAAGATAGGGGATGCCGCACCGGATCTGTATAAGGTTCTGGATGACGACGAGGTGGATGCCGTTGTCGATGTGCTGGATGAATTGCGTGATTATGCCATGCTCCATTTCCGTACGGAAGAGGCGTACATGCGTGAAGTCGATTATCCCGGCATTGCCAAGCAGAAATCAGAACATAACCGTTTTATGACGGATGTTATTCGTATGGAGGCCGAGTTCATGAATGGTTCAGCCATTCCTGCTATCAAGATCAGAAATTTCATGCATGATTGGTATCGTGAACACATTCTGGAGCTTGATAAGCCGTTTAGTCTTTTCTACAAAGAAAAAACAGGCTAATATTTTCTTGGTATCGTTGGAAAAAGAATTCCGGCAGCGGCGTTCAGTGCTGACCGGAATTTTTTTTGTCTTATGCGCTTGACTCTCGATTAACCATGTTTATCTTTCATCAAGCCTGGAGGAACGATCTCGTTCTCCGGGGCAAGGGAGCCGAAGCAGGGGGTGCAAGCCACTTCGACTCCGCTTAGCAAGTACAATCACAATTGGAGGTATAAAGGAATGAAGCTTAAACCGCTGAACGATCGAGTTCTGGTCAAGCGTCTGGAAGTGGAAGAAAAGACTGCGGGTGGCATTTACATCCCGGACTCTGCCAAGGAAAAGCCCCTGAAGGGTGAAGTCGTTGCCGCCGGTCCCGGCAAGCTCGATGACGACGGCAAACGCGTTGCCATGACCGTTAAGGTCGGCGATACAGTCCTGTTCGCCAAATATGCCGGTTCTGAAATCGCCATTGATGGGGAAGAGAATCTGGTCATGCGTGAGGATGATATCCTCGCCATCGTCGAATAAGTTCTCGGATCATTAATTTTTTCATTCAAAACAAAACGATTTTCCCAAGGAGAATAAACAATGTCGAAAGAAATTCTTTTCGATGCCAAGGCTCGTGAGAAGCTGAAAGCTGGTGTGGACAAGCTTGCAAACGCTGTCAAAGTCACCCTGGGGCCCAAGGGCCGCAATGTTGTGATCGAGAAATCTTTTGGTTCCCCGGTCATCACCAAGGATGGCGTCTCTGTTGCCAAGGAAATCGAACTGGAAGACAAGTTCGAAAACATGGGTGCCCAGATGGTCAAGGAAGTTGCCTCCAAGACTTCTGATGTTGCCGGTGACGGTACCACCACTGCAACTGTCCTGGCACAGGCTATCTTTTCTGAAGGTGTGAAGCTCGTGGCAGCAGGTCGTTCTCCCATGTCCATCAAGCGCGGTATTGATAAGGCTGTTGAAGCCATCGTTGCCGAGCTGGAAGAAGTTGCCAAGCCTACTCGCGATCAGAAAGAAATCGCTCAGGTTGGTACCATTTCCGCCAACAATGATGCTACCATCGGTAACATTATTGCCGAAGCCATGAATAAGGTCGGCAAGGAAGGTGTTATCACCGTTGAAGAAGCCAAAGGTCTGGACACCACCCTCGACGTTGTCGAAGGCATGCAGTTTGACCGTGGTTATCTCTCTCCCTATTTCGTGACCAATACCGAGCGTATGACCTGCGAGATGGAAGAGCCTTTGATTCTGATCAAGGAATCCAAAATCTCCAACATGAAAGAGCTGTTGCCTGTCCTGGAACAGTGCGCCAAAATGTCCAAGCCGTTGATGATCATCGCTGAAGACATTGAGGGTGAAGCTCTCGCCACTTTGGTTGTCAACAAGCTGCGTGGCACCTTGAATGTTGTTGCTGTCAAGGCTCCCGGCTTTGGCGAACGTCGTAAGGCCATGCTGAAAGACATCGCGACCCTCACCGGTGGCACCGTCGTCTCCGAAGACCTCGGAATCAAGATGGAAAGCCTCACCGTGAACGATCTCGGTTCCTGCAAGCGCATTGTCATCGACAAGGAAAACACCACTGTTGTTGACGGAGCAGGTAAAGCCGATGAGATCAAGGCTCGCATCCAGACCATTCGCGCCGAAATCGCTGAGTCGTCTTCCGATTACGATCGCGAGAAGCTTCAGGAGCGTCTTGCCAAGATCGTCGGTGGTGTCGCAGTCATCAATGTTGGTGCTGCTACCGAGACCGAGATGAAGGAAAAGAAAGCCCGCGTTGAAGATGCACTCAACGCCACTCGCGCTGCTGTCGAAGAAGGCATCGTGCCTGGTGGTGGTGTTGTTCTGGCTCGCTCCGGCGTTGCTTGCTCCAAGGTCGAGGTTGTGGATGATGATGAGCAGGCTGGCGTGAACATCATTGCCCGCGCTGTCGAAGAGCCGTTGCGCCAGATCGCTGCCAACGCAGGTCTCGAAGGCTCTATCGTCGTCGAGAAGATCAAGGAAGGCAAAGGTGGCATGGGTTACAACGCTGCTACCGACAAGTACGAAGACCTCATCGAGGCCGGTGTCATCGATCCCAAGAAGGTGACTCGTACCGCGCTTCAGAATGCTGCTTCCGTCGCTGGTCTGCTGCTCACCACTGAGTGCGCCATCGCCGATAAGCCTGAGCCTGCTTCCGCAGCTCCCGCTATGCCTGGCATGGGCGGCGGCATGCCCGGAATGGGCGGCATGGGTGGCATGTACTAAGTCTTCCCGCTTAAGCAAAAAGAATATTCCGGCCTGTGACATCTGTCACGGGTCGGTCTTTTTTTTGCTCTCAATCACAGTTGATGGAGTCGCTTTTTGTCGGTTTTTTGGGAAATCGGGAGCAGGGGGTGATATCTCCGACACTGGGGAATGCACGATTCAGTCTTGGGTGGCATTGAGAGGTGTGAGTCGGCGCCGTTCTTATCGTTGTGCAGATGTTTGAGAGTTTTCTTTATTGAGACATTTGTGCCGCATTTACGGGGTTTGATCTCTGTTTCCTCTATTCTCCAGGCCGAAGGAAGTCTGGAAGTTCGACGGGGTTGCTCTTTTCTGGAAGACAAGGAACGGCTTGTTCGCGAGTGAAGTTCCAACACTCATTGAGTGGTTTGGCTGAGGTGTCACAAAAATCGGCGATGATCGTGAGGAAATAGCGGAGAGGACTAGATATCTCGCCTTTTTTCCATGCGATTTTTATGGAGCTGTGCTGTTCGTTCCCATCCCAGTCAAAGGGAAGAAATGTGACACAGGCGGGGCGGACCTGTTTCATGCGTTCTGGAATGAATCCCATGCCCATGCCTGCTGCTATGAGCGACAGCTTTGCTTGGTGCGTGTTGGCATCCTGAATGATTTTGGGTCTGATATCGAGTGTGCGAAATCGTGTCAGGGTGCGTTCGTAGGCATTGGGATAATTCTCGCGTGAAAACATGATGAATAGTTCGTTATCCAGGTCTCGCCATCCCACACTCTTTCGGACAGCCAAGGGGTGAGTTTCATGCACTGCGAGATAATATGTATCTACCAGGAAAATTCTGGAGTTCAGAGTCCTTGCATCAGACGCATTGTGATGACAGAGGCCAACATCAAGACTCCCGGCACGGAGAGCTTCCTTTTGGTTGCGTGATTCATTTTCTTTCATTTCCAGTGTGATGCCCGGGTGCTGTTTTCTGAACGCTGTCAAAGCCTCTGGAAAGCGGGTCTGGATGGCCGAGTTCAGGTAGCCGACACGAAGGCGACCTGTTTCTCCTCGGGCAATTGATCGAACCGTTTTCACTCCTTCCTCCAGGTTTCTGAGGCTTTCACGGGCGACTGTGAGGAAGGATTTACCTTCCTCTGTCAAGGTGACGATCCGGTTGGTACGGTGAAAAAGAAGAACTCCCAGCTCTTCTTCAAGTTTTTTGATCTGTTGAGAGAGAGGAGGCTGAGCTATGTGGCAACGTTCAGCAGCCCGTGTGAAGTTTAACTCTTCGGCCACGGCAATAAAATATTTGAGTTGGCGTAATTCCATTGCAATCTCCATCATTTCACAAACTGAAAAGAAACGATGTTCTTTTCCTCTCTGTCTTGAATTCTTTTTTATCATATTACTGAAAGCGTATGGGAAAACAAGACGTCACCGGGAGAGCAGAGGGATTATTTATCAGGATTATTACTGAATCTGGCGACAACATCCAGGAACTTTTGCAGAAGTTTTGTGTGGTTCTTTTGCTTCCAGAGGGCTGTTATTTCCCATTGAGGAAGGTCTCCATCAAGTGGCCGAAAGATAACACCGAAGCGTTTGTCCTCTGCGCTGGACGCTGGAACCAAGGCACACCCAAGCCCTGTGGCGACAAGGGCGACAGTCGATTGCTCCGTATTAACTTCCTGAACTATATTGGGCATGAAGCCCGCTTTGTGAAACGAGCCTATGAGTGAGCGGTAGAGGGCGGGCTGCGCGAGGCGTTGGTTAAAAATGAGTGGTTTGCCTTCGAGATCTTTTATATTCACCCGTGTTCGGTGGGTAAAATCATCCCCTTCAGGAATGGCCAGGACGTATGGTTCGCGGAGAAAAATCATTGAATCAAGTCCAGTGGTGTCATGTCCAAAGAGCCTGACAAAGGCTATGTCGAGTCGATCAGCCCTGAGCATGGGGAGTTGTTCGGATGTGGATTTTGCCGAGAAATCCAAGCGGATTTGAGGGTTGTCTTCCCGAAAAGTTCTGATTGCTTTGGGAAGATTACTCAGTGATGCCGGTCCAATGAAGCCTACTCGAAGCTGGCCCTCAAGGCCGAGGGCCATATCCTGAACACAGGCGACAGCTTCGTCAATTCTGTCCCGTATGTCCTTGCAACGGCGCAGGAATTCCTTGCCTTCAGGTGTCAGGGAAACCCTTCGGCTGGTTCGTTTCAGAAGAATGACCCCCAACTCTTCTTCAAGCCGCTTGATTTGTTGCGACAACGGTGGCTGGGCTATGTGGCATTGTTCTGCCGCACGCCCGAAGTGCAGTTCCTCTGCTACGGCAATAAAATAAGCAAGTTGTCTGAATTCCATTTTTTGAGACTTAATTCATATTAATCTTGTTGTAAATATGTATTAGACATATTGATTAAGGCTCTCTAGCGTGAGGCATCAAAGGCAGGAGGTTTGTCATGATGATGTTTCAGAAGAGAAGCGACCGTTGGGTGTCTGTTGTGATGCTGCTGATTGTGTTGGCCAGCGTGCCAGCGTTTGCGGAAAAGGAGCATCGTTCAGTCGTTTGCGCCAAGTTTTCATGCTGTGCGGGGTTGATTATCGATTCTCGGGGATGCCTCTACTCCGCAAATCCTCAGACGGGGAATATCTATTGTATTCCACCGGGGATAGAGCCAGTCTTGCTGGGGAGGGTGGAAGGAAAGCCAACAGTGTTAGCTGTGGATAGACTGCGTATTCTTTTTGTTGCGACAGAGAGTGGGGTTGTCTATCAGGTCGAGCGGACAGGGGAGATCAAAAAAGCGTTTCATGTGCATGGCACGCCGGTCGGACTTGCTGTTGACCGGGATGGGGGGCTGATTATCGCCATTCAGAATGGAACGATTCTTCGAGTACGCCGCTCTGGGCTTTTGTCCATGCAGTAACCGGGAAAAGTGTTTCGAGCTAGCTAGAAGTTCAGGTCGTGCATTTTCTTTTCGCTGTTCGTGCCATTTTTTTGAGGTGCCGTACTTCCGCCATTGCTGCTCCCTGATGTTGTGAATATCCTTGGTTCAGCTTGTTTTATTAACTTCTTGGCTTCATTGTTCAGCGGATTTCTATCCAGGGCAGCTTTGGCATTATTATAGACTTCGCTCCACTGCCGCTTCTTGAGGAAAAGTTTCGCCATTCGCAGGTAGAGGCTTTCGCTCGCGCCGACATAACGCATGGCGTCCTGAATGGCGGCAAGCCCTTTGTCTATCTCCTCCATTCCTTCATAGCTCAGGATCAGCGCATTGTGCGCACGGACATCATTGGGGGATTCGCTCAAGGCTTTGGTCAGGTATTCAACTGCTTCGGAGAACATTCCAAAGGTTGTTAACCTATTTCCGATATCTGAGTCGATTCC
Organism: Pseudodesulfovibrio piezophilus C1TLV30; assembly: GCF_000341895.1. NCBI lineage: Bacteria > Pseudomonadati > Thermodesulfobacteriota > Desulfovibrionia > Desulfovibrionales > Desulfovibrionaceae > Pseudodesulfovibrio > Pseudodesulfovibrio piezophilus. Next base: position 1,071,490 of record NC_020409.1, on the reverse strand, counting down.
TTCGATATCCTGAAAGTATTCTGAAATTTTGCGGTAGAGTTTACGGGCTTCAAGTTTGTTGTCGTCCTTGATGAGTGTTGCGGCTTTGATCATGTTGTCATCCAGGACGGCAAGTCGTTTGCGGAGTTTGGTCACACGAGCCTTTTCCATGGCCTCGCCCAGCTTTTTGTGCAACCGCATCAGGGTTTGGTAAAATGCTTTTTCCTTGCCTTTTTGATACTTGAGCCCTTGGGGAAAGAGCCTATTTATCATTTTCATCTTGTTGAGGTCTCGGAGCGCCTCGTCAAGATGGGCATGGATTTCAAATTTTTCCGCACCAAAAACAGGACTGGTCACCATATTCCGTATGGCGTTTGCCAGACATGAGAGCGTCTTGAGATAATCACTCTTTTTGGTGTAGGCCCGCGCCCTGGCTATATCTTCACGAATTTCCTTCGCTGTCACTTTCGGCATGTTGCAATATCCCCGGCGGTTGTTACGGTCCGGTTAACACGTAAACTAATACAGGGTTGTACTTTTAGCAAGTAGGGAGCAAAAAACGGAGTTTTCCTGAACGACTATGGTATGCTCATGTTCCAGATCCTTGTGTTTTCTTTCTTGCGAATCGAGTCCTTTTGCGGGATCTCTTGCAGACTGGGGTTTTTCGAGATCGGCAAAAGAATATTCAAACAACTTATAGTGTAATGGTTGGATATTATTGTCAACTCGCCATTACTCATCTCATTCCCTCTCAATCATGCTGTCTCAGATCGGATGTCTTCTCGATATCCATTCGTTGACGTCAGGTCCCCCTGCGGATAGCTTTTGTGCCACTTCCATTGACTGGGCAAATATTCGACGTTGATGGCTGGGCCACGGTTTGAAGATGATGCATCATTATTTCTAATAACGGGGGACTTTTGAACATCTATTTCATTATTATATTGGTTTCACTCATTGTATCCTGGGTGCTTGGAGTCCTGTCCAATCTTTTAACTCTCAGGCATATGGAATCGACCCTTCCTCCGGAGTTGGCTGACATCTACGATGCGAAGACCTATGCCCAATCCCAAGACTATGCCCGATCAACCATGCGCTTTTCAACTGTCAATGACACTGTCAGTACTCTGTTGATTATAGTTTTTTTTGTTCTCGGAGGCTTCAACTGGGTCGATGGTCTTGTTCGTTCTTGCAGTTTGCCGCCGATTATCGCAGGTCTGACCTATATAGGTCTACTGGGAGTCGGGAGTTTTGTCGTTGGGCTGCCTTTTGAGCTTTATGAAACTTTCGTCTTGGAAAATAGGTTCGGTTTTAACACCACCACAGTCGGGACTTTTATTCTGGATCGGGTCAAGGGGGGAGTTCTAACAGTTTTTCTGGGAGGAGTCCTGATCGCAGGGGTCCTCTATTTTATTCAGCAAACTGGCACATGGGCCTGGGTTTGGTGTTGGACTTTGACGACATTTCTTTCTCTCGGCCTGACGTATGTCGCCCCGACGTGGATACTGCCTTTGTTCAACTCTTTTAAACCATTGGAAGCAGGGGAACTCAGAGATGCCCTTGAGCATTTTGCAAAAACGGCGGACTTTGAGTTGACCGGCATATTCGTCATGGATGGTTCCAAACGATCTACCAAAGGCAATGCTTTTTTTACCGGGTTCGGCAAGCGTAAACGCATTGCTCTTTTCGATACCCTGATCAAAACCCAGTCACCTGAAGAAATTGTCGCAGTGCTTGCTCATGAAGTGGGGCATGCAAAGAGGGGACACATCAGAAAAGGGTTGTTGTCCAGTGTTCTCAAAACTGGTGTCATATTTTACCTCATGTCAATATTTATAACTTCGCCGGGCCTTTTTGCCGCGTTTGGGATGGAACACATGTCCCTCTATGCCGGGCTGGTCTTTTTTTTCCTGCTCTATGCTCCTCTTTCCCTGGTTCTGGCCGTGGTAAGCAATCTTATCTCCCGAAAACATGAATTTGAAGCCGATGCTTTCGCCGCGGAATCCACGGGGAACCCGGCCTCCATGATTTCCGCGCTGAAAAAATTGTCAGCGAATAATCTCTCGAATTTGACCCCTCATTCGTTGACCGTCTGGCTCGAGTATTCACATCCTCCAGTGCTTGAACGTGTCAGAGCTTTGTCCCGGTTCATGAAATAAATATCGATCACCTTCCTTTTTTATGGCATGTTTCACGGTATCACCGTGAACAATCGATCATGCGAGGGGCCATGAAAGAAGTGCCATTCGATCCGGAAAATGATGATATTATGCTGCATCTGCGTAATGTCCCTGCTTTTAATGCCTTGCCTGACAGGCATATTCGTCAAGCCATGACAGCTGCGTCCATTCGCCGGTACGAATCCGGAGAAGTTATTGTTACGGAAGGGGAGTTCGACAATCAGGTTTACTTCCTGATCTTTGGGGTCTTGGAGGTTTCTGTTGGCGGTAATGTCGTCGGAAATCTCAAGCGGCTCGGTGATGTCTTCGGTGAAATGGGAATTATTGATGGGAGCCCCCGTTCCGCGACCATCATAGCGACACGAACATCTTTGGTGGTGACACTGGACGATACTGCCATTGGTACATTGGGAGACGGTAGTAAAATATTTACGCAAGCAGTCATGTACCGTGTTTTCGCGGAAGTGATGGCTGTGCGGCTACGTGCTGCCAATGAGCAAATCAGCGAATTGTCAAGAGAGCTCGCTCGACTCAAATCCTGAAGCCCAAAGAGTCCTGGATTCCCGAGATGGGGCGCTGTGTTTGAGATGAGAATTTCTTTCCTCACCCCTCATCATTGTGTCCCGCACTTCAATAAAAGCAGAGGGCGCACCCCACCGCTCCAGAGTGAAGGAGGATAATCGGGCAATCGAAAATGGACCTCTTTAATCCAGTATCAATTGCCCGACACAATCTTTAGAATCGTTCGTATTCTTCCTCTTCCTGGCTTCCTGGGAGTGCGGCAGGAGTGGCTGAAAGGTGGGATGATGTGACCTGCTGGTTTCGTGTATGAGGCGTGTTGACCACGCGGACTGATTTTGTGGTGCCATGCGGTCTATTAGGGGCATGGTCACGGTCGACTGTAAAGAATTCCATGGTTTGTTGAAGTTGCACTGCTTGGCCTGATAACTCCTGGGATGTCGCGGAGAGTTCTTCGGAGAATGAAGCATTTTTTTGAACCACTATATCGAGATGCTGGATGGAAGTGGTAATTTGCTTTGCTGATTCGTGCTGTTCACTGCTCGCCGCAGCAACTTCCTGGACAAGCTCTTCGTTGTGTTTGATATCCTTGACAATTTGTTCAAGCATCGAGCCTGCTTTTTCTGCCACTTTGAGGCTGTTACCTGTCAGGTCACTAATTTCAGAGGCTGCTACCCCGGAGCGTTCAGCCAGCTTTCGTACTTCGGCGGCGACCACGGCGAACCCTTTTCCATGTTCTCCGGCTCGGGCGGCTTCGATGGCGGCGTTGAGGGCAAGCAGATTGGTCTGTCGGGCTATTTCTTCAATGATGGATGTGCGATCCGCGATATCGCGCATGGCAGAAACGGTTTTCCTGACCGCGTCGCCGCCTTCACTGGCATCTTTGGCTGTCTTGACCGCTATTTCTCTGGTTTCCTGTGCCACTTCCATATTTTGCTGAATATTGCTGGCCATCATTTCCATGGAAGCTGAAATTTCTTCCACGCTGGCGGCCTGCTCTGTGGACCCTTCACTCATTTGTTCAGCAGAGGCTGCTATTTCTTCACTCCCTGCCGCGACCATTTCAGCAGCGGATTTCACATTGTGGACAACCCGCCGAAGGGATTGGACCATGCTGCCCAGTGAACGCATGAGGTGCCCCAATTCATTGGGAGAGTCGCTCTTCACATCTTTGAGCAGAAATCCGTGTGACATATCTTTGGCAAGAGTCATTCCCTCGGTAACAGGAGAAACGACCAAGCGTTTGAGAAAAAGAACCACCAATCCAATGACAATGATGACAATGAGAGCGCCGATTCCCATAAGGACATACCCCTGCTCTATGGCACCGGACGCCAGGTCATCCTGATAGGCAGACATGCAGACTATCCAGCCTGTCGTGGGATCCGTATGGAAAATCATAAGCTTGTCTTGCCCTTCCCAGTCATACTTGACAATCCCATCCTTTTCTCTGAGGGCAGTCTGAACAAACCCCCACTTGCTGTAGTCCTGCGTAATGAGTTGACTGTCTCGCGGGTGATATATGAAGCGCCCATCGCCATCAAAGACAAACCCATATCCTTCCTTGCCGATGGATATCGGCTCCACAAACGTTTCAACGAATTTATCCCAAGCCCCATAAATAGCCACGCCACCGACGAGTTTTCCTTCGTTGTTGTAGACCGGTGTACTGATGGCAAAAATCAAGGCCCCGTCAGTTTTCGATTTCATGACTGTGCGAGAAATGAAAGATTTTTTGCCGCTTAGAATGGCTTTGACATATTCTCTGTTGGAAACATCCAGGCCGACCATGGAATCTCCATTGGCCATGGTGCCTGCCATGATGTGCCCTTGAAGATTGAATGTGACCGCCGCCCAGAGATTTGAGTTGTCTGCAACATATATTTTAAGCACCTTTTGTGCTCGACTTGGGTCATTTTCAAGTGATTGAACAATCCCGGATCGCCCGGAGAGCGCTTTCACTGCAGCAATGTTATCCTCAATAAAGAGCTGTAAAGCAGCAGTCACAGCTTGTGCTTGATTATTCGCTGCTACTGTCTGATTGGAAAGGCTCATTTCATAAGAAGAATCATTTACATAATATACAAGAGTTGCAATACCGATAATTATTGACATAACAGTTGGTAAAAGCATGGCGCGAGACAAACTTTTTACAATCCAATGTAGCATAGTATTGCTCCTGACAAGAAATAACCCTGATTTGGGCACTCCCACTTGTCTTTTGTTTGGGAATGGGTATCGTTATCAATTTCATCAGACGTATATAGGCGAAATAGTGCCTTTAAACATCCGTGGGATACATCAAGTTAATATGGAATGAAACCTGATTATACCTTTTAGAATACAAAATAATTTTGACGAAATATCGTCTTTGAAAAGAGTGCTTTCAGAGCCAATATTCTACTGTATGTCTTCCTTCTTTTATGAACATCCAATTATTTTTTGTACTTTGTACCGTTATTTTTTCGCGTTATGATTTGACGTCTTTCCTTAAGGTGTTTCCATGGGGGGTGTGGGCTGGTGAGAATGTTCAAACTGACGTAGGAACAGGTAGAAGCGGTCGAGAGAGTGTCTGCTTTATGTGTTTTATTTGATGGGAGTTTTATAACCCTTAACAGGAGAATAGACGTGGCACTGCATGAATTGGCCGGAAAGCCTGCACCTCAAGAACTTCTTGTCAATATCCCACGGCTTGTCTCAGCATATTATTTGGTTCGGCCGAATCCGTTGGAGGCGAGTGGCCGAGTGGCATTTGGGACATCTGGACATCGGGGGTCTTCTCTGGACGGCAGTTTTAATGAAGCGCACATCCTGGCTGTAACGCAGGCCGTCTGTGAATATCGGAGTCGGGTCGGTATCAATGGGCCATTGTATCTCGGTATGGATACACACGCCTTGAGTGAACCTGCTTTGGCCTCGGCTTTGGAGGTCTTCGCTGCCAATGGGGTGACAGTAAGGATTCAGAAAGGACTGGGCTATACGCCAACGCCTGTTATTTCTCATGCCATAATAAGCTGGAATCGAGGGCGAACATCAGGTCTTGCCGATGGAGTTGTGATAACGCCTTCGCATAATCCGCCAAGGGATGGTGGCTATAAATACAATCCTCCACAGGGGGGACCGGCCGATACCGGAATCACTTCAACTATCGAAGCAAGGGCAAATGAAATTCTGGCAGAGGGGTTGAAATCTGTTCGTCGCATTCCTTACGAAAGGGCGCTCAAGGCGGGAACCACGGAGTCCTATGACTATGTAACCCCCTATATCAGTGACTTACGCTATGTCGTGGATATGGAAATGATCAGAGAAGCAAAGCTCAAGATCGGCGTAGACCCCATGGGCGGGTCGGGCATTGCCTATTGGGAACCTTTGGCTGAAATGTACGGACTCGATATGACGCTGACCAACCGCGCCATTGATCCGACTTTTTCTTTCATGACAGTTGATGGAGATGGGAAGATTCGCATGGATTGTTCTTCTCCTTCGGCTATGGCTTCATTGATTCGGCACAAGGACCAATATGATATCGCTTTCGGTAACGATCCTGATTACGACCGGCATGGTATTGTGACCCGGAGTTCCGGGCTTCTCAATCCAAATCATTATCTTGCGGTGTGCATTGATTATCTGTTTTCCCACCGCCCGGATTGGCCCGAAACTGCGGCTATCGGCAAGACGCTGGTCTCCAGTTCCATGATAGACAGAGTGGCAAAAGGACTGGGGCGTCGGTTACATGAGGTTCCCGTGGGATTCAAATGGTTTGTGGATGGGCTTGTGGATGGTTCGTGCGGTTTTGGTGGCGAGGAATCAGCTGGAGCCAGTTTTGTCAGATTTGACGGATCGGTTTGGACTACGGATAAAGATGGCATTATCCTCAATCTTCTGGCTGCGGAAATCACCGCTCGAACCGGACGCGACCCAGGTGAATTATACGGGAAGCTGGAAGAGCTATACGGGTCGCCTGTCTATGAACGGATGCAGGCTCCTGCATCACGAGAGCAAAAAGCGGCGTTCAAGTCCCTGACCCCGGAAATGGTTACTGCGGACACCCTGGCTGGCGAACCTATCAAAGCCAAGCTTACTCGCGCACCGGGAAATAATGCCCCTATCGGCGGGCTCAAGGTGACAACCGAGAATGGTTGGTTTGCAGCCCGTCCATCCGGCACGGAAGATATTTACAAGATTTATGGCGAATCCTTTCGGGGGCTGGACCACCTTCATCGGATTCAGGAAGAAGCTCAGGCAATTGTGAGTGCGGTTTTTGAAAAGGCCGGAGTCTAATGGGAAAAGAAAGTAATTGACTGAAAAAGAATAAGAAACAGGCTTTGACGGATTGTCCTCGTCAAAGCCTGTTTGTTTGAGGGGGATTGTTCTTTTAACCTGAATATTCCTCTCGAACCGTGCTGTGTTTTTTGCGAGCGCGGGCTGACATGATGACTCCGAACGCGCTGAAAACGGTGAGGGAGATGAAGGCGGCATTCATGGCTGTGACATATATCTCGCCGTCACCCTTGTGCAGCGATGCAGGGCCGATGATGATAGCAAAGACCGCACTGATGAAGACGAGGCTCACGGTCATTCCCGTGGTTCGCATACCTGCGACCACTGCGGAAGCGACACCATAATTTTCCCGACTGACTGCTCCCATGATAACCGCCATGTTTGCCGTGGCGAAAATGGCACTCCCCGCACCGCATAATCCCAGTATGATGAGTATCAAGGGGAGTGATCCTTCTGTGCCGAGGAAGATGGCAACGCCAAGGCCAAGAGTTGCCAAGACCATGCCGAGGGTCGCGATGATGTAGGCGGGCCAGCGTTCGCACCAGTTACCACTGATGAGAGAAAAGAGCACCTGCATGACAGGTTGGGCCATAAGAATTATTCCAGCTTCACTGGCGGTCATGCCTTGGGCTATCTGCAAGTAGAGTGATATCAGGAAGGTGACACCGAATGTGGCGGCATAGCTGATGAATTGAACCGCACTTCCCAAAGAAAATGATGGATTCCCTTCAAAAAGAGTCATGTCCAGCAAGGGCTCTTTGGTTCGTTTTTCCCAGAGAACAAAGGCTGCGAGAGAAAGGAGTCCCACAATCAGCATGACTTTTCCGCTGGTGTCATTGAGGTGAGAGCCTCCCTGGGAGAGCATGATCATTCCCAAGGCGCACAGGATCGCACCTCCCCAGTCAAAACGAATCCCACGGGTTATGACTGGTTTGACCGGCAAGGTCTTGAGCGAAAGAATCAAGCCGAGAAGACACGGGAGCGCTCCGGCATAGAAAATCCAACGCCATCCCCAGTGAGTGACGATCATACCTCCGAGCCATGGGCCTGCGGAGAGGCCCAGATAGACGCCTGCTGAAGCGATACCCATGGCCTTTGCCCGTCCCGGTCCGGGGTAAAGGTCCGCAAGGATTGCCAGTCCGGTGGAAACCATCATGGCACCACCCGCTCCTTGAAAGACACGTAAAATGATGAATTGGGTAATGGTCTGGCAAATTGGAATAAGCAGGCTGATCATGGTGAACCAGGCGACTCCAACCGCAAAGGTTGTCCCTCGGCCGATTTTGTCCGAAAGTCGGGTGACCGGGAAAAGCAACATGGCAACGGCAGAGATGTAACCGGATTCAACCAGTCCGAGTTGTGAAGCGCTTGCACCGAATTCCAGCCCCAGTGCGGGGACAGCCACAGCCACGGCCGAGAGCATGAACACCAGCGCAAATTGGGTGATGGTGATGGTCATAAGACCTGTGGTTCTTTCATCTTTCATAGCAGCTTTCCTTCCCGCATGATCCTAGCTCAGTCTTGACGGTCCCTATGACTCTATCCAACAGGCGAAGGAGGAGTTCCTTTTCTTCGGTGGAGAAATCATTGAACATCATATCATCATGTTCATCCAATATGCCAAGCAGATGGGGTAAAACCTCGCGGGCCTTGTCCGTGGGGTAGACCAGTTTTTGCCGCCTGTTTTTGGGATTTTCCTTTCTGACGACAAAATCCAGTTTTTCCAAAGTCTTGAGTGTCCGAGCCGTTGCAGCCCGGTTGACGCAGGCTCGAGCGGCCAGTTGATCCTGTGTCTGGCCTCCCTTTTCCAAAGTTATTTGGATGTAGGGAACCTGTCCCATCGTCAGGCCGCTCCCCGCCAGTTTTTTCTCAAGTAGACAACCGTTTATCCTGAAGAGGCGTGCGACTCGAAACCCCAGGCTATCCAATCGACGTTTTCTGAAATCAATCATCTTTGGGCCTTTGTTGACATGTTAACAGTTTGTTGATTCGGATCTACATCCGCTTTGTTAACCTGTCAACAGTTATTTGTAAAAGGTGCGTTGAGACCGGTCATACCGTTCTGGCGTGCAATATTTATAACCGCATCAAAATTGCCTTCACCTGTACATGATTGTGTCAATCATGCTATGGGAGCTGTAATTGTGTGAAATGGATCTTTATAGGAGAGGCGTTATGAAAACAGTTGAGTGTTTGCTTCGACGCATGCTGTTATCGGGTATCACCATGGGGCTGGTGATGCTTCCGATCATGGCCTTTGCCGGAAATATTCCGGTATCGGAAATGGACCCAGCCGGATATCCGGCTCAAAATACAGGGTGTTTGGCACCCGGAAAATGCCACGCCGGAGTTGAGCCGATACGCGCACATGATTCGGAGATGGCTCGGCAGATTTATGCCAAAGGAGCCGCATTGGGCGACCCGAATGGGTGTGTTGTGTGCCATGGGGGAAATCCGACAGAGGAAAAGGATGCCAAGATCGCTCATACCGGTGTGCCTGGAGGAAGTCTCCTGACAGAATTTGTCACACACGCCGGTTCAATGTGGGTCAATGGCAAGACATGTGGTCAGTGTCATGAAGATTGGGTCTATGCCGGGCATCGATCCATCATGCAGACTGAGGCGGGCAAGATCGCTGGCTGCCTGTGGGGCTGGGGATCGGCAGGGACCGGCATGAAGGTTATCTATGGAAATTATGACATAGATGACCCGGATGGCGATACTCCGGTTTTCGGGACCGAGGAATACAAAGCGTATACTCGTCAATTGATGCAGGCCAATCCGGATGTTTTTCCTCAAAGACTCAAGGTCATGCCTGCCACTGATGTGGAAACTGTCGCCGCCAATCCTGAAACGGCGGTGTATACTTATATCCGCTCTCAATGCCAGCGCTGCCATGTTGGTGTCAAAGGCCGCGACAGGCGAGGCGATTTCCGTGGCATGGGGTGTGCCTCCTGCCATATTCCGTACTCTAATGAAGGTTTTTATGAAGGTGGGGATGTCACAGTTCCCAGAGAGAAGAGCGGGCGTATGCTTGTTCACTCTATCCAGGCCTCTCGCGACGCCAAGGTCGTGGTCAATGGCAAGGTCTATTCGGGTATTCCGCAGGAAACATGCGCTTCCTGTCATAACAGAGGCAAGCGTATTGGAATGTCGTATCAGGGGCTGATGGAATTCCCCTATGGGACGCCGTTTACGGCAGATGGTTCCAAAATGCCAAAACTGCATACCAAATACTATACCCCCATTCAGGACGATGTTCATCACAGGCTCAAGTCCCGTGAAGGGAATCCTGAAGGCGGGTTGCTTTGTCAGGATTGCCACGCAACCACTTCGATGCATGGGAACGGAAATATAACCGGGACCCTCCTGGCCAATGTGGAAATTGAGTGCGCTGACTGCCATGGTACGGCACAGAAGTATCCATGGGAATTGCCCCTCGGGTTCGGTGACGAATTCGGGAACGAATTGGATATGGAAAATGGCCGGGGAACCGCTGATTCCTTGCCGTCCGAGGTTGCCAGTGGAATGATATATCCCATGGAGGATGGCTATATTCTCTCTGCCCGCGGGAACCCGCTTGGGAATATTGTGCGCAAGGGAGATAAAGTTATCGTTCACTCGGCAACGGGGTTGGACTTTGAAGTCCCGGCACTCAAGGGTATTGCCAAGGAGAACAAATGGAAGGAACCGGAAAAGGCCATGGCTGCGAAAATTCGCAACACCGAGCATGTGGCCAAGATGGAATGCTATGCCTGCCACTCCGCTTGGGCTCCCCAATGCTACGGATGCCATATCAAAGTGGATTATTCGGGCGACAAGTCTGATACGGATTGGGTCGCCACCGGGAATGCCCGGCTGGCTGACGGAACCAACCAGCAACAAAAACTTATGGGCAAGGCGAGCGAGAGCCGCTCTTATCTGCGATGGGAAAATCCGGTGCTGGGCATTAATGGAGAAGGACGAGTAACTCCGGTCATTCCAGGTTGCCAGCAGATAACAACGGTGATTGGGCCGGACGGAAAGACAGTCATCAATAATAAGATCTGGACGACGCCCAACGGACCTGAGTATGGAGCAAAAGCTGGGTTGCGCGGGTTGGACATGGCTCCGGCCGCACCTCATACCACGACACGGGAGGCTCGGGACTGCGTTTCCTGCCATGCTTCTTCAAAGGCTCTTGGGTATGGGACGCATGACGGGCGTTACATGAAGTCGTACCAGCAGGGCGTCTATGCAGAGATGATGACGAACACCGGTGAGTTGTTATCCACTCATGCCAAGTACCAGGTGTCGCCTATCCCGGATTTGCCCATGACTCTTGACCAGATAATAACTCGGGATGGCAAACAGTTGCAGACAGTCGGGTCCCATTGGCCGACTTCCGGGCCTCTCACGGCCGAGCAGCGTTCCAAAATGGAGCGTGTCGGTGTTTGTGTCGCCTGCCATAAGGAAGTTCCGGATGGTGCCATTGCCTATGCCATCCTTTCCATTACGGGCAGTCGGTTGGGGTTGATTCCGGTGACGGATAAGGAGCATCAGCACCTGGTCGGTCGCATCATGTTCCTGGCTTCCAACGTGGAAGTCTTCGGAACCGGCGCAGTCATACTCCTGGTACTCTGGTTACTCGTTCGTCGTAAGAAGAGACCCTGATAGAGCGACGACTCCCTCTCCATCCATAAACAAGCGGGCCGCATTTTCAGAAATACGGCCCGCTCTTTTTCTCTTTGAGAAGTGGATCAGGCCACATCCTGATTTTTGAGATCAGTGCAGACGAGTCGATCTATTTCGCGCACTTTTTTCATCACGCATTTGGCAATACGTTTGAATTCGGGAAAATCCTTGATCTCGTACTTTTGTTTGGCACGGGTCAGTCCTGCCAGGTCAATGGCTTCATTGAAAAGGTACGGCATATAGAGAGGGTCTTGCTTGATGAACATTTCCACACGTTTGAATGTCTCGTGAATATCCTTTTGGTTTGCCGTCAGGCTCTTGAATAATTTACCGAGATGTTTTTCCGCATTGCGAAGGGATGTAGACCAGCGTGGACCTCTTGGTTCGAAGAAGATGCTTTCTCCCTTATGCTTGCAGCTTACCAACTCTGTCATGAAACGATCCACACTGCCGGGAGCGGAGGCGAGAATTCCCTGCTTGTACGCCTTTGCAATGTCGATGGGTTTGGTGCCGTTTATGGGAACACCGCCGCCATAGATATTGTACACGGGGAAGGAAGATTGGCGTAAATCGTCTTCCAACTCACGTTTGGCTGTCATGTATTGTACGGTGGTCAGAATTTCTTCGCCATCCATGTTGGTGGTGGTCTGGTGAAAACTTTGCAGTTTCATGTTGGTTGAATGGTGGTGATGGCCTGCTGCGTGAGATTTGTTGTTGAGCCATGCGTAATCCTGGCCGACCATGACCATGTGGCTGACTCCGCACCACCGCAATAGGCGTGATAGGGTGACGGAAACATTGCCGCCAGCGTCGAGGACCAGATCACGCTCTTTCATGACATAGGTTCCCATGCCGCCCACAGTCCACAGGGGAAGAGTGGGACCCGGATATCGCTTGACGACTTCCGGGTTGAGCTTGGTTGAATATATGAGAGGAATGTCATGCGCAAAGTCGGGGTCAAGTCGCATGAAAACATCAAGCATACTCTTGTCGTAATCAATGGCAGCGCAAAAGTGCGGCTTCAATCCCAGTTGGTGAAGTACCGGAACGGTTTGAAGGGCGCAGGTATACAAAACGTGACCGCGATTGGCTTTCAAGGCCGGAACATTTTCCTCCAGGCTTGGACCTGCACCCAGGATGACGCCGCCAACTCCCTGAGCCTTGCCTTGCAGACTTTTCAGGGATCCGTCCTTCAAGGCCCTTTTGAAATTGTGAATTTCATTTCCGACCATAATGTCTTGTCTGAAACGTAGAGTAGACAGTTCCAGAGAAAAGTTTTCCAGTTTATCTCTGACGATGCGTGTCCATCGAGCATACTCTGGCCCCATTTGTTGGCTGGGAATATCAGCCTTGAGGTGAATCTGACCATAGATGAACTGGAGGTCGAGATTGCGGATGACTTCATTGATGAAATCGTGATCAGGAACCAGGATGTGGAATTTTTTGGCTTCGAAAAAAGGACGATAATCTGTTTGTCCCAGGCAGGCTAAAATCATTTCGGCGCGAGGCTCGAGGAGCATGACCTTGTGAGAGTCCGGGGTTTTGGAAAGGATGTGGTTCACTCCATAACCGAGGTTTGCACCGACTATGAATGTCGCTGAAGTATCCGGTTTTTCATTGTGAATCCAGTTTTGGTAAATACCTTGGGGAGGCATTGCTTCAAACATTCCTTGCCCTGTTTCCATGCGCCAATCGTGTATTCCGAATTTATTGATGAAAATATTTTTCAACAACTTGTCCTGCTGAAAATCCTGCGCAGTGAGCCATTGGTAAATTGGATTTCCTGTACGCTGGAGGTATTCTATGTTGGGCTGTAAATGAGGGTAAGCGGTCATGCCAAATCCTTTCGTAGAAAGTTGTGCTTTTTTTTGCAGGGTTTTGCATGTTACGTGCCAGTTGCGCAGAGAGAGAGAATGCCCTACTGTGCTGGAACTCAATGATAATACTTTGCCCATGATTTCAGGGGAATGCCATGAATAAAGACCTGCTGACGCTGATCGGTGGCACACCGATGGTGGAGATACGCCACCTCAATCCGAATCCGAATGTCAAGATTTTGGCTAAAATCGAGTCTCAGAATCCCGGGGGATCGATCAAGGACAGGGTTGCAGTGGCCATGATTGAGGCTGCCGAGGCGTCTGGTGAGCTGACACGAGACAAGATTATTATAGAGGCGACGTCGGGGAATACCGGTGTCGGACTGGCGATGGTCGCTGCCATCAAGGGATATCGCATTAAATTGCTTATGCCCGAGACAGCCAGTGAAGAACGAAAGATGATTATGGCTGCCTATGGTGCGGAGCTGGAGTTGACCCCAGGACATCTGTCAACGGATGGAGCTATAGAAAAGGCGTACCGCTACGCTCGCGAGGAACCTGACAAGTATGTCCTGATGGATCAGTTCAACAATCTCGCATCCATCGATGCCCATTATACTGGTACTGGTCTTGAAATATGGGATCAGACCCATGGTGCGGTGACTCATTGCATCATGACTCTTGGTACCTCGGGAACAGCCATGGGAGTTGCCAAACGGTTGCACGAGATGGGGGATGTGCATGTGACGGCGGTAGAGCCGAACGCGGGTCATAAGATTCAGGGACTGAAGAACATGTTGGAGTCCTATCCTCCAGGTATTTACAATAAGGCATGGCTCGATGAGATTGTGCATGTTGATGACGAGGTTGCCTTTGAAACCTGTCGCCGCCTTGCCCGTGAAGAGGGACTTTTCACGGGCATGAGTTCCGGTGCAGCTATGGCCGGAGCCATGCAGTTGGCAGAACGTTTGGATACTGGGCTTGTGGTCACCATTTTCCCGGATAGTGGGGAGCGATATCTTTCTACTCATTTGTATCGCCAACGAGCGGCGAGTGGGATGAACGTTTTTGACATGGCATCAGGTGCAGAGAAGGAAATTACCATCACGGGAGGGCTTGGTCTTTATTCAATGGGACCGAGCCTGGATAACCCGGATGGGCTGGATGCATGGCGACGGGTGGTGCTTCTTGATGTCCTGACACGGCAGTTAGCGGCACGGGGAGTACCGACTGAAGCTGCCGTGGGATTGACCGACATGGATGATCGAACACTGGCGGCAGCTCGGAAGGAGCATACATCACGAAGCTCTTTTGCCATGCAACGTCGAGAAGATATCCTTGCCCGTGCTGCTCAGATGGGGGTGACGCAGGCCATTGAATTCCCTCTTTCCACGACAAGCAACACCATGTCTGTGGAGTTGTGTGGAAAGTTACTGGGTAAGGGATTGGCATACGAGAAATTGCGATCGGTTTATTTCGATGTGTTCCGTGACAAGCGGTATGGCGAGATCGGGACTGTCGATATGGATAAGGTCTCTGGTGGCCGGACAGTCGATCTCGATGCCTATGTCAAAGATAATCCGCTGGATTTTACCCTGCTCAAACGTGCTTCTCTCCTTGATCTCAAACAGGGGGAAGTGTTGGAAACCCAATGGGGAAATGTTCGTCCCAGTTGGTTTCTGCAACATGCAGCCATGGCTCTGACAGCCATGCCGCGTACCGATATAATTATTGGGAGTGAAAAACATCGATTCCCTCATCTGGAGAATCTTCGTGCAATTTGGTCAGCCTCGGGGCGTGAACTTCAGGCCTGGATTGTGTGTCAGCAGTCTACAGACTGCGCTGATCAGGATTTGGCAAGCGTGGCTGAAAAACTCGGTGGGTTTCATGCTGCCCGCTTCTGGCTCCTCTCTGTAGCGAGTCGTAAGCCGCTTTGTGCTTCGGATGAGAATCTGACCATGTGGGCGCGTAATTGGCGGAGGATTCAGGAAGGGGCAATAGCACTCACTCTGGCTTTGGATGTGAATGGAGAAGACGTCTCCGAGGGAGTCAGGCAGGCAGTCTTCAATCTCAAAGCGGGCTTGAAGGCGGCAGTGAGTGATGATCTCGCCTTGCATCATTTTTGGCCAGTGCTTTTTAAATTTGTGAAACGAGTCAACGGATGGGCTTCGGCTGGACAGCTGAACACAGCCAGCGCTCGTCTCTGTCTTGACGAATTGCTGGGCGTGGATAGTCTTCTCGGTATTCTTGACCATGCGCAAATGCCTCTTCCATTTTCAGACCTTCCCGCACAAGTGAAAGGGCTTTTGACTGATCGTCAAAAAGCCCGTGAGGAAAAGGATTTTTCAGCTTCGGATGCCTTGCGAAATGAAATATCCAAAGCGGGATTTCGGTTGGAAGATACTTCGACCTTCCCTCGTGTCTTCAGGAAATAGCCATTATTTTGTAACGAAATAACGTCTTGCCACAACAAATAAAAGGGATCGGGGAACCGATCCCTTTTATTTGTTGCATAGTTTGATTCTTTCTGGCCCCTCCATGGTTGCTTCACCCCCCCCCCGTCATGTCTTAATATTCGATGGCACGTCTTATGCTTCTTAACAAAGCAGGAAAATATTTCCCGTAACCTCAAGAGAAGAGGAAACAGTTATGTCCACTGATGGCATTAGTTCTCTCAATTATTCGGATACGTATTCCCTGCTTCAAACCACACTGGGGAATTCTTCAACTACGTCAAGTTCAAGTAGTGCGAGCAGCAGTTCTTCTGCAAGCACGACATGGCAGTCTCAGATTAGCAGTCAGATTCAGTCGCTGCTGTCAGAGGTTCCCAAAGGAAATGACGGAAAGCTCTCTTTCAAGGATGTTGATGAATATCGGGAGCAATTGGAGGAGGCTTGGGACGAATCAGTCAAGGCCGACCTTGAGGAACTTGGCGTTGACCCCGATGCAGAGTATCCACTGACGTACGATCCGACAACCGGCAAGGTGACTGTGACCAGTGGACATCCTGATAAGGCGATCATTGATCAGTATTTTGAGGATAATCCAGACAAGATTGACGAATTTCAAAAGATTATCCAGCTTGGAAAGTTGACCAGTGTTTCCAACTCAAAGTTGAGTGCAACGGAGTTGAAACAGAATATTCAGCAGGAATCTCTTTCCTGGTGGTATGAGGACAACAGTGACCCGACCAGTTGGTTTGATGGGGGAGGGCTTGTTCTCGGCTTTGGACAGGGAACAAGTTCGTATACCGGGTTGAATATCGTCGTCTAAGCAGAGGAGAGGCCGTTATTGTCCAACGGCCTCTGTTTTTCTATGCTGGATGGACGTCCGAGTGGGCCATCAGATAGCGTTCCAGTCTATCCATGCCCTCTTTGATATTCTCGATGGAATTGGCATAGGAGAAGCGAATGAACCCTTCGGTATTTTTGCCGAAGTCTATGCCTGGTGTCACTCCGATTTGAGCGTTTGCAAGCATGTCGTAAGCCAGTTGCAGTGATGATCCGTCAAATTTGGCTGCCAGGTGGCGCATGTTGACCAAAACGTAGAATGCACCGGTTGGGTCGTGTTTGATATGAAATCCCATGTTCTTGAGACGGTCGAGCATGTAAATACGTCGTTCATTGTAGATGCCGTGCATGCGTGCGACGTCGAGGTCCGCTTTCTTGAGTGCGGCCACACCTCCCCATTGAGCCATGGTATTGGCGGAGATGAAAAAATTCTGGCACATGATCTGAAGGGGACGAATGAAATCGTGCGGTGCGATCATGTATCCCAATCGCCATCCTGTCATGGCGTAGAGTTTGGAAAATCCATTCAGGACAAAGGCCTTATCTGTAAACTCCAGGATAGAGTGTTCTTTTCCTTCATAGACCAGTCCATGGTAGATTTCATCGGAAATTATCCAAAGACCTTTTTCTTCTGCCAGATCAGCAATGGCCTGCATGCGTTCCGCAGACAGCAGCGTCCCAGTTGGGTTGGCCGGGGAATTGATGAGAATTGCTTTGACACTTTCATTGGTTTCAATGGCTTCGCGAATGGCTGAAACCCTGAACTGGAAAGAGTCTTCCTCGCGCACTGGAATTTTGATGGGCTCGGCACCGGCAAACGTGATGAAATTGTCGTAACAAGCGTAGCATGGGTCCGAGGTGATGACCTTGTCGCCATCTTCCAGAATTGAGGAGAACAGCGCCAGCATCGCGGGGCTTGTTCCTTGTGTAATCGCGATGGTTCCGGGGTCAATAGTGACGCCGTAGCGCATGCGATAATCTTCGGCTATGGCTTCTCGAAGTTCCAGTATCCCCAGCGAGTGTGTGTAGTGGGTTTGCCCTTTGTCGAGCGCTTCGCATGATGCTTGCTTGATACAGTCAGGAGTATCAAAGTCGGGTTCGCCCACTTCCATGTGGATTATGGACTTCCCGGCGCGCTCCATGGCCTGGGCCTGTTCAAGAATCTCCATGACAAGAAATGGGGTCAATTCGCAGCATCGTTTGGAAATACTCATCACTTTTCGTCCTGTTGTCTCTTGTGCAAGAACCCGCTTCGGTCCAATAAAGGCCGAAGCGGGTTTTGAATGTGATATCAATCAATCATTAATATATTAGATGACTTCAACAACCTCTATATCAAAACAGAGGATTTTTCCTGCCAAGGGATGATTGCCATCCAGAGTGACCAGATCTTCTTCGATTGTCGTCACATGCACATAAGCAGGTGTGCCGTCTTCCGAACGGATTTCCAGCATGATGCCTTCTTCCAATTCGACATTGGGTGGAATCTGTTCCTTGCGAACTTGAAAAACAAGCTCATCATTAGGCTCACCATAGCCTTCCTCTGGCGGGATCTCCACGGAGACGGTCTCGCCGACTGATTTGCCGAGGACTGCGCGCTCAAAGCCAGCGATAACCATACCTTCGCCTAACTTGAACTCAAGCGGTTCACGACCTTCACTTGAATCGAACTGGCTGCCGTCATCCTTGAGGGTACCTGTGTAATGAACCTTGACGGTGCTACCTTGCTGTGCGGTCATGTTAACTCCTTTGGGGGGTTGGTCCTCCAGCGGCTGGAGTAAGAGGAGAGAGGAGCCTGTCTTTTAGGGCACCCCTCTCCCCTTATCCCAGCCCCACATCCCGTATCGTCTTTACTGGGATGGTGCGTTCCATGACTGAGGACGCACGAGGCGGGTTACTGGTTTCCATCTCTGTATCGTTAAAGACACTGCAATACAAATAATTCATCTGAAAATTTGTCTCAGCAGCACTAGGGGGAGAAACAGTATGGAAAATGGGAGCCTTGTATCAAAAGGCTCCCGGATATATCTATATAATAGAAGTCCAGATTCGGAATTAGAAGTCCAGATTCAGAACACTGCGAACTTCATCCATGGTTTTCATGGCGAATTCGGTCGCTTTCTTGTTACCGGCTTCCAGAATCTCTGCCACTCGTTCATCTGTACAGGCTGCACGGCGCTCATGGAGCGGTGTCAGGAATTTTTCCATGGATTCCATGAGAACCTTTTTACAGTCCACACATCCCCATGACGCATTACGACATCCTTCCTGAATTTCGGGCAGCTTGGCTGGGTCGGTCATTAGCTTGTGATAAGGGTATAAATTACAGATATCCGGGTTCCCCGGATCTGTTCTCCGCAGACGGTTCTCATCGGTTTTCATGCTCCGAACTTTAGGCAAAATTTCTTCCAACGGCTCAGAAAGCTTGATGGAGTTGCCGTAGCTCTTGGACATTTTGCGTCCGTCGAGACCGGGCAGTTTCGCTTCCTCTGTGAGCATGTCGGCCGGTTCCGGGAACAATTCGGTCTTGTTCAGGTGGTTGAATCGACGAGCTATTTCGCGGGTCAGTTCAAGATGTGGCAATTGATCTTTTCCTACTGGTACAGCAAAAGGCTTATACATCAGGATGTCTGCGGCTTGAAGAACGGGATATCCCAGAAAACCATGTGTGCTGAGGTCTTTTTGGACCAGTTCTCCCTTGATTTCCTTGTAGGTCGGGTTGCGTTCCAACCAACCCAAGGGGGTGATCATGGAAAGAATCAAATACAGCTCTGCATGTTCCTTGACCACTGACTGCTGAAAGATGGTACACTTTTCTGGATCAAGCCCGGCTGCGATCCAATCTTTGACAAGTCCGGGAACAAATCCCTTGATACGAGTCGGGTCGGAGTATTCGCTGGTCAGGGCATGCCAATCGGCGACAAAGAAGAAACAGTCATAGTCTTCCTGGAGCTTGAGCCAGTTGGCGATGACGCCGAAATAGTGACCGAGGTGAAGGGGGCCTGTGGGCCTCATGCCGGAAAGAATGCGTTTGTTGTCGCTCATGATGAAAATCTTTTGTTACAGGTTAATGCCCAGGAGGGCAGCCGATCCGCGAACCAGTGGGAAAATTACTTGGCCGATAAGGCTGTAGCCGGAATATTGTCCAATAAGGATGAGGCCGATGAGCACAATGAACCCATATCGGCTCAGGCTCATGTACAGCTGCGCTATCCGCGGAGGAAGAAAGTATGCCAGAACGTTACTGCCGTCCAGAGGCGGTATGGGGATCAGATTGAAAATGCCAAGGATCAGATTGACGTATACCCCAGCCTGGCAAATCAGATAGAATGGGACAATAATCGATTCCCAGAGTGTCCCTGATTGGAACTGTATGGTCGTGAGAATATGCATAACTATGGCGAACACCGCAGCCAGTATGAAATTTACGCCCGGACCGGCAATGGCTGTAAGCAGCATCCCGAAGCGAACATCCTTGAAGTATCGAGGATTCACCGGAACCGGCTTGGCCCAGCCAAAGTGAACGAAGAAAAAGGCAAGCGTCCCGATGGGGTCAAGATGTTTGAGAGGATTGAGCGTCAGGCGGCCCTGAGATTGAGCTGTTGGATCCCCCAGAAGGTAAGCGACATAGCCATGAGCGACTTCATGGGCGACCAAGGCTATCAGCAAGCCCGGCGCGAGGATAACGTAGCGTTCAAGCGCGTCTGGTGAAAAGATATCAAACATGAGGTCGGCTACCATGTAAGAGGACTGCGGGGCAAGGGGAATGTCTCGGCCGATGCAGTTCTCAAGCGGTTAAACAATTTCTGCCCGTGAAAGCATTTCAACGAATTTTTTGAGAATTGATTTATCCACCAGCCCTTCATCATCCATGATCCGCTTGAGTGCGTTGAATGGAGTGAGTGCTTTGTCATGGCGTGTTGTCCGGGTCAGGTTGTCATAGACGTTGCAAAGGGCGAGAATTTTGGTGTGGATGGGGAGTTCACTGCCCTTTGCTTTGGTGGGGTACCCGGTTCCGTCTTCCCGTTCATGGTGGAACAGGATGCAGTTGGACGCGGCTGTGGGCAGGTTGAAGGCAGAGCACGTTCTCGCACCGATCATGGGGTGCAGGACAAACAGTTCCTTTTGCTCATCGGTCAAATCTTCGTGGGGGCTTTCCACGACTTCTTTTGGTAATCCGGTCTTGCCTATGTCGTGCAGCATGGCTCCCATGCCGCAGGCGAGAATTTTGGCATCGTCATAATCGTATTCCTGCATCAGGCTGACAGTATATACCATGGTTGAAATACCATGATGATATGCTTCATATCCTTTACTGATGAACCGGGAAAGCTCTTTGAGTGACTTGGGAGATTGAAGGAACCTGCTCGAATTTTCAATCAGTTTGGTGAACCGTTGAAATCTGCGTTCAAAAGTTCTGCCAGGGAGCGATTTTTCAAAAAGTTCTTTACCAAGCTGTGTGGCAGTGCCAGCCCATGCCTTGGCCCGTTCTTCCGGGGCAACACTGTCATCGTCAAGAAGATCAGCTATATTTTCCTGAATGTAACGCTTGTAGTGGTCCAGTCCCTGTCTATCTATGTAGAGATGCGGATTTTCATTGTGTGCCAACTCTTGAATCTTGTCGCGTGTAATGACAAGAGAGTTCGCATTGAAGAGGACGTAGTTGGTGCCACGCCGCAGGAATATGTCGAATTGACCTTTGGTATCCGGTCTCAGGACCAGGGGAGAGATGGGAACATATTCAGCATTGTTGCTTTGTGCCAAGTGGGCCTCCTGGAGTAAATTGGGTCGTTCCGCTCAGCTTTTTTTCCTCAAAAGCAGTGCAAGCGTACTGTCCGGCTAATCGCTTGTCAAACAGCCTTGGCTAAGAAAAGCGTGAAAAATCCGAGTTTTTGGCTTGATTGTAACGATGGTGGATTTTGTGACTTTGTCGAGGGAATAGGAACAGTCGTCTGGGAGTGGTCAAAAGCAAGCGACGCACTCCGATTTTTGGGGTGCGTCGCATGAGTGACAGGTTGGGCGGTTGTTAACTACCGGCTTTGTTCAGAGCCATACGGACTTTGTCTTTGAGTTCGGTGAGATCCACGGACTTGACCACGTAGTAGTCGGCTGCAATGGATTTGAGGTCGTGCTGGAAGGAGTCGTATGCTGTGGAGAGTATGACCGGTATGGTCTGGTCCTTGGCGCGAATCTCCTGGAGCAAGTCCAGCCCCGAGCGATTGACGCCGAGTTTGATATCAAGAATCACGATGGTTGGACCTTCTCGGCCTATGACATCAAGAATGTCCTCCTCGCCGTCTGAAGTGGCGACCGTATAGCCGTCGGCCTCCAGTTCTTCTCTGTAGAGCATCCGTATGTGCTTTTCGTCGTCGACAACGAGAATCTTCGGTTGGCTCATGGAATCCTCCTTGGGAATTTACCTTAATTCACTCTACTCGATATTTCTCTTTTGGGTCAATACGGTTTCACTTTTTTTGCCCAGATTCTAACACTCGGCCAAAAAACCTTGTGGTTGCTTCATTGACCATGCCTGTTCCCTGTTTCTCTCCTTGAACTTGGAGTCCATCATCAGTAGGGTCCGACCAACCCGCCGGTATTCAATAAGGCTGGCGGAAAGGAGAAAAATATCATGGTAATCGTTCATCTGGAACCTGATGGAAAGACCATCGAGATTCCCAACGTCAGGAGCGTGCTTGCGGTCCTCAATCGACTCAAACTTCGTTCAACAATGGCTCTTGTCGCTCGCGATGGCGAATTGCTGACCGCAGATCGGAAATTAAGCAACGGCGATACTCTGTTGGTTCGCAAAGTAACCTCAGCCGGGTAAGGAGTCTATACACATGAAATGCTCTCGTTGCAAAAAACTTGCGTGCGTCGCTCTTCCGAGTCATCACGCCGGGTTTTGTCCTGAATGTTTTCCGTTGTTTTTTACCCGCCAGGTTGAAACCGCTATTCGCCGCGAAAAGATGTTTACCAAGGATGAGCGTATTCTTGTCGCTCTGTCTGGTGGCAAGGATTCGCTGGGCTTGATGCTCGAACTCAAATTGCAGGGATATGACGTCACAGGGTTGCATATTGATCTTGGCATTCCTGATTCGTCTTATAAGGCCCGTAAGAAAGTCGAGAACTTTTGCGATGCGCAGGATCTGAAATTGGACGTCTTCGAGATGGAGAAATGGGGTCTACCTGTTTGTGATATCAAAGAGCACGTCGATCGGCCTGTCTGTGCCGTGTGCGGCAAGATGAAGCGGCATCATTTTAACCGCATAGCGAGGGAAGGGGGCTATGATGCACTGGCTACTGGGCATAACCTGGATGACGAAGTCGCACGCCTTTTTGCCAATACACTTCGGTGGGATACAGCGTACCTTTCCGATCAGGGACCGGTTTTGCCCGCTGCCGACGGTTTTGTTCGCAAGGTCAAACCGCTTTTTCGGCTGACTGAATTCGAGACTGCCAACTATGCATTTTTGAAGGGTATCGAGATACATTCGGACCCTTGCCCATATTCTTCAGGAGCCAGTTTTACCAACCACAAGGAATTGTGGGGGGAGTTGGAATATCGTAGTCCTGGTCAGAAGTTTCAGTTTTATCAGGGGTTCCTTCAGCGTGGTAAACAGGCCTTTGCCAATCTTGAGAAAGAGATCGGAGCTGAGTTGAAACCCTGTAAAGAATGTGGCTCTCCCACGAGTGTGGGGAGATGTTCCATTTGTCGAATAAAGGAATCCGTAGCCACTAAAAAGGCCGCTGCCACAGTAGAAGGATTGTAACAAAATGAGCACGCCGAAGATTTCCGTCACCATACCCTGCTATAATTGTGGGGATACTGTCGGGGCCGCGCTGGAAAGCCTGCTCGCCCAGACCATGGCGGATTTCGAAGTGGTGGCCGTAGATGACGGAAGTACTGATACGACTGCGGGAGTTCTGGCTGAATATGCAGGCCGGGATTCCCGTATTCGAGTGGTTACGAGTTTGCATGGTGGTGTTGTTACCGCAGCCAATACCGCGCTCGCAACCGCTCGCGGTATGTATCTGGCCCGTATGGATGCCGATGACCTGGCCCTCCCGAACCGGTTGGCTGCACAGTCCCGTTTGCTCGACTCTGACCCTTCCTTGGGGTTGGTGGGATGTCGAGTTCGATTTGGCGGATGCAGAGAGCAGAGTGCCGGGTATGCCCATTATGTGGATTGGACCAATACGCTTTTGACTCCTGAATCCATTCAGTTGCATAGATTTGTGGAATTTCCTGTACCGAATCCGTCAATCATGTTCCGGCGGGAATGCCTGGACGTTCATGGAGGGTATCGCGATGGTGATTTCCCTGAGGATTACGATCTGTTGCTTCGGTGGCTGGAAGGCGGAGTTGTGATGGCCAAGGTGGATGAGGATCTTCTTGTTTGGAATGACCCGCCAAGTCGTTTGTCCCGAAATCATCCTCGGTACGATGTGGAGGCGTTTTACCGCATCAAGACTGAATATCTGGCGCGCTGGCTCGAACGGAATAATCCGCATCACCCCTGTGTCCATATCCTAGGAGCCGGGCGTGTTACCCGTAAGCGCGCAGATCTTTTGCTTGACTACGGGATAACCTTTGCCGCCTATTATGACATTGATCCCCGAAAGATAGGCCATGTGGTTCATGGTATTGAGGTTCGCGACCGCTCGACCATACCGGCGCCGGGAGAAGGATTTTGCATCCCATACGTTGCCAGTCGAGGTGCTCGGGGGGATATCATTTCATTCCTCGAGAGCCGTGGTCTTGCTCTCGGGCGAGACTATATTCCGGCGGCGTGACACGTTTAAAGGTGTTTTCCTGTTTGAAGATAGGGTATTCACAAGAGGGAGAATACGATGACATCATTAGTGTGCCGTTCCTGCGGCAAGGAGTACGCAGGGAATGAACTGCGTTGGCAATGCGACTGTGAAGGGCTTCTCGATCTTGACTTCACGCCTTCTCTGGATCCTGATGATGTCAGCTCCCGGCCTGCGACGCTTTGGCGGTATCGTGAGGCGCTTCCTGTGCCTGATGGTGTGGAATTAACTTTGGGGGAAGGAATGACCCCTCTGCTGCCAGTTGTCGTTGGTCATCGGGAAATGTGGGTCAAGCAGGAACAACTTTCTCCTACCGGTTCATATAAGGATCGGGGAGCTTCGGTGATGATAGCCATGGCTCGGCATCTGGGGGTTCTCAAGGTTGTGGAAGATTCTTCAGGTAATGCCGGGTGCAGCGTTGCCGCCTACTGCGCCAAGGCGGGAATTGCCTGTCGCATTTTTGTCCCTGCGGATAATTCTCCCGGAAAATTGGGGCAGATAGAATTGTATGGGGCGGATCTTGTTCGGGTGGAAGGAAGTCGGGAAGAAACAGCTTCAGCCTGCATGCGCGCTGCCGCAAGTACCTTTTACGCCAGCCATGTCTATAATCCGTATTTTTTTCATGGAACCAAAACCTTTGCCTATGAAGTCGTTGAGCAACTTGGTTGGAAAGGTCCGGATACCGTGGTGCTCCCGGCTGGTAATGGAACCCTTCTGCTTGGTGCATTCTTTGGATTTTCCGAATTGGCAGAATTGGGAATCATTACATCGATCCCTCGGCTGATTGCCGTGCAGTCGGCTCACTGTGCACCTTTGTCTCATGCCTTTGAGAGAGGGCAGGAATTGGTTTCAGAGGTCAACACCCTGCCAACCCTAGCCGAAGGAATAGCGATAGCTGCTCCTGTGCGTGGTCCTCAAATGCTTGATGCGGTACGTTGTTCAGACGGCATGTTCCTGTCTGTGAGCGAAGGGGAGATTCACACTGCCTTGAATGATATGGGGCGGCGGGGCTACTGTATCGAACCTACTTCGGCTGCTGTTATTGCCGGTGCAACTCGATATGGAGAGAGTGCTCGTTCGGGTGAGAGCATTGTCACAGTCTTTACAGGACATGGACTCAAGGCTGGAGAGAAACTCCATGCATTGTCTC
Organism: Pseudodesulfovibrio piezophilus C1TLV30; assembly: GCF_000341895.1. NCBI lineage: Bacteria > Pseudomonadati > Thermodesulfobacteriota > Desulfovibrionia > Desulfovibrionales > Desulfovibrionaceae > Pseudodesulfovibrio > Pseudodesulfovibrio piezophilus. Next base: position 1,045,788 of record NC_020409.1, on the reverse strand, counting down.
ATGGGTATCAGAAACACGCTTGATGCAGGAAGAACACTGTTTGAGCCTGCCAAATTCGATAGAGGTCAGGGCGTTGTGGAACTCGCAGGTTGAGAGCGGTAGGTCTTTCGATTTCGTTCAAGCTGATACTTTCTGACCGCGATATTATGTTCTTTCAGAGTTTTGCTGAAATGGTGGGCGCCGTCACCTTTGGCCACGAAGTAAAGAAAGTCATGGTGTTCAGGATGGACAGCGGCCATGAGTGACTCCAGGCCGGGGGAGCAGATGGGGCCAGGGGGTAACCCCCGGTGCACATAAGTATTATAAGGATTCTCTCGGTCCAACAGATGGCTTTTGGTTATATTCCCATCAAAAGAAGGCCCCAGCCCATAGATAATGGTGGGATCAGCCTGAATGAGCATCCTCTTTTTGATTCTGTTGTGGAAAACTCCTGCAATGCGGGCGCGTTCTTCCGGGATGCCTGTTTCCTTTTCAACGAGAGAAGCCAGGATGACTGCGGTATGTAACTCGTGCCACTGTGGCAGTCCCCTCGGCCAGACCTTGTTGGCGTTCTTGAAGAATTCCTTGAGCATGGTTCGAACAATAGTGTGAGACTGGTCGTTTCGCGGAGGGGTGAGCAAATAGGTTTCCGGGAAGAGATAGCCTTCGGCATTGGAGGCCTGTATGTCGAATTCATCGAGGATGGCCGGGTCTGCGATTGCTTTGGTAAATTGATCTTGCGTTCCCATTCCCGCCTGTTGGATAAGGGCGGCCGTTTGCCACCAGGTTAATCCCTCGCGAATGGAGACTCGTTTCATGATGCCGGTTGAGGAAGTGAGTTCGTGGAGCAGGCGACCAGGTGTCCATCCTGTATTCAATTTGAATTCTCCAGCCCGGATCAGCGCGGTCTTGCCTTTGGAACTGGCCAGTTTACGAAACCTATGCGTATTGGTAACCAGTCCGGCGGTTTTGAGATTGGCAGAAATGGTGGTAAAAATCTGCCCTGGTTCGATACGGAATATGATGTCGAGCCCTGGAGTTTCCGGGGGAGTGGTCAGGAATTGTTTTTCCTGCCATGCCTTGTATCCCAGATATCCGCCGGTCGAAAAGCCGACAAGGATAATGAGGGTGAGAAGGGAGAAAATCAGTGTGCGTTTTCGAGCCATGAGCGCAGTATGATGACGGCCGCCTGACTGTCCAGGGCCATCTTTCGTTTCTTGCCGCGTACATTGGCGGCGTTGAGTTCTTCTTCAGCCTCTGCTGAGGTCAGTCGTTCATCCATCAGATATATGGGGCGGTCTGTCCGACGTTCCAGACTGGCGGCGAAATTACGAGCTTGCCGAGTGGTCAGGGTGTCTTCGCCCGACAGGGAAAGAGGCAGTCCGACAACGACAGCTTCAACCGATTCCTTTACAATGATCTCAATGAGTTCGTCAAAGAGGGCATTGCGTGTGGTTCGCTCTATGGTCCGGTAGGGCGAAACCAGGGTTCCTGTACGGTCGGAAACAGCTAATCCGACACGCTTGAGGCCGAAATCAATGCTCAAGGCGCGCATGGTTATCCTATCGCCATCCAGGAAAGGGAGCGTAACTTTGCAGTGTGTATGAACAACATGGTCGGAAACAAACACGGGAATCGTTTCGGGTCAATATCAAACGCCTTCAAAATATATTATTTTACGATGCCACTTACTCTGAGGCATGAGAGAGAAAAGAACGGCCTGTGGAATGAAAGTACTCCACAGGCCGCTCCGTGTCTTTACGAAAATGGGCTATGAGTTGTCAGCGCCTTTTCTTTCGATCGATTTCATCAACCCCTTAAGTTCCTTGCGCCATTTCTTTCCGCCAATGCATTCGGCCAGGTATTCCGAGGTATGCATGACTCGGTTCGAACGCTTCATCTGGAGCATGGAGCGTTTGATGCCGACCTTGCATGAAGGGCATCCGACTACAATAGGTCTGGTCTGGTCCATGCCGAGGTCCGACTGCATCTGTGACTGTTTTCTTTCGCGCAACAAATTGTAAATGGTCGGGTCTGTCAATGCTCCAAGACCGGATTCCCCACAACAGCCGGGAGAAAGATCCACAGTTGTGTTGGTCATTTTTTCAAGTCCGGAGCGATACATCTCCGGGGCTTTGACCTTGGGAGCATCCACCCACTCGGCATGGCACGAAGAGTGGTAGAGAACCGGTTCGGTCTGACTCATGGGCGGGAGCCTGTCCATGAGGAACTGCATCACGTCGTAGTGAGCAAGTGGTTCTACTAGTTCACCTGAGAAATCATATGTTTGTAACGATTCGCGGCATGTCCCGCAGGCCGTCAACAAAGTTGTTGCCTTGAGTCCTGCTTTACCTGTTTTAACCAGGAGGTCCAGGAATTCCTGCACATTGCGATGTCTGTTGGTTTTGTATGCTTCTTCGCAACCGCTAGCGAGCAGGGGATAACCACAGCACATGTGGTGGTCCGGCAAAACCACGTTCACACCGGATTTGAGCAACAGGTAGACTGAAGCCAACCCGATGGAGCGAGAGAAGAGTGATGCCCCACACCCAGGGAAGTACAGAACTGTTTCGTCTCGTGCTGCCTTGGGATTGCGGAAGATCGAGCCGGATTCGAGCTTCAGTTCTTCAGCAAGATTCTTGAAGTCCATACCGGGGCTGCGGTGTTTGAACATGGGCGACTCGACGCGTGAGAGCCACCGCGCAGGAATCATCCCCAGGGTCTTGTCCTGCACAGATTGGCCGACAGACAGGAGCTTGGCCGTGACCGGGAGACTGCCTGAAGGATTTTTAGCCAGGTTCTTGAGAATGATTTGTTTGAGCGGATGACCTGACTTGCCCTTGGTATCGAGGAAGGCACGCATGGAAAGCGCAGACCCTGCCGAGTCTATCTTGACCGGGCATACAGCCTGACACTTGCCGCAAGCTGTACAATGGGCCATGAGGTCCTGTAATTGAACCATTAGTTCGCGCGCGGGTTCTCCCGATTGGATTTGAGAATAGTAGATTCCCTCAATAATAGCACCCAACGAGATATTCTTGTTGCGCGGGTGATACATCAGCCCCTTGGCCGGATGGTACATGGGACAGACCTGTTTGCACTTGCCGCAACGGGTACAGGTTTGGATGTTGCGCAACAGGCTCATGAGGGCTTCCTTATCCCGCAGGGCAGTTGCATCAAGGTCCTGAATGAGTCGGTTGAATGAGAATGTAAACGGCTCACAAGGGAGTTTGCGAGAAGTCAATTTTCCGGGATTGAGAATATCTTTCGGGTCAACCTTGCTCTTGTATTCGACCAGGGCCTTGATTTTTTCCTCGCTCAGGAAGGCTATTTTGGTAATGCCGATGCCATGCTCACCAGAAACCTCGCCACCCATTTCCAAAACTTTGGTCATGACTTCATCAGCTGCTTCATGCGCCGATGCAAGCATCTCCGGGTCATTGGAATTGACGGGCAGGTTGACGTGACAGTTGCCGTCTCCGGCATGCATATGATTGGCGATGATAATGCGTTTGGCCTGCATTTCATGCCACATGGCGTTTATTTCCCGGTCGAGTTTCGGATAACTGTCGCGGAGTTTGACAAACAGGAAGCGGCACTGGGCTTCTTGTTCCTGATCCGAGAAATCGTTTGAGGTAACCTCGCCGTCAATAATGGAACGGGCGCGGGCCAATGCTTCCCGTATATCCTCGTCCTCGTAATTAACGCCTTTCATATCCCGAACCTTGTGCAGGGTCTTCCGGTATATTTTGGCAAGATAGATGAGGTTCAAGTCTTCAAGGAACTCGGAGAATTCCGGAATGACTTCCATGGGGATGACCACGTCCTCATTGATCTTGAAGCCTGATGTGCGTTTGGAAATGGCAGACAGTTTGTGTCTGTCTTCCCAGAACAGTTCGGCCTCTTTTTCGTCTTGAGCCGTGAAGATATCAACACCCTCGTAAGGTTGAGCCAATGCGACGATGGTTTGGCTCGCGGCATCAAGCGCTTCCTGATCATCCGAGTCGAGTTGGAGTATCAGCACGGAAATGGGGTCACCTTCATACTGAGTGGATTTTGCCTGATATTCTATGGCCTGGACGTATTTGGAACCAAATTCCTCCAGGGCGGAGATTTTGACCAGATCGCCTTCCTCCCGAATCTTGTCGCGCAGGCCGACAACATCCTTGATGACATACATGGCGTTCTTCATGGAGCGACCGTAGAATTCCAGGCAGAGCACACGAGAATGGGCCAGGGCCGGGTAGCAGATGAAGCTTGCTTCGGTTATGATTCCGTCAACGCCCTCTTTTTGGACACCAGGAAGACCCCCGAGATATTTATTGGAAACGTCCTTTCCCAGACCTTCGCCACGGATTTCACTGCCTTTGAGGATTACCGTATCAATCTGGGTTCCGTGTTCATTGAGAATTTCAAAGACAGCTACGTCCTGATTATAAATCTTGTGTCTCGGATGATCCTTGCGGCGAACCTCGATCAAATTTCCCGTTGGAGTGATCATGCGGTATCGAAGGATATTATCTATGGTCGTGCCATATTCGAAGGCGAACGGGCCTCCCGCATTTTCAGAGATATTCCCGCCCAGACTGGAGCCGGCCTTGGAAGCTGGGTCCACAGTGAAAAGAAGGTCCTTTTTGGCTGTGGCCTTGATGGCGTCCAAGGTGATAACACCGCTTTGCACTGTCAGAATGCGGTTTTCCGGATCGATATCAATGATCTTTTTGAAGCGGGACAGGGAAAGGATGACGGTTCGTCCCAGGGCAGGGATGGCTCCGCCTGTGGCTCCGGTACCTCCTCCGCGCGGGATGACGTTGAAGTTCATCTCATTGGACAAGCGGACGATATCCCGAATCTGGTATTCCGTTTCAGGAAAGAGCACGAGCATGGGAAGTTCCATGCGGAGATCTGTGGCATCGGTTGCGGATTCGATGCGACAGTTCGGCTCGTCACCAATACCGTCTTCCGGCATGAATTCCTTGAGTTCTTCTATGAGCGTGGCCCGGAAATTCTGGTCTGCATCGAAGCGTTCCCAGAAAAGCTCTATACCTGTGGTCAGAATCTTGGCGAATTCCCTGTCCAGCATGGGCTTGGACATATTGAGGCGTCGGTCCACGGATGTGCGGACCAGTTCAGGGTCAATAAAGGGATTATATCGCACCATGAACAATTCTGCGGCCAGATTCGAGGCGAGCTTCTTGACGCCTTCGGGCCAGTGTTCGTAGCGGTCCATCTCGACCACGCCCAGGGCGCGGCTGATGAGTTGTTCGTCGGATATGGAAATATGGGGACCAAGCTGGGCCATGACAGTATACTCCGTGTTGAATCAGGGGGAAGAGAAAGTGGTTATTCCCTTTAGGTGTGAAAGGCAAGTATAGGAATGGTTCCTGGCTTTGGCAAGAGCGAGCCCATGAGAGACCGAGGGTGTGGAAAAAAACGATTTTCCCCGATTCCTCTCTCGTCCTCTTCTAGACATCCCGTCTGCCTTCGTTATATGAACGAGACTCTTTCCGATAATGGCTGTTTTTTTTGTCTCCTTCAACCTCATCAGAGGGTATAAGCCATGAGTGCACCTAAATTCGCTTCGTTAAAAATGTTCATCACCGGTCCGACCTATATACGTCAGGAAATCAAAGAGGCGGCATTGCTGCCTGAGTTCGGTCATCGCGATGCTGAAAATGAGCTTCGTTTCGGTCCCATTCGCAGGAATCTTCGGCTTCTGGCTGGATCAGGCGAGGAGTATGAGCCGGTCCTGCTTCTGGGGTCCGGTTCTGCGGCAATGGAAGCTTCCATTCGTTCTCTAGTTGCCGATGATGAAACACTGCTCAATGTTTCCGTGGGCGCTTTCGGTGATCATTACTATAATATTGCGGTTTCCAATGGTAAAAAGGCCGAGAACCTTCAATTCGAATATGGTCGGCCCATTGATCTTGATGTTTTGGAGACAAGACTCAAGAAGCTGAGACCTGAAGTTGTTTCCTTTACACATAATGAGACTTCGACCGGTGTGGTTAACGACATGAAAGCAGTCTGTGCTCTCATTCGCCAATATGGTGCACTTCCTCTGGTCGACGGGGTCTCCATCTTCGGTGGTGCCGATCTTGACCTCGCCAATTCCGGTGCCTCTATGTATTCAACGGCAACGCAGAAGTCGTTGGCTCTGTCAGCCGGATTCGGCATTGGTTTCATCAGTCGGGAAGCCGAGGAAAAAGCTGCGCGGGTGATCAATAAAGGGCATGCAACGGATATTCTCAAGCAGTTGGACAAAGCCCGTTTGAACCAGACCTTGACCACACCAAATACGACTCTGGTAAACCAGATGTATGTCCAGCTTGAGCATATTGTGTTGGAGGAAGGTATTCAGAACAGGTTTGACCGTCACCTTGAAATGCGTTCCATGGTCGAACAATGGGTGAATGCCCTTGAAGGATTTGACATGTTTGCGCCTGAAGGGTTTCGCTCGCCCACGGTTTCGGCTGTTGTTTGTCCTGCCGGAGTCACGCCGGTTCAGCTCAAAATGGTCGTCAAGGAAGCGCTTCGGCAGTCTGGGTATCTCATGGATCCCGGATATGGGAAGCTCAACAAAGCATTGGAAGAAGCCGGGCGTCGTCAGGTCTTTAGGATAGGACACATGGGGGACATCACACCTGAGATGCTTGACGAGTATCTGAATGTTCTTGAACTGGAATTGAAGAAATTGTAGGTGAATTCGTCTTTTATTTTTTGCCTGTTGAGGGGCAGAGGAGTTGAAGACGGTTTAATCTTATAAAACGAATTCCATTGCTTGATGAGAGAATTTTCACAGTGCTTTTTCAGGAGCTGCGGCTAGTGCCGTGGCTCCTTTTCGTTGGAGTGTTTCGAGAAAAGACATTTATGTTTTTCAGATTATAATGGTGCTCTTCTCGTATACGTTTTCTTGTGTATAAGTGGATTAAAAGATTGACTTATAAAAATGTATACGGAGGTTCCCATGCTGCAAGGCCTCAAGCTGAAAACGAAATTGCTGGCAGGCATCGGTATTGTTCTCGTTCTTTTGCTTCTTGTCGTTGGTATATATCAATTTGCCATGACTGTTTCGGTTTCCAGTTTCAAGGCGCTGGTCAAAGAGGAACTCGCAATTGAATCCCATGCATTTAACGTGGAAAAGAATATCTTCGAGTGCCGGCGGTATGAAAAGGATTTTCTGATCGGGAAGGACAAGAAAGCGCTTGCCTCATTTCAGGAGCATTTGGGCGAAGCTTTGAAAAGTGCTGACGAAATTGCCCGCCTTGCAGAGCAGGTGGGGGCTCGTGATCTTGTCAATAAATCCGTTGCCATCAGAGGGGCGGCAGATACCTACCAAAAGGCTTTTCTTGATCTGGTCGCAGCCTGGGAAAGGCGGGGGCTTGATTATAATTCGGGCCTGCAAGGGGCTTTCAGGGGGCTTGTCCGAGATGCTGAAGCTGTTTTCGTGACGCACCAAGTACAGGATTTGTATCTTGATTTGCTTTTGATGCGTCGTTGGGAAAAGGATTACATCCGTTCTGGTGGTACAGCCTATCGGGCAAAAATGGCCGAAACCATGAAATCTTTCAAAAATGGACTTGATGCACGCAAGGAAAAGGGAGCTGAATTACAGAAAGTCGAAGTGGCTTTCGAGAAGTATTCCAATTCCTTTGCGCGGTTTGCCGCATCAGGGGCTGATGGAGATTATGAGGAGGTCAGACAGGCAGCCAATGAAATAGAATCTCCATTGATGCGACTCTTTGTTCCGGACGTCAAAGGTCTGCTGCTCATGGTTCGCCGTTCTGAAAAGGATTACTTGCTGCGAGGTGACGAAAAGTACGTAGCGGCAACCTATGCCAATCTGGATCATTTGATTGGTGCGTTCAAGACATCAGAAGCTGCTCCTGAATATGTTCAGAGGGCCATTCGTATGGGCGAGGCCTACAAGCAGTCTTTTGCCGATCTTGTGGCAGAGGATAGTCGCATAGCGAAAAGTGACGAAAGAATGCGTTCGGCAGTTGAAACAATTATGCCAGTGGTCGGGGCTATTGCCGAACAAGCAGGAGAGCAGGCCTTAAGTAAGGTTGGAAGCACTGAAAAAGAGGCGAATGCGTTGGGTCTCACTGCCATGAGCATTGGAATCATGGCACTTGTTTTCGGTATTGTCATCGCTTTGCTGATAGTGAGGAGCGTGCTGGGGCAACTGGGGACTGATCCCCTGGTTCTGGTGGACATCACACGGCAGATCGCTCGGGGCAAGCTTGGAGTGAAATTTATCGGGCAACCAAGTTCGCACTCTGTTTATGGGGCTATGCAGACTATGGTGACCCATCTGATCCAGACCGTCGGGCATGTGGTTGATTCTGTCAGCCAGGTGGCTTCAGGGAGTGAAGAGTTGGCGGCCTCGTCTGTTCAGGTGGCTCAAGGGGCAACTGAACAGGCGCAAAACGTGGCTGATGTCTCTGATCATGTGAAAACAATGGCTGAGAGTATTGATATCAATTCCAAAAATGCTGAAGAAACCGAATCTATCGCAGGCAAGGCCAGTAATGATGCACTGGAAGGTGGGAAAGCTGTTGATGCCACGGTCTCAGCCATGCGTGATATTGCTGAAAAAATATCTATCATTGAGGAAATCGCCCGGCAAACAAATCTTCTTGCTCTGAATGCGGCCATCGAAGCTGCTCGGGCCGGGGAGCAGGGTAAGGGCTTTGCGGTGGTGGCGGCCGAAGTTCGCAAGCTGGCCGAGCGAAGTGGTAAGGCTGCATCCGAAATCAGCGAGCTTTCTTCTTCCAGTGTGGCCGTCGCGGAAAAGGCCGGGACCATGCTGAGTCAGATGGTGCCGGACATCCAGAAAACTTCCGAGTTGGTGCAGGAGATATCTGCAGCAAGCAGTGAACAGGAGAACAGTGTCGGTTTTATCAGTGACGGTGTTAAGGGACTGGATAAGATTGTTCAGTCGAACGCCTCTGTTTCCGAGGAACTTGCAAGTACGGCGGAGGAGTTGTCCGCCCAGGCTCAGACTATGCAGATGGCGGTCAACTATTTTGATCTATCGGGTTGTGAAGATCGAATGAATCGCCAGGAGCAGGGACATGCCATGCCTCCCCGTGCACTGCCTGCCGGGGAGCACGATGAAGATTCGTTCGGAGAGGAATTTGACAGATTCTGATTTGTGCCTTGCAAGGTGAAAGAGTTTTCTTCGTGTTTTTGCCATGGAAAGAAAAAGATCAAGTCCCCGAAGAACTGGGACTTGATCTTTTTTCTGCGAAGAGAATCAGAGTACCCCGGCGAAACTGGCATTCGCGGTGCTGGGGGATCTGTTCAATTCATTTTCAATGTGTGCCGGGAGTTATTTTCTGGACAGGAGCCAGATGACATGCACAAGACCTGGAAAATACCCGCACAGAGTCAGGATGAGGTTGAGCAGAAATTGCAAACTCAGGCCGACTTTGAGAAATGCTCCCAAGGGAGGAATAAGTACTGAGATGATAATTCGAATGAGTTCCATGGTGACTCCTTTACTGTTCATTGAGATTCATATCTATCTATAGCAACTTTTTATGAAAAAAATCAAATAAGGTTACAATGAGGGTGAAAGCAGGTCGCGAATCTCCGGTTTGACGTATCGCCTGATCATGCTCCATGGAAGGGGCACGGCGGATTCTCCGGCTGCGAAAGGGGCTACTTGATACGGAGAAAAGAAAAAGGTCATTCCCTCGTCACTTAAAATGTAGTTTGCAAAATTGGACAGGGTTGGCCGCGTACCGTCCTGAAGCATTTCCGGGACAAACATATTCCCCAGAGAGCTGCGGAGAACCGTGCGGACATGTGCGGAAATCATTTGGAGTGCATCTTGGGGATCAAGCAGTATCTCGTCGAGAGCCAGTGGTTCGCCATCGGCCATATTGAAAACCCAGGTTTCGGGCCAGTACATTCCATGTGCTCCTCCCGTGTATTCGAAAATCTGAATTTTGACTGAGCCGAGCCGTCCTGCTCCGGCAGACCAGACCGAGTACTCTGATTCCATGCTGTATTTGTGCGGAAATTCTGATTGATCGTGTTCGGGATCTATGGCCTTGAAACGCGCAAGTGTTGCGGTCATATCGTCTCGAATCGTTGCCGTTGCATCCGCATCACAGAGAACCGGGTATCGCATATCAATAAGATGTCCGGCGGTTTCTTCCCTGATGGCGACCTGGCCGAGCATGGTGGGAGCACAGAATGTGAGTGGCGGAGCGGGACATGGTGCGCTCTCTTGTGCCTGGGCAGGTGCCGAGAGGAGCAGAAGTGCTATAATGGTCAGAAAGATGGTGTGCATCATGATATCCTTTATGAATGTTCAAGGAGAAGTTTTCTTTGGCCCCAGGCTGCCTGTCCAAGTGAGATGCAGGCATCATTCGGGGGGATTTTTTTGTGAACCAACGGGACCAGGCCTGCTTGTTCAAGCGCTATCGGAAGTTCTGCGGCCAATGTTAGGTTTTGCATGACACCGCCGGAGAGGGCAATATGATGTATATCGAGTATCAGTGAAAAGGAATAAGCCATATCCACGAGTCCCGTGATAAGGCCGAGGTGAAAGCGACGTGCGACAACGGGCACAGGAACTCCCGCGTCGAGGTCTTCTATGACTCCTCTGATCAACTTGTGGGTGTTGAGAGCTATCGGTTCATGAGACTTGAGAGGACAAGGGTAGGCGTGTGTTTCGGTCATGTCCTGAATTTTTTCCAGACGAATGGCAGCCTGTCCTTCATAGGTGATGGTATTTGCCAAACCACAAAGAGCGGCAACCGCATCAAAAAGTCGTCCGCAGCTGGATGTCAGGGGAGTGTTGATGCGCTTATCGAGAATCTTGGGTAAAAAGGCGGACTCGCGAGAAAACTCATCGAGCCATGGCCAACGATAGGTTCCAGGGCTGGTAATTCCTATTTCCCTGAGAGCCGCTTGGGCTATGCGCCATGGTTCCTTGACTGCAGCCTCGCCTCCAGGGAGAGGAATATGTGAAAAATGGGCTAAACGCTGATGGGACAAATCTTCAGGCATGACCAGGAGACACTCTCCACCCCAGATGGTGCCGTCTTCTCCAAGGCCTGTGCCATCCAGCGCAAATCCAATGGCTGGGTCGGTGAATTGGTTTTCGGCCAGAACCGCATGAATATGGGCGTAATGGTGCTGGAGGATGGCAACCGGGATTGACCGTTCCGAACCGAGAGTCTCGGCTCTTTCACTTGTCATGTAATCGGGATGGAGGTCTCGCACGATGAGTTCTGGCTTTACTTGGAGAGTCTTCTCCATATGCGCAAGGAGTTCCTGGTGAAACTCCATAGTTTCCAGGTTGGCGACATTCCCTATATGTTGACTGGGGAATGCCTGGTCTCCTTTGGTCAGCGTCACGGTGCATTTGAGTTCCGGTCCGACTCCCAGCACCACTGGCCCTTTGTCTGCGAGGAAGACTGGTTCTGGAGTAAATCCGCGTGCTCTGCGCATGAAAAGCGGGTCTCCACTGGTCGGATTGACGCGAAGGACAGAGTCATCCGTCCTCACTAGAATGTCCCGATTGTGGTAGAGAAATATATCGGCAATGTCAGACAATCTTTCCATTGCTTCCCTGTTGCCCAAGGCGATCGGCTCCGAGGACATGTTCCCGGAAGTCATGACAAGGGCCGGAAGAGCTTTCTTTTTTTCCATGCAATTTTGCGTATGAGTCAAATCACTCAGCAGGACATGGTGCAGGGGGGTGTATGGGAGCATCAGTCCAATGAAATTCGTGTCAGGAGCCACGAGAGAAGAAAGCGCATGGGAGGGACGTTTTGCTGCGAGGACAATGGGGCGCTTGACTCCTGTAAGCCATGCTTCCTCAGCCGGGAGGATGTCCGCCAGCTTTTTGGCTGTTTCCATATCCGGGACCATGACAGCCAAGGGCTTGTCTGGTCTGTGTTTACGAGTGCGGAGGGTCGCAACAGCGGTGTCGGAAGTCGCGTCACACACGAGGTGGAATCCTCCCAGTCCTTTGACTGCGGCGATTTTTCCTTCCAGGAGTTCACACGCCAATCGGCGAATGGATTCGTCTCCTTGGGCGATCATGGTGTTTGTATTGCTTGTCAGCCAGACCTTGGGACCGCACCGGGGGCAGGCGTTGGGTTGCGCGTGGAATCGTCTGTCCAATGGGTCGTTGTATTCGCGCTGACAGTCCGGGCAGAGAGGAAAGCAGGCCATGGAAGTTTGCGGGCGATCGTATGGAATGGAGTGGGTGATAGTATAGCGTGGCCCACAGTTCGTACAGTTGGTGAAAGGATAGCGAAACCGTCGGTTTTGTGGGTCTGCAATGTCGTTCAGGCAATCCGGGCAGGTCGCAACATCAGCACTGATGAGTACGGAGTGTCCGCTGCCACCCGTTGATTCAAGTATGATGAATTCTGTTTCTCCTGCAACCGGAGTGAGTTCGTCCATTTCAAAGGTAACGACCTGTGCAAGGGGAGGCATTTCTCCTGCGAGTGTCTCGGTGAATGCTTCCAATTGTTCCGGTGATCCTTGTGCTTCGATGATCACGCCCTGGCTGGAGTTGTTCACCGAGCCGGTAACAGCGGCATCCATGGCCGTTCTATAGACAAACGGCCTGAAGCCGACCCCCTGAACCTGGCCGGTAATGATGAATTGGTGGCGCAACACAAACATATTCTTATCCATATCGTCCCTCTCGGATGAGTGCAAGGGGGGGCTTATTTGACAAACCGTTTCATGAGGCTACGAACCCGTCCTTTGATCAGGCGCAGGAGGTGAAAGTCAAGGGGGCGTTTGTTCGACATCTCGAAACCTGTTGTGTCAAAGACCCCTGTGTTTTCAAATGGATACACGATGTCATCAGGGTGAGAACCAACCAGACGGCGCATGTATGCTTCCTCCCACAATGGCACTTGGTTTGGTTGCAAACCAAGAATAACGTATGCGGCCGTGTCCAGGGCAATGCCATTGTTTGATGCGGAAAGCAGTCCCAGTTCAAATGGCTCTCCATTAATAGGTCCATCCTTGTGCATGGAATGGATTCCGTCCATGAGGTGAAACGTTGTCGGCAGTGCATCGTAAACATCCATAAGCATGGAGCGGAAAACTTCATGACTGTGACCAAGCCTGTTATGAGCGACGGCCTTGCGAAAGCCGACCACACATCCGAAAAGATTCTTGACCGCCCCGGAGATGGTCATCTGGCAGTGGACCTTGAGTTTCGGGATATTGAGTATGAGGTCCTTTTCGAGAGCATCCTTTGAAATCCCTATGGTCCCGCCCTGGCTCAGGGGCAGTGGAGTCGGGTGGCGAAGGCTGGTCACTTCGAGACCGAGTTCTGCCATGGCTTGTCGCAGGCCGGATCGACGTGCGGCATGGGATGCATTGCCGAAAGCAGGAGAATCGGCCACGGTGATTTTCACTTTGTGGTCCAGTAAATAAGCGCACGCCGCCTTGACTATCATGGGATGCGTACAGCAATGGCTGGCATTGCTGGGGGACACCAGGTTGGGTTTCACTAGAATATGGTGGCCGGGAGAGGGAGTGAGACCTGCTTTTTCCAGAAGGACGGCAGTGCGCTGGGCGAGCGAAGGGAACGAGTATTCCGGGATATGGGTGATGACAACTTTGGCAGACATTCAGCATGCTATGCCACAACCGTGTGTATTTTCAAGGCGAAAGGGTTGCCTTTCGGTGAATGAAGGTGAAGAATGTCCTTATGCATCCACTTATTCAGCTTGAAGGCGTGTCCGTGAGACGAAACGGGACACGATTGGTAGGTTCTCTTTCCATGCAGCTTTTGCGTGGAGAGCATGTTGCCGTGGTTGGCCATAACGGATCAGGCAAAACAACATTATTGAAGTTGTTGCGTGGTGATATCCTGCCCGACCCCGGTGGAGTGCGCGTCTATGATTTGGGGGACGGTCCTCAACCAACGGTTCTGGGACTGCGTCAGCGTATCGGACTCGTTTCTGCGGATATGCAGGATTTTTATTTTCTCCATGCCCGACGGTCAGTGGGACGTACTGTTGTGCTGGCCGGGTTCTTTGATACTCCGCTTCTTTATGAGCAGGCATCCCCGCAGCAGGAAGCAGCGGCAGATGAAATCATTGCTCTCCTCGGTATTGAAGAATTGGCGGCAAGTGAGCTGGGGACTCTTTCGACAGGGCAGGTCAGAAAGTTGCTCATAGCTCGGGCCTTGGCGCCTCGTCCGGATATTCTTCTCTTGGATGAATGCCTTGAGGGACTTGATGTGGTTTCTCGTGCCGAAGTGTTGAGCTTGCTCGATACAGCGGGGGAAATTTCCACTTTGGTATGTGCTGCGCATCGAATCGGTGATGTGCCGCACTCCGTGAACCGGGCAGTGATTATGCATGGTGGGAGAATCATCATGGAAGGTGACCGGGAAGATGCGCTTGAGCTTCTTCAGGAGAGTGAACCAGATGTGGTGGCTTGTGAATTGCCAGTGCATAATGAAGTGGATGACGTTGAATTTTTGGTACGTATGAAAAATGTTTCCGTCGTGTCAGGCGGTGTCCGTTTTCTTCATTCTGTCAATTGGACTGTCCTGCCTGGGGAAAATTGGATTATTCTGGGTGACAACGGCGCTGGAAAGTCAACACTACTCAAATTGATTCTCAGTGAAATAGCGCCGTATGCTGACGATGCTCAGGGGCTTGGTGTTGTGGAGCGGTTGGGGGGCATGCCCATGGACAAGGCCCGGCCACGCATTGGTTTTGTTTCTCCTGCCTTGCAAACAGGATATGGGCGTGAACTGGCATGGGAAGTGACAGCTTTGGAAACCGTTCTTTCCGGGTATCGGGGCAGTGTCGGAATGCTGGATGAGCCAGAAAGTGCAGAGTTGCTCGGTGCACAGGATTGGCTTGCCAGAGTCGGGTTGGCTGAGCTTGCGGATCGTCCGCTTCGCCGTATGTCCTATGGGCAACAAAGACGAATCTTGTTGGCTCGGGCCATGGCTTCGAATCCGAGATTATTACTTTTGGATGAACCCATGGCCGGGTTGGACAGTGTCTCGCGTTCACTTATGCTTGGCCTGTTGCAGCAGTTGGCGGACTCCGGTGTACCCCTTGTGATGGTCACGCATCATGTGGAAGATCGAATTGCTGCTATCAATCATGTCATGGTCATGGAGAGAGGAAAGCAGATTTTTTGCGGTACTCGGGAAGAGTTCGAAGGTTCTGTTCCTATGGGAATGGGGAGCTGAAATCTCTTTCCCGCTCAAAGCGCATTGTAATTTTTAAACAATAAAAAAAATTATATTGCTTGACTTATCTTCATAAATAGCAAATAAGTTGGTTTCTACACCAGCGGCACCCGTGGAGGCGCGGTCGAATGTTGGCCGGCGCTGGTTTGAATGAACAGGTATATCGAGGAGCAGCGTGCGCATCGTGTACGCTGCTTCTTTTATTATTTTTATAGTGACGCACGGGCGTCATTTTCACATCACTTTCTTTAGGAGTTTTTTAATGTCCAAGAACATTTATGTCGGCAATTTGCCCTGGTCCGCAACTGAAGATGAGGTCCGTGCAGCGTTTGCGGCATATGGTGAAGTTACTTCCGTTAAGTTGATCGAAGACCGCGAAACCGGTCGTCCCCGTGGTTTCGGCTTTGTCGAAATGTCCGAAGACGGCTACCTGGATGCTATCGAAGCTCTGGACGGCAAAGATTTCGGTGGCCGTAACATCAAGGTCAACGAAGCCAAACCCCGTGTTGAGCGTCCTCGCTGGTAAGCATTTTACCTGCTGATCAATCAGGCACATCTACGCCCGCCTCTCATTCGGGAGTCGGGCGTTTTCTTTTTCCGCGCTTTCAGTCAGAGGCGGAAGTCATCTTAACAGGGAGGAAAATTTGGCCAAGCCCAATTATAAGTTTGCAAAGCGACAGAAGGAAATGGCTAAGAAGAAGAAGAAAGAAGAAAAGCAGAAACGCAAGGACGCCAAGAAGCTGGAAACAGCTGAAGATGGTGTTGGCATACCTGAAGAAGCAGAGAGACCGGTTTCTGAGTAAAATTGTCTCGAACCCTTTTTAAGAGAAACCGGATTGCCAAGAATATGGTATCGGGCTATCTTCGCTTCGTATCTACCTATTCCATGGAGGTCGGTGTGCGGCGAGAAGGGACGGTCAGTTGGTTTAACGAGCAAAAAGGATTCGGTTTCATCCTCGCAGATGATGGATCGGATGTCTTTGTTAATTATTCCGAAGTTATACGTGATGGGTTCCAGACCCTGGATGCTGGGGAGCGAGTCTCTTTCGATATCGTCGATGAGAAGATTGGCCCCAAAGCTGTCGATGTCAGACTAATGCATGCTGCATCACAGTCACTTCATTTCTGATTGTTTATAGCAAGCAGAAAAAAATAGGCCGCCCGAGTTCGGGTGGCCTATTTTTTTCTGAGAATGAGATTTGATTACATGCCGAGGTCACGCATATGAGCATCGAGGACATTATCCACTTTGATTTTCTTGTGCTCTATCTTGCCGGGAGTTATTGTATACCGTGTCACTTCCCATTCGAGGTTGTCGATGAATTCGACATGCCCATAGCCCTCCTCGGGCAGTCTCTTACTGATTAATTCGATAAAGTCGTCCATCAGGATATAGGTCCCTTCATGGTCAATTCGTAACACATCACCATCGTACTCAACCTGATCAACAGGGATTGCATCCTTGATTTGCTCGAAAATATCTGGAGTGATGCGGTGAAAATCGCCGTATATTCTGACGTCGTCCATGGTTATCTCCTAATTCGTACTGAATTGGTCAAGGTAAGAGTAAGCATGGATCCGGTGTGGGTCAACCGAGAAGGGCGGCGAGAAAATCATGTTTGGTTTGCAGGTCATCCCAGAGGCGTTCACGGTTTTCAGCACCAAGCCGGAGTAATTCTTCATCGGTGTATCGAGTATCGAGTTTGAATTTGTTGCCCATGACATGGCCTATCTGCTGCACACTTTTTGATTTGGCAAGACTGGAGTGCTGGACATGATGGATAGCCATGGTTCCTGTATATAGAGCAGGCATCCCTGCCAGCGCAGAACGGAGGTCTCTGTCAAGATCATCAAATTGAGATGGCGTATAGCGTAGGTCGAATCCCCCGGCCATGCGAACAGCTTCCATATTGATCAGGTGGCAGCATCCCGAAACAGACAGACAGGGGCGCGTGTACGAGAATAGTCCTGTATCTGTTGATCCGGCACAATTGTCGTACAGGAGAACCCGATTGGGAAGGTGTCCCGGTGCAGTTTTTTTGGGCGGAGTGGGGAAAAGATTGTAGTCTGCTGATTGTAGACCGAAAGGAGGAGTGGCCGCGGTGATGCGGCAGCCAACCGCACCGAGTTTTTTGTCTCCCTGCGCCGCTCCCAGTAGATGAAGGAGCCAGTCTTTGGGCAGAATAACATCGTCATCAAGAAAGGCGGCCCATTGAGCCGTACGAACAGCTGGCAACGAAAGCAGCCAGTTGCGTGCAGCAGGTGCGCCTACGTTGACAGGGAGGGTTATGGTCTGAAAGCGTTCTGCTCCGAATATATCCTGTGCCTGTCTGAGAACTTCGGGTGTGTTGTCTGTAGAACCGTTATCAAGGGCATAAATTCGGGCTTGCCCGAGATTGCTGGAGGCGAGACTTTTGAGTGTTTGGGCAAGCAATTCTCCTTTATTCCATGAGTAAACGAGGATTGCGGCATCGTTTGTTTTTTCATCTGCGGCCATGACAATGGGGTTGAAGAGGGCGTGCAGTTTGAGGGTCAGATTGATATGCCACGGAATCATGCTCCAGAGGTTGGAGAGTACCTCCTTGGCTTCCTCGGTTTCACCGCTTCGTATCAACACTTCTGCCCCGGTATAGGCCCGCCAGAGTCCCCATAGATCAGAGTCGAGCGATTCTATGGCTTGCAGAGCTTGCTCTGGCTGGTGGCAATGAAAGCTCCATTCAGCTTCCAGCCTGGCTTTGAGCGGAAAGGTGATGGCATCCCATTGAACCATGTCCAGGGCGGCTTTTGGTATCTCAGGTCGTCCGAGAAATAACATATCCTGCCAACAGTGACCAAGCCACGAAAGTCCTTTGGTCGAGTCTGCCAGGACAACGGCGAGGAAACGAAGCAGCAGGGATCGATCCTCCTGTCTAACCAGAGCATGCCATGTTTCCATGGTTTCCGTATCTGTATCATTGAGCTTTGGTGTTGCAGCGATCCGTTCAGCCAGTGCTTTTTGTTGTGGATTCGTATTGACCGTTGCGGTCGTCTCCACGGCTGCTTGAGCCAGATCATGCATGAGCGGATGGGTCTGGAATCCCCACACTCCCATTCCGAGAGCGGTATTTTTACACGAGGGGATATCTCTGCCCAGAGCGTTTAACCCTCTGATGAGCGCGAGAAGGGTTTCAGGCAGCCCCATGCCGAGGTGCCACCCGGAAAAACGTTCCCTGAATTCGGGACGTATGCCACTACAGGGCGGGAGAGTTTGGGGAATGAAAAATCTGTGCATCGTGTTTCTCTTCTACCAGAAAAGCGATAGCTTCGAAAGGAGGGTTTATTGACTTTACCGGAGTTGCCGCATAGTTGGAAACCATGAACCCTTCCTTTGACTTGACTTCGTTGCCACATGATTTGCGGCGACACCTGTTACTCGGTTTCTCGGGCAGGCTGCATTTGCAGAGTGCCACTGGTTCTGCTCTGGCAGGCAATTGGGAAAATTCCCCTATTATAGCAAGCATTGCACAGGATTTATTTCTGGCCGCATGGGGTGAAAATCCTTTTGACGGAAATTGTGTTGCCGGTTTGGCAAGTCATCTGGAATCGTTGCCCCCTGTGTCGCCAGTCCTGTTACCCGTAATCAGGGCAGTTCTTTCCCATTGGCATCCCGAGGTCACGCCCGAAGCTCGGATAGCCATGTCGGCAGACGTCCGTACTCAGATGGATTTTTTGCGAAACCGTCTGGTGAAAACCCCGCAAAATCTTTTCTGGTGGCATCACCTGTATGAATTCGTTCGAATTAATTCTCAGTGGGAATTCCTCGTCGAAATGATATCCAGCACGATACCTCGATCAGAATTGGCATCTTTGTTTGCGTATGCCAAAGCAAATGCCATGCTTGCATTGGGTGAGGTGCTTCCCGCAGCCGGAATGTATCGGGAAAATTTGAATACGTTGCCCTTGCCCGTGGTGAAGGAGCGTCTGATCACGGCATGGCTTCGGTCGGGCAAGGAAGAGAAAGCTCTTGGATTGCTTGAGAGGTGTGTGGCCGAACGTCCGTGGAATGTCAGTCTCTGGCTGCGGCTGCATGATCACCTTGCCGGTTCTGCGAAAAACGTTGCCAGGTTGCCGGGAAGGGTGACGGTGCTTGGTTACAGTTGGAACAAAGCAGACGACCTTGTCACGACTCTGGATTCGTTGCTCTCCAGTAAAGGAGCGGTGGAATCGGACATCCGAGTCTGTTTGCTTGATAATGGCAGTTCGGACACGACTTCAGATGTAATCAATCATTTCATCGAGAAGTTTGGCCCGGAACGGGCTTCATCGGTGGCTTTGCCTGTCAATGTGGGAGCACCGGCCGCTCGCAACTGGCTTATGCATTTGCCTGAAGTGCAGGTTTCTGACTTTGTAGCGTATATCGATGATGACATTGCCTTGCCTGGTGATTGGCTCGGGCGATTGGGTGAGGCTGTGAAACAGTATCCTGATGCCGGAGTGTGGGGATGCAAGGTCGTTGATTTCAACGGTCCGGCCCGGATGCAGTGTGGTGAACACAATCTGGCTCCCTCACCCGGTCACCGGCAGGAGGCATTGATGGGGACTCTCATGTTGCAGGATGCTGATTTCGGACAGGCAGACTATATTCGTCCCTGTGCATCGGTGACAGGGTGTGTGCATCTTTTCCGTACACAACGGCTGCTTGAAACCGGGGACTTTGATCTTCGCTTTTCTCCCACGCAATACGATGACCTGGAACGAGACCTTCGCATGGTTCTTGCCGGTGGATACGCCGTTTATACAGGATTTCTCTCTATTGCGCACAAAAGGAAATCAGGAGCACAGAGTGAATTGGGCGGGGGTGAGTCCGCCGGGGCCACAGCCAATCTTCGTAAACTCATGACCAAATATGAGCCAGAGGAATTTGAGAAAATGGCCCGCGATATGGATAAAGTGCTCTTGGCTGACCTGCTGGCAAAACAGGCTCAAGTGGGGTACCGTTCATGAGCGCGGCCTTAAGAGGAGGTTGGCTTCCCGGGAAAATATAATGCGAAGATATTGCCCGGCGTATCAAACGAGTGCTACATGTGCCGTCAAGCCAGCGATTCAGAAGACACTTCATATCATTTTCAAGGAGAGACCATGTCCAAATACGAAAGCTACACCTTATTCAGCGGCGGAGCCCAGGGCGCGGAAAATCAATTCGGCAAGCTGGCCGAGTATTACGGGCTGGCTGAAGTGAATTACACCTTTGAAGGGCACAGGATTGAGCGGACTCGAGGCGTACGGGTTCTGACCAATGAGGAATTGACCAGAAAAGATGTCAGTTTGACTTATGTAGCCAAGCTGCTCAATCGGAAATTTACCAACGCCGAGAAAATGCGCAAGGTCTTGCAGACCATTATGCATCAGGTCGAGTCTGGGCATGAAGTCTTTGTGGTTGGAACCATCCAGGAAGACGGAACCGTCAAGGGCGGGACCGGGTGGGGAGCCGAGTTTGCCAAGATTTGCAACAAGGACCTCTATGTCTTTGGTCAGGTCAAGAATTGTTGGTTCAAATGGGAAAAGGGTGCGTGGATTTCCGTTGAGACACCAGTTATTACCGACAGGCATTTCACGGGAACCGGGACCCGTTTTCTTGAGGAGAACGGGAAAATCGCTTTGGAAGAGTTATTTGCCCGCTCGTTCAAATAATACGAAGAAAGCATGAAATTGGATAGCGCCCGGTGAATATCGGGCGTTTTTTATATGTTTGTTTTGATTGTTTCCCAAAAGACACGGGCCGTTCCATTCAGGGTAGGAAGGACGGCTTGGAGTGATTTGCTGAATGCGCTTTTGTCAGCGTCCTTGTATGCCGCGTCCATCATGCTCAGTTCTTCCTGTGAAAATATGGCTTCGAGTTTGGAATGATTTGCATAGGTATGCCCAATAGTGGCGCGTGATTGGGCTTTTCCTGTGTCCTGAAGGTGAACCACGCCAACAGAGCCGTCGTAGAAAACCTGTCCGCCTGCTTTCCATATCTGGAGATCATGTTCTATGTCATCCACTTGGGAGGGAGAGAATCGTATATCGAAGTGTGGTACTTTTCGCGCTGCCAATCGTTTGGTGTCCAGCAGATGGCAGCATCCCATGACAGTGAGGCTCGGACGAGCAGAGTCGAATTGGCCCATATCCATGAGTGTGGGAGCATTGGGACTGAAACGAATCATGTCCTGCCCTGTCTGCGTAAAATGTCGGAAAGCGTACTGAATTGTATGCACATTCGGATTCATGCATTTGGGACCGACCGCTGCAGCCTCGGGGAAGCGGCGGAGTGTCTTATGGAATTGTGCCAGCCATGTTCGGGGGAGGAGCACGTCATCATCAAGGAAGGCCACATAGCGACACTGGCGGACTTCGGGCAGGGAAAGAAGCCAGTTGCGAGCGGCTGGGGCACCGATATTTACAGGCAGATGTACCCAATGAATTGAGAGGCCCGGAGTCTGATCATGGACGCGCCTTTCCAATTCATCCGGGGAGCAGGTCGTGGTCCCGTTGTTGAGGACAGTGACGCCGGTCGATCCGATGGCAGTGTGTGCAAGGCTGTGCAGGGTCTGTGCGAGAAGTTCCGGTTTATTCCATGTATAGAGGCATATATGAGTATTATCCTCTGGAAAGGACTCGGAATTGTCTGATTCCAGTGTTGCCAATTGTTCGATGATCGCGGGTTGGAACGGCTCGGCTTCGAGTGACGTCCTCAGATATTCAACGGCTTTTGCATGGATGCCACTGTCCAGGGCTATGCGGGCACGAAGGTTGTGGGCCACGAAGGAATCCACTCCCTCTTCGAGCAGCATCTCGGTGAGTAGAGGTTTTCCCGCAGCATAGGCTCCCCAGGCCATGAGAGGGGCCGCCAACATTCCAGACGGGGAGGCGGCGAGAATCCTGATCGCTTTGATGAGTTCCGGCCCGGCCCCTGTCTGCCAGAGGTGGAGCAGGATGGGGTATCTGTGACTATTGGCGGTTTGATGTGCGATGAATGCAATGCATTCTTGTGCGGAAGCCGTGCTGACATCGGGGAATGGAATATTTTCCGGGATAGGTTCATCTTTGGTCAGAGCCCTGGCATGTCTTATCCATTGGCTGAAGGGGGGATGTGGAATACGTTCGTTGATCTCGTGCGCAAGCCGGATCTTTTCCCTATCAAACGGATCAAAGATGGTAGCATGGCGCAGAAGGGCTGGGGCCAGAGCTGCGAGAGCATCAGGGAGAGGCCGGGCTTCGAGAATATTACCGGCTACTGCCATGGCGTGATCTGGAGTCAGGTAGCCTGTATTTCGAGTCAGAGTGATGAGTTGCTGAATGAGAGAGGTAACTGTGTGCATGAATGGGATGTATCAGAAATGGTGGAGCAAAGGAAATCCCTCGCTCCGGGAGAAGTGGAAGTAAAGGGCAGAAAGTCTTATCTTGAAGAGAAAAATGAAAGGTCCCTGTCACAGAAGAGCGACAGGGACCGTTTTTTCGGGGGCTAGACTTCCAATCTTTTTTTGGATTTCTTTTTGGATTGCGAGAATTTCTTCACGTCAATATTGTACTTCTTTACCTTGTAATTGACAATCCGGTATGAAACACGAAGGTCTCGGGCGGATTGCAGCATGTTGCCACCTGTCTTTTTCAGTGAATCCACCAGTAGTTCCTGCTCAAATTTGGCAACAGCTTCGCCAAAAGAGAGATTGGTCCCTGTGGCCGAACTTTCTGCCGACTGAAGTGTCGGGGGGAGGTGGTAGGTTCGAATCACCGCTTCCTCGCACAGGAGCACTGCGCGTTCCATGCAATTCTTCAGTTCACGCACATTGCCGGGCCAATGGTACATGACCAGAAGTTCAATGGCAGGCGTGGATATTCGTTTGACTTCCTTGCCATATTCATCTGCAAAGTCTGCAAGGAAGTATTCTGCCAGAGGCAGGATATCCTCACGCCGTTCCTTGAGAGATGGAATGAAAATGGGGAAGACATTGATACGGTAATAGAGATCTTCGCGAAATCTGCCGCTTTCAAGGAGTTCTTCAAGAGGTTGGTGTGTGGCGCAGATAAGCCGGACATCAACGGTGATCGTCTGTTCAGACCCGACTCTCTGGATTTCCTTTTCCTGAATGGCACGCAGAACCTTGGCTTGGGCATCCATGGAAAGTTCGCCGATTTCATCCAGGAACAGCGTCCCCTGATCCGCAACTTCAAAGAGACCCCGTTTGGTCTGGAAGGCTCCGGTGAAGGCTCCTTTCTGGTGACCGAAAAGCTCGGACTCGATAAGTTCGGATGGTAAAGCTGCGCAGTTAAGCTTGATAAGTGGTTTGTCGGCCCGAGGGCTGGAGGAGTGAATGGCTTCGGCAAGCAGTTCCTTGCCTGTTCCGGATTCTCCTCGCAAAAGAGCAGTAGCCCGACTTGGAGCGACCTGTCTGGATTGACGCAGCACAAGACGCATGGCCTTGGACGCGGCGACAAAATCCTTGGGAGGGGCTGCGTCCATACCGCCGGCCATCATGCCTTGAGAAAGCAGATGGTTCTGGGTTGCCATCTCTTCCTGCAGCTGTGCGACATGACCGGCGATAATACCGGCAACGACTTCCAAGAACTGGCAGTGTGCCGCCATGTCATCAGCTGGAATCAGTGGAACGTCGACAGAAAGCGCTCCGATGACTTCTTCTTCCTCAGAACGGCGGTTAACGACCGGAACGCAGATGAAACCGAGCTTTTTCAGTTCTTCTTCACTTCGGCCGAAAGCCTTGTTGAGGAATTCTGAATCGTCGGACATCCGTGTCACGGTTATGGATTCACCGGAATCGAAGACACGGCCGATAATGCCGCGTCCAGGCGAATAGGTGACATCATCTGCCTGGGCCGGACTGTATGTGAGCGAGAGTTTGAGGTTCTCGGTCTTGGGGTCCATGATGACCATGAAGGCCCTGACGTACTCCATATCCTGTGCCAGGATTTTGAGCAGTGCGTTCAGTGACTCCTCAAGCGGGGCATCCCGTTTCAGCGTCTCCTGCACCATTTTGAGTGTGACCAGGTAGCTGAGGTCGGAGGGGTCCTGTTGTGTATAAGCCATGTTTCCTTTCTCTAGACGTCAAGTGCCTTGACGCCAAGCTCCAGGGCTTTGAGGTTTACAGCCTGAATCTTCTCGGGAAGATTGGCCTTGATGGTTGCTTCCAGTGCTTCGGGACCGAAGGGAAGTTCGCCAGCGGCGCATAATGCAGCCAGCATGGCTATGTTGCCGGATTGAACAGCGCCTGCTTCAAGTCCGATGGTTTGACTGGACATGAAGTATGCCTTGTCCGTACATGAAGACACGGCTTTTTTGATATCATCAATCGTGGGACAGTCCTGTGTCCCCATGGCTACGGAAAGAGGCGGCATGAACTCAATGCTCGAGACCACCAGGCCTCCTTCCTTCAGATATGGCAGGGCTCGCATGGTTTCCATCGGTTCGAATCCCAACAGGATATCGGCCTCACCATGACCTATTTTGGGAGATTTGCAGCCGATCAGCACAGTGGATTCCACAACACCACCGCGCTGAGCCATGCCATGAATCTCACCGGAAGTGACAGGCAGTCCCTGACTGAGGACAGTCTTGGCGAGCAGGGTGGTTGCGGTCAAGGTTCCTTGGCCGCCCACACCGGTCATGAATATGCGAATTTTTTTTGTATCACTCATGGGTTAGCTGCCCCTCTTCTTCGCTTTGATGTGACCACAGACCTGTAAACAGAGCATACAGCCGTTACACAGGATCGGGTTGACTGCTGCCTTGTCCCCTTCCTTGTACATGGCAGGGCAGGCCAGCTTGTCCAGACAGTCGAATCGGCCTGTACAGGAATCAGCCACATAGGCGACCTGTGGGGCGATTTTCTTGTAGACGCGGCGTGAGTAGAGTGGACATGGCTCCTTGGCGATAAGGACTCGGACGCCCTTCATTGCCTTCAATTCTTCAAAGGCGGCCAGAGTCTTTTTCTGATTGAATGGATTGACGTTACGAATTTCGGTCACGCCAAGCCCTCGCACGGCAGATTCGATATCCAGCGGATGATCATTATCACCCAGGATGGTCTTGTCCACTCCGGGATGTGGTTGATGGCCGGTCATGGCTGTGGTGCGGTTATCCAGGACAACCAGCAGTATGTCATGACTATTGAAGACAGCGTTGGCAACACCGGTCAGGCCGGAATGGAAGAAGGTGGAATCGCCGATGAATGCAACCACGGTTTGGTCTGCCGCTTTGGCTGCGCCACATCCGGCAGAAATAGATGACCCCATGCAGAGCAGGAAATCGGCAGCCTGGAGCGGTGGCAGAATTCCAAGTGTGTAACAGCCTATATCAGATGAGTAGATGGCTTCGTCACCAAACACTTTTTTGGCGGCAAAGTAAGTCCCACGGTGGGGACAGCCTGCACACAGGTTCGGTGGCCGGACAGGAAGCTGCGGTAATTCGCAGGCACATTGAGCGACAAGGGGGTTCCCAGTCATCTCACAAATGACATTTTCGACCATGGTGACGCTGAATTCCCCATTTCGAGGCAATACATCTTTTCCGATAATTTCCACATCCAAAGAATTCTTCTGAGCCAGAACGCGTATCTCGTTCTCCACGACCGGCTCCAACTCTTCAACGACCAGAACTTTGGTCACGGATTTGATGAAATCAAGACACAGATTTTCAGGCATCGGGTTTGAGAAGCCGAGTTCAAGCACTTTGACTGAACCTGTCAGGCCAGCATGTTCAAGGGCGTCTGCCACGTAGGCACGGCTGATGCCGGAACAGATGATACCTATTTCTCCGTCGCCGGAAACGGTGTTATACGGAGAATGCTCCGCTTCATGTCGAAGATTTTCCATGCGTTCCATCAACGCGATATGCATGGGGCGTGCAAAGGCCGGGATAGGGACGAAACGCGATGGATCGCGTTTGAATCCTTCGGCTTTTCCCGGATCAGGGGCATGGCCG
This sequence comes from Pseudodesulfovibrio piezophilus C1TLV30, assembly GCF_000341895.1. NCBI lineage: Bacteria > Pseudomonadati > Thermodesulfobacteriota > Desulfovibrionia > Desulfovibrionales > Desulfovibrionaceae > Pseudodesulfovibrio > Pseudodesulfovibrio piezophilus. The sequence goes on along the minus strand of NC_020409.1, from coordinate 1,019,644 downwards.
AATTCAACCGAGCCGCGCAGGTGATTGACGCGGGTTGTTGTGCGAAGAAGAATCGGAGCTCCGTATTTCTTGGAGAGAGCTAGGCCATCGCGGGTCATGTCCTTGGCTTCCTGCGCCGTGGCAGGCTCCAGAACCGGCATACCCGCAATGCGGGCATAAATTCGATTATCCTGCTCATTCTGGCTGGAATGACAGCCAGGGTCATCCGCCGACAGGAGCATAAGGCCTCCTGGTGCCCCTGTGTAGCACATGGTCATGAGTGGATCAGCCGCGACATTCACGCCAACATGCTTCATGGTGCAGAGTGTCATCGCTCCGGACAAGGTCGCGCCGCCAGCAACCTCAAGGGCGACTTTTTCATTGACGGAGTATTCAAAGTAGAACTTCCCGTCAGGGGAAATGCGGAAGAAGGTATCAGGAACTTCGGACGATGGAGTGCCCGGATAGCAGGTTACTACCTGCACTCCAGCCTCAATGGCTCCTCGGACGATCGCTTCGTTGCCGAGGAGGAGGTGCGTTTCGCCGGGCGTATCGGCCAAGAGCGGGTTTGCCATGGGGTATATCTCTCCGTAGGGTCTGCGCAGGAGCGCGGTTACTTGGCTTCCAGTTCTGCTATTTTAAATTGAATGAAGGGTTTGTCGGCGATCGGCTGCTCTGCCAGTTTTTGATACGCTTTCAGAGCAACATCAGTTTCCCCCGCTTGTTCGGCGGCAATTGCCAACTGACGGTTCACGCTGATGGTAAATTCTGTCGATGCTGCTTCGGCTATGTCCTGCAAGATGGGGACGGCTTCAGCGCCTTTGCCAGCCAGAGTCAAAGTCTTGGCCTTGCCGAGGCGAGCGACGATTTGAAGATCATCGTCAGAAGCTTTGGCGAGTTGGTCCCAATACTGTGAGCTTTTTTCGTATTGTTCATTTTTCATGCAGCTTTGAGCCAGCTCAAGCAAAATGGCAGGGTGAGCACCTGAAGGTGCGGCGTTCAGAAGATCTTGGAGTTGGGAAAGCTTTTCATCCCCTGCGGCCTCGATCAGGATTGTGCCGAGTTTGGCCTGCGCCGTTTTCATGGCATGCTGATTGTAGATGGTCATTCCCGTGTAGACAGCAGCCACAAGGATGACGGCACTGACACCGATGACAACCTGTTTCTGGTGTTTGAAAACGGCCTCAAGAATGGGGTGCAGTTGAGTCGGTACATGGGACTCGATGTTGTCGAGAATTTCCTGCCCGTCAGTATTGTTTTCAACCATTGGTTTTACTGTCCTCCATAAGGTGTATATAAGGGCTGCGGGACCGGAAACCGTGCCGCGACAGCGCAAAGCGCTTGATAAGCAAAATTGTCAAAAAGGTCAAAGGCTATTTTGGAATCAGGGTGTCATTTCGACAAAATCAAACGTTCCCCAAATTGAATTTCATGAAGAAATGACAAAATACGTAAAACTGGTGGTTCAGATACCTCTAAAATGAAGAATATACGTCTCAGGGCTGTTTGACATTTTCCCTCACCCCGGTTTAGCACAATGACTTCATGAAAAATGAATAATATTCGGTTGTAGTTTTCAGAGTATAAGGAGCCGGTATGGGAATTCGCGAACAGATGGTTGATATGGGCATAAGCGCAGTCAAGGCGGCTCGTGCATTATCGAAAGCTTCAGGGTCGGCCAAACAGGATGCACTGCTTCATCTGGCTGATTTGCTGGAGAGTGAATCCAAAGCTATTGGTGAGGCGAATCAGCTTGACCTTGATGCTGCGAATGAACGTGGTTTGGACAAGGCTCGTGTTCAGCGCTTGACCATCAGCGAGAAAGTGTTGGCATCCATGATCCAGGGATGCCGGGATGTCGCGGCCATGCCGGACCCTATAGGTGAAATTGAATCCATGAGCAAACGTCCTAACGGAATGTTGGTTGGCCGTATGCGGGTTCCTCTCGGTGTGGTGGCGATGATTTACGAATCGCGTCCCAATGCTACTGTTGATGCCGGTATTCTGTGTTTGAAAGCTGGCAACTCCGTGATTTTACGCGGTGGTTCAGAAGCTTTTCACTCGAATAGATGCTTGGCAGACCTCATGCATCAGGCTCTTGAAATGGCCGGGTTGCCCCGAGAAGCAGTCCAGGTTCCGCCCACTGCGGACAGGGAAGCCGTAGCGGAAATGCTCAAGCTGGATAAGTATATCGATGTGGTCATTCCGCGTGGTGGGGAGGGCCTGATTCGTGCTGTCACAGAACAAGCGACCATGCCGGTCCTCAAGCATTACAAGGGTGTGTGCCACATCTTTGCTGACGACTCCTGCGACGTTCCCAAAGCTGTCTCCATCATTGAGAATGCCAAGACCCAGTATCCCAGTGGCTGCAATGCTCTTGAATGTTTATTGGTTCACAAGGATATAGCTGCAACTTTGCTGCCTGAAGTTGCGGCCCGGCTTGGCTCTGGTGGGGTGCGGTTCAAGGCTTGTGAGCGCGCATTGCCATTGCTTGGTGATACGGCAGAGAGTGCAGAGGCAAGTGATTGGGGGTTTGAGTTTCTCGATCTGGTCATGGCAGTCAAAGTTGTGGATTCTCTGGATGAGGCAATCGATTTTATTGCTGATCACGGGTCCAATCATACAGAGTCGATTCTCAGCGAAAAGTACGAGCACTGTATGCGTTTCATTCGTGAAGTGGATGCTTCATTGGTCGTTGCCAATGCGACGACTCGTTTTAACGATGGTGCACAGCTCGGACTTGGAGCTGAAATCGGTATCTCGACATCCAAATTGCACGCCTATGGTCCCATGGGGATCAAGGAGTTGACCAGTGCCAAGTTTGTGCTGCTGGGCGAAGGACATATTCGGGAATGATCCCGTCAACACTCTTCAATGGAGAAAGAATGGACGTTAAGGATAGCAACGGTAACATATTGAGCGACGGGGATTCCGTCACCGTGATCAAAGACCTCAAGATCAAGGGGATGTCAAAGACCCTGAAACGGGGCACTGCCGTCAAGAATATCCGCCTGACATCCAGTACGGATGCGGTGGAATGTAAAGTGGGCAAGTCTGTTGTTGTTTTGAAAACCTGTTTTTTGAAAAAAGCCTCATGAACATAAATGATGTGTGGGCCACTTCGCCCATACAACGAGTATGTTTTCAGAAGAAAGGCTTCGAACACAGACTGTGTTCGAAGCCTTTGCCTTGAGACCTTTAGTGGAGGTGGCAAGATAAGCGGATAGATTCTAGCAGGTGCCGGATATTTCGTCGTCGCTTTCCTGCTGGGCTATCTTTGCCATTTGTGCCCGAATATAATTGGCGGCAAGATCCCCAAGTTCGTTATTCGCAGAGGCTGTAAGGCCGTGTTCCTTGAGATCCTTATCTATCTGTTTTTCCATTTTCGCGGATTCAAGAAACATGATGTATGCGAGGGCGAGGGCTGCGTTGTTGTCATCACAGCCATCGCAGAGCAATTCAATGTTTTCCGGTGGCACTGTCTCGAGAAGGCGATCAATGAACATGGTGATCCATTTTTCATAGAGGTCATGCATCAGTGGCGGAATAAGGCTCGCGATTTGCTCGGAAGCATTCCCGGCAGTTCCGGTGACGGCCATGAACTCATTGAGCGCATCAATACGTTTGGCTTCATCCTGCTCTTCGACTTTGTTGATGATGACAGTGAATATGTGCTGACGAATTTGTTTGGGGTCCATGGTCATGTAATATCGACTCCGAAATTGTTATGTTCCCGGCCCGATAGGGCGACAATACTCTAGCGTAATGTTGCCCGTGGGGCAAGGGTGGGCTTTGATGATATTAATAAATATTGTGTGGAGTAGAGTGTCTCCGGTTGGTACAAACTCATGTGCCTCGTATTCTTTTAATACTTATTTTTCTGGCTGTGTCGACAAGTTTGTCAGCAGGGGATGGATTCGTTGTGTCTTTGGTTCGTGTCGTGGATGGTGATACCATTGTTGTTTCCATCCCTGAGTGGCCTTCAGTTCTTGGTCACGAAATCAGTGTGCGTCTGGCAGGGTGTGATGCGCCGGAGATGAAAGATCACCGTCCGGCAATACAATCTATAGCGGTAAAAGCTCAAAAGGCTTTGGTCCAACTCTTCGAGCGCGCTGACGTGGTGACGCTTCGTAACGTCAGGCGTGGAAAGTATTTTCGGCTTTTGGCAGATGTCTATGCCGATGACGTGAATGTCTCTCTCTATTTGATAGAGAAAGGGGTGGCATATCCATATTCGGGAAGGGGAAAACGGCCATGGTAATCCCTTTGCGCTCATCTTTTTCGGTTTTCTTTCGGATTGAAAGGGCGTAGGCGAAAAAGAAAGTGTTCAATAATTCGAAGGACTGTGCATGGAAGACATCTTTATCAAATCCCTCCCGTTTATTAAGGTTATTACCGCGTTTGTTGTCATGCTGGCGGGCATGCGGTTTAAAATCGGGCTTGGGATATCCATTTTGGCGGGCGGTCTCGTTCTGGGATTGCTTTTCGGCCTTGGATTGGGGGAATGGGCACAAACGGGGTTTTGGGCTCTGACACAGGAAAAGTTCCTGTTCCTGGCGGCTATTGTCGGTCTGATTCTTATTCTTTCAGATGCTATGGAACGGTCCGGCCAGTCTCGAAGACTTATGGATGCACTTTCCGGCTATCTAACCAGTCCCAGGCTGCGTCTTGTTTTTTTCCCAGCCCTTATTGGCATGCTGCCCATGCCTGGCGGCGCCGTCTTTTCCGCCCCCATGGTCAAGACTGTTTCTGAAGATATGCATGTCAGTAATAGTGATCGGGCTGTAGTTAACTATTGGTTTCGCCATGTCTGGGAGGTCTGCTGGCCGTTGTATCCCGGCATCATATTGACCGTCGCTCTGGCAGATATTCCCATTCTTGATCTTATTTCAAAAACATGGCCAGGGACAATCGTGATGATTGCGGCTGGTTGGTTTTTCTTTCTTCGTCCAGGCGTACTGGGTAAAGGAGAGTTGATGGCTCCTCAACCAGTCACGGTTCGGAGTAAGCGATCAGTCTTTCGACAGGGATTGCCTTTGCTGCTTGCCATTGTCGGAGCCATTGGTCTGGAAGGATTTATTTCAAGCTTTATGCCGGGTGTTGATTTCGAGTGGGGAGTGATCATTGCCTTGGTTCTTGGCATATTGGCAGTGATGATGCAGAATACCAGCCTTGGCCTGCGTTTTCTGCTGGATGTTGTTTCTAAAAAATCCTTGTGGTCGATGATTTTTGTCATTGTGGCCATTTTTATTTTCAAAGACGTCATGCAGGCCTCCGGTGTCGTGGACCGAATGGCAGAAGCTGCCGGTGGGGGAGCCGCGTTGTTTGCTGCGGCTGTTTTTCTTCCCTTTCTTGTTGGGATGGTCGCAGGGATCAACGTTGCCTTTGTTGGTGCAACTTTCCCTCTGCTTTTGGGGCTTCTGCACAATCTGGGGATGCAGGATCAGATGATCCCGTATCTGGTCCTGGCAACTTTCGCCGGATTCACCGGGGTCATGATCTCTCCGATTCATATCTGTTTTATTCTTACCTGCCAGTTCTTTGAGTGCAACCTAGGGAGAACGTGGCGTAAATTGGTTGGACCGTGCACAGTCTTTTTTCTGTTTGGTGTGTCACTTTTTTCCTTTTTGCAATGGGCGGGCTAGTGTCTTTCCCTTGCCGCGAGGATGAAAACGGCTTGAATATCCGATGAATTTTTTGTAATCAGCTTCGATATTCGAGGGACGTATTTCTAACAGAATCATTGGGGGTTGTGCGTTTATGGATCGATATGGAGATATCTTCACCGCAGAAAAACTTGAATCTCTTTTTCCAGCCGAGAGGACAGACGATTTTTTTGAGGCATTGTTTGGTGATGCTGAAGAAGGGAGTTATGACATAGCGTTGGGCTATACCGGGGGCGATGGAAAATCGCTTGGTTTTGAAATCCGGCTTTCACAGCGACCGGGAAAATGTTTGGCATGCAACCTGACCTATGGGTTGCCGCAAGTCTTTTCCCGTCACCCCATTATCAATGTCCAGGGTATTGCCGATGCCGTGGCTTCTGCTGTGGGTGGTGGTTCTGCTCGTTGGAAGTTGCGGGCAACGGAAGAGGTGAGCAGTACACTGCATATTATTCCACTATGCATAGAGGTCGAGTAATTTGAGGGCAACGGTTGGTTGCCGAGATCTTTTAGACGAAAGGGGTGCAGGTTTTTCCGGCACCCCTTTCCTGTCTTGGACCTATGCGATCTGGAGTGCCCTATTGATCTGATCAATGGTCCCGGAACAAACGATCGGTTTTATGCTCACCCATTGCACAAATCTGGAGATCCGCATAGCGTGCTGGACCATGACTATAGAACGTGAATATGTGTCTGGTATGGCGGCTCGATTGGAGGCTGATTGTACAGGGTGTGGCGGTTGCCGTGTGCACTGTGCTTTCTTGGGTGAGTATGGAACGCCGGGTGAGATTGCAACGGCGGTGAGACTCAGGCCGCAGGAAGAGTGGCCTGATCCTTTTCATTGCAGCTTGTGCGGTTTGTGCGGAGCTATCTGCCCCGAGTCGCTGCGGCCGGAGGAATTCTTCCTTGAAATGCGTCGTACTCATGAGCAGAATGGCCTGCTTGATCTCGCAACATATGCTCCGGTCATGACGTATGAGAAAATAGGGAAAAGCAGGCTTTTTTCTTTGTTACGTCTGCCCGACGGCGGCGACACTGTACTGTTTCCAGGGTGTGCTCTGCCAGGAACCCGGCCACGGACTGTTCGAAGGCTCTTTTTGGCTCTACGGAACCATATTCCTGATTTGGGAGTTGCGCTGGGCTGCTGTTTGAAGCCATCGCATGATCTGGGGCGCAAGGATTTTTTCGAGAATTGGTTTGATGTGCTTTATGCACGGCTTCGTCAGGCAGGGGTCAAGCGGGTGATTACAGCGTGCCCCAATTGCCAGAAGATATTTTCGAGCTACGGCGGCCCTCTTGAATCAGTGCCAGCATATTCCCTCTTGGCGGAAGCCGGGATTGGGCCGAACAAGCCCTTCGCAAAGACCGTTGTGATTCATGATCCTTGTCCTCAACGGTATGATGCATTGACTCAGAAGAGTGTGCGCACTCTGGCCCAAAGGTGTGGTTTGACCGTAGAGAAAGGGATGCCGGAGCGCCAAAAGACGCGATGCTGTGGAGAGGGTGGGGCTGTCAAATTTGCCCGTTCGGAATTTGCGGATGCATGGACGGCTCAGCGAACCAACAAAGCAGCGGGGCGCACTGTGCTTACATCCTGTGCCGGGTGTGTTAATTTCTTACAATCATCCATGGAAACAGAACATATTCTTGATGTTTTGTTCGACTCCAAACCGACTCGTCCCATACGCCCGCCCTTGACCTACCTTTTTCGATTATGGGTCAAGGGGTGGTTTGTCAAAACCGTTCGGTAAACAGGATGCATGAGGAAGATGCACTTTTCTGTTTCCCTATGGTGAGGGCAAAATTCTTTTCTCCATACCGGATGCCGCAGGGGGGGATATGGATGAGAAAATTCTCTCGGGTCAGAGGGACTGGTTTTTTTTTGATAAGGTCTGTCTGTGATGTCGCATGGTTTTGAGAGAATCGCCTGTATAGACTATCAATCCTGACCAAATCAGGCAGAAGGTTAACATGTCCGCCGCACCAAACGGCTCATGGTAGAGAAAAACGCCGAGTATGAAAGCGATACTGGGAGCCGCATATTGCAAGATTCCAAGAGTCATGAGTCTCAGCCTCCGAGCGCCGAAAGCAAATCCGATAAGTGGTAACGCCGTGACCACGCCTGTCCCCACCAGAAGGAAGTCCGTGCTCAGGTCATTGAGGACAAAAGCACTCTCTCCTTGTGATTGAAGAATGAGGATGTACGTTAGCGCAGCAGGGGTGAGAACCATTGCTTCAAGGAAAAGTCCTGGGAGAGATTCCACGGCAGCAATCTTTCGGAGCAGGCCATAAAAGGCAAAGCTGATGGCTAGGGCTAGGGATATCCATGGCACTTCCCCGTAGTTGGCTATGGAATTTATGACACCGAGAGAGGCTAGACCCAGAGCTACACACTGCATTGGGGAGAGGCGTTCTCTAAAGATGATGAATCCAATCAGAACATTTACCAGAGGATTTATATAATATCCGAGACTGGTGGCCAGGACATGGTTTGTATTGACTGCCCAGACATAGATAAGCCAGTTGGAGCCGATGCACAGGCTGCTCAGAACAAGAATGCCGACATTACGAAAGGAACGGAGGGGAGCGAATGTTTCCGCCCAGCGTTTCTTGAAGGTGAGAATGGCACCAAGGATAAGCAGGAGCCAGACTATGCGATGACAGAGTATCTCAAGTGGAGCAACGGTCTGTATCTGTTTCCAGTAGATGGGGAGGAGACCCCAGAGGGTGAATGCGCTCAGAGCAGCTATAAAACCGTAAATGGGATCTTTTTCAGAACGTGGAGTCATCTCGCTCTCTTATTGTCAGAATCGAAAAAGAAAAAATACGTTCTTATTCCCCGATGGTAAAGAATATTTTCGAGGCAGAGAGAGCCGATTTAGAGTTTACTCTGTCAGGGCATGCGCCATGGTTCCGAGAGTCCTGACACCATTATCAAGCTGTTCAGACCATGGAGAGCCACAGCTTAAGCGAATGTAGTTGCTGAACTTGTCCTGAGTCGAGAAAATGGCTCCGGGAGCAATGCCTATACTGTGCGCTCGCGCCTGAAAGAAAAGTTCCACTGAGTCGATACAGTGTGGTAGCTCCAGCCAGAGAACACCACCGCCGCTAGGATGCGTGACCCTGGTTCCCGAAGGGAAATGGCGTTCAAGATGGAGTTGCATGGTGTCCATTTGTTTTTCCATTGCGCTGCGGAGGCGTTTCAGGTGTCGAGTCATACGGCCTTGGCGCAGGTATTCGGCGATGGCTATTTGTGATGGGGCAGAGGTTGAAACATTTGTCGTTGCCTTGATCTCCAATACCTTTTGGCGAAAGCGGCCCGGCAACAGCCAGCCGACTCGATAGCCTGGAGCCAGTGTCTTTGAAAATGAGGAGCAGAGCAGGACAAGGCCTTCCTTGTCATATTGTTTGTACGTGTCTGGGCGTTTCTGGGTAAAGTGAAGGTCCGTGGAGACATCATCTTCCACCAATGGGATGTGCCTTTGCGCCAGCATGGAAACGATTTCACGTTTGGCTCTGTCCGGGGTCAGGCTGGAGTCCGGGTTGTTGAAATTGGGGGACAGAATACAAGCTGCGATGTCGAAGGTCGTCAGGACATGGTGAAGGTCGTCTGGTGAGACTCCGTTTTCCGGGTCTGATGGTACCTCTATGGCCCGAAGGCCGAGGGTTTCCAACAATTGCAGGAAACAGTAGTATGTTGGAGACTGAATGAGGACAGTGTCACCCGGACGGCAGACTGAACGCAGGGCAAAATTGAGCGCTTCCATACACCCGGTTGTGATAATCGGATCATCCGGGGCAACAGGGATGCCATGTTCCATGGATCGAAATGCTATTTGATGAACCAGCTCCGGGTCTCCCGGTATTGGGGTATATTGCAGCGCGCGTTTTGGATTTTCGCGCACGACTGTCGTGGTGATCCTACTGAGTTCGGCAAGGGGAAGCAGGGAAGGGTCCGGAGCATTCACGCCAAGTGGGACCGTGTCGTCTCGTCCCACTGCTTCCAGTACAGTCTGGATAAGGCCGATGCGAGTAACGGGACGAGGGCTGTCCATGGAAGATGGAGATATTTCCGTTCGGGGCAGACGCATGGAGTGTCGGCAGATAAAGAAGCCTGATCGCGGTCGAGCTTCTACCACGCCTTTTCGTTCCAGTTCGACGTAAGCTTGATTGACTGTGGAGAGTGAGACTCCGAGGTTGCTACTCATCTTGCGCAGAGACGGCAAACGGTCGCCCAGAGCAAGCGCTCCCTGCTCCATCATGGCAAGAATATGCTTCTCCACTGTCTGATATCGGTATGGTTCCTGACCCATGTTCGTCTCACTTTAAGTAAATCTGTTCTGCTTTTATATTGTGATATCTGTATCTGTACTGGTGACAGTATTCAGAGTTTACTGCAAGCTCCGGTCGAGTCGAATGCAAAGAAAGGAGTGGGAGAGCGTGACAATTGAGATTATGGAAAAAGAGAATATGCGGTCCTCGACAAGTGGGAGCGTCTTGAATACAGCCCTTCGGCAGGTAACCCCCATTATTATGGGATATGTTCCCGTAGGGGCGGCGTTTGGGGTTTTGGCTCACAAGACCGGGCTTTCCATGCTGAGTACGGTTCTCATGTCCACTTTTGTTTTTGCGGGGTCGGCGCAGTTGATAGCCGTGGCCATGTTTGCTTCGGGGCTTCCTCCTTTTTCCATTATCGCCACGACATTTATTGTCAACCTGCGTCATTTGCTCATGAGCGCATCTTTGGCACCAAATCTGAAAGGGTGGGGGCGCGTTGAGATGGCGTTGTTCAGCTATGAAATCACAGACGAATCCTTTGCTGTCCATTCATCCCGATTCGGCGCTGGAGACACGAGCAAGTCTGTCTCCTTCTTAATCAACGGGCTTGCACATATCTCGTGGATCTTGGCTTCCTGGATCGGTTTTCTGGCCGGTTCCGCAGTCCCAGATATCAGGCCACTAGGCCTTGATTACGCGTTACCTGCGATGTTCATCGCGTTGTTGTCCATGCAGGTGAAGAATGGGCTGCATGTTTTTGTGGCTGGTGTGACCGGTATGGCTTCCATTGCTCTTATCCAGTCCGGGGCAGATCAATGGAGTGTTATTTTAGCAACTCTGATTGGCGCAACTTTGGGAGCAGGGGTGGAATCATGGATGAAAGAATAATTCTGTTGACTCTCGTGGGTATGACATTGGTGACGTATATTCCTCGGATGGCACCGGTTCTTGTTCTTGCGACAAAAACTTTACCGGCTCCAATCGTCCGTTGGCTTTCCTATGTGCCTACTGCCGTCTTATCGGCCATGCTCTTTCCCGCTCTTCTGCTCAAGGATACGGTTTTCGATATATCAATTGAAAATTATTTTCTCTGGGCCTCGATCCCAGCTTTTATCCTGGCTTTTCGCGCGCGGAGTTTTTTCGGTACAGTCGCTTTGGGGATGAGCCTGGTTGCGGCAGGGCGCTATTTTTGGGGGTGACTCTGAGTTCTGGCTTCATAGTCTTAGCCAGGAAAAAAGGGGGGCCCAAAAAGAGAAAGGCTTTCTGATCAGCCTGTCTTTTAAAGGTTTTCTTTATGATAGCCGGCCAAATATAATAGAGTGGAGGTTGTCTCGTTTTTAGGCTAGTCTCCAGCCTTGTTTGTGGAAATTCCCGGTATGAGGCTGCCTGATAGCTGAGGAGATAGGCTGGTTTGATACGGTTTTGGGTTCTTTCGTTACTTTTGACATTCTGCATGGCAGGACCGGTCAATGCCGCTTCGGTAAACGAGATTGTCGTCGGTTATTTCGATGAACCTCCGTTGTCGTTTGCGGATGAGGACGGCCAACCAAAGGGCTTGGCTGTTGATATCTTTTCCTCTCTTGCCGCGAAGAACAACTGGAGTGTCTCATATCTGCGGGGAACCCGTGAAGAGTGCCTGAAGCGCCTGGAGCGCGGTGAACTGGATATGGTCATTGCCTTGCCATTCAGTTATGATTACCGATTCCCCATTCACTTCGCCAAAGAGCCGATAGTGGCGGACTGGGGAACAGTTTATGTGGATAAACTTGCTATTTCAAATCTTCAGGATCTTGAAGGACGCCGCATCGGATACGCTTCCGGTGATGAACATAATGAGCGTTTCAAGAGCCTTGCCGGTAATCTCGGGGTCGGATTCACCCTTATTCAGTTCCCGACTTACAAGGATGTGCTGGAAGCCACGCATAGCGGGGCTGTTGATGTCGGCATAGTGAACAGACTTTACGGCCTTCGGTATGGCAAATCTCTCGGTGTTCATGTCACCCCTATTCTTTTCAATCCCATCTCAATCCGTTTTGCCGTGTCAGGGGGCGCCCCACAGGGGTTTCAGGAAAAACTTAATGCTGGGTTGGAACAACTGAAAGCGGACAATCAATCCGTCTATTATTCTATTTTGCATGATTGGCTCTCCCCTGAGAACGCTCCTGAGGAATTTGTCAGGACCGTGTATCTGTGGATCGGATTGGGAGTTGTTGCCTTCTTCGTTGTCGGGGTGGGAGGCTGGTTCACGCATCAACTTTCAGCCACGACCTCAGAGGTCAGTCGTCAGGAAGAGGCTCTCAAGGAAGAGACAGAGGTCCGGAAGCGTGCGCAAATAGCGCTCTGGGAAAGCGTGGAGCGGCATCGGGCCATGTTCACGGATACCATGTTGCCTCAACTTCTTGTCAGTCTTTCATCCCTCAGTATTGTCGAGGTCAACCCGGCTGCTGAAGCCTTCTATGGATTCCCTCCCGGTCAGTTGGTGGAAAAACTGCTTCACGATATTAATGGTGACACGGTCCGGCGGATGAACACGCTGCTACAGGAAGTCGCACAGGGACGAAACCGATTGATTACCAGGCATCTGCTGGCAGACGGTCGCAGGTGTGATGTCGAACTGTTCGTTAGTACTCTGTACATTCATGAGCAGGTCCACAATCTTATTACTGTGGTGGATATTTCCGAGCGAGTGGCTGCGGAGAAGGCCCGTCGGGAAAGTGAAGAGCGGCTCGACCTTGCTGTGAGGGGTGGAGACCTTGCGTTCTGGGATTGGGATATAACCTCTGGGGTTATTGTCTCCAACGATCGTTTTGCTGAGATGCTCGGATACAGGTCCAATGAAATCGGTAATACTCTGGATGATTGGATTTCACGTATTGAACCCAATGATTATGCCCGATTGAAGTCCGGGATGAATCGAGCTTTGGAAGGTTCTGTCGGACGTCAAAGTTTTCAGATACGCATTCGAACTAAGGCAGGAGAATGGCGATGGTTTCTCTCCCGAGGGAGCGTTTCCCAGCGGTCGGACTCCGGTAAGCCCTTACGTATGTCCGGAATTGCTTATGATATTACCCTGCGAAAGAGAAACGAGGATCGCCTGGCAAATATCAATGCCTGCATTCTGGGCTTTGGTCCGGATCCTGACGAAAATATCGGGAGTTTGACAGCTCTTGTGGGTGAAATGCTCGGGGGAGCGTCGGCCCTGTATTGCCGGGCGCGCCGGGAATCTTTAAGGCCTCTCAGTTCCTGGAATTCCAGCGGAGAGTTGGAAATTCGGGAAATGGAGGCGGGATTCCTGTCCTACGATTTGATGGGCCAAGGTTTTTCGGGTGTGAGGGTTATCAAGAATCTGCAATCAACAAAATATGCTCAAACCGACCCTGTCATTGCGCGTATGAATGCACAGACTTTTGTCGGTCAGGTCGTCAATGTTGGCAATCAGCCTGTAGGTGTCTTGTCCGTTTTGTTGCGCGCGAATTACACCCTTCCCGAGAGTGATGAAAAATTGTTCGGTATTATCACGGCAGCAATCCGAAATGAAGAAGAACGTAAGATATCAGGTGAGCAACTGGTTCAAGCCAAGGAAGTGGCAGAAACCGCCAGCCGTGCAAAAAGTGAATTTCTGGCCAACATGAGCCACGAGATCAGGACGCCTCTCAATGGCATTTTCGGTATGCTGCAATTGGTGGGTGAAACCGAACTTACGGAAGAACAGCGCGACTTTGTTTCCACGGCCCTGACTTCTGGGAGGAGTCTGCTCCGAGTCATTAATGATGTCCTTGATTTTTCCAAGATGGAAGCGGGGATGCTGGCTCTGGAGGAAGAGCCTTTTGATTTCAGGAATATGGTCGGGAGTGTTTTGGATAATTTTACGATTCAGGCCGCAGAAAAGGGACTGAATATGAAAGTGGCCATTGAGGATTCCGTGCCTGATACGCTTTTGGGTGATGAAGGGCGTATTCGTCAGATTCTTTTCAACCTTGTCGGCAATGCTGTCAAATTTACACCGCGCGGAGAGGTCAAGGTTGAGTCCTGGGTGCTAGCTCCCAAAACGGACACACAGAAAATGCGGCTATTGATAAGTGTGTCCGATTCTGGGATCGGTATCCCGGACGACATGATAGATTCCGTTTTCATGGCCTTTTCTCAAGTGGATGGATCATACACAAGAAAATATGGTGGGACGGGGTTGGGACTTGGTATTGTCAAGCGTCTGGTCAATCTCATGGGTGGAGAAATCGCTGTGGAAAGTGATGAAAATGGGACGACTATTCACCTTTTTGTTCATGTTCGTGAGGGGGCAGAATTCCCCAGCGTCAATGGAAAAGAGGTTCCCCCGTCTGTTCACCTTGCCCCGTTGGATGTCCTTTTGGTGGAAGATGAACGAGTCAATCGTCTTTCGGTCAAAAAGCATTTGGAGAAGCTCGGGTGCACGGTTTCCGAAGCTGAAGATGGTGGTGAGGCTCTCGATCTGCTTCGGTGGAACGAGTATGACCTTGTGCTCATGGATATCCAGATGCCGAACATGGACGGGATAACTGCTACGCGAGCCATCAGGGATGATTCGCAACTTGGCAGCAAGGCTCGGATACCGATTGTGGCACTGACGGCGCATGCCATGAAAGGGGATAAGGAACGTTTTCTTGCGGCCGGAATGGATGATTACATTGCCAAGCCTGTTGAGTTTGTTGATCTTGTTGGGGTCCTCGCCCGCCTTTCTATCGCCATTCGGGAGCGAAAAAACCAAGCTTGACCCGAATGCCTGACATGATATGGCTGTGAGCGCATTGCGCATCATTATATGGAGGACCGTGTGAACGAACAAGAAATGACCCTCAAGGATCTGCTTGAGCAGTCCGTTGCCAAGCATGCAGATCGCGTTGCCTTGAGCTTTGTGGGGGGCGATCCCCTGCACTATTCTCGGCTACTCGAACTGGTGAGAGACCTCGAAACGCTCCTGGCCGGGTGTGAGGTCAGACCAGGGGACAAGGTCGCCATTATCGGCGAGAATATGCCCCACTGGGCTGTCACCTATTTTGCCGTGACTTCAATGGGGGCTGTTGCTGTTCCCATTCTGCAAGAATTTCATTGCAGCGCTGTCCATCATATACTTCGACATTCAGAGGCAAAGGTTGTTGTTGTCTCCAGTCGATATATAGACAAGGTTGAAGGCGAGAGTTTTCCTGATCTCAAGACAGTCATCAATATGGATGACCTTTCCGTGGTGAATGAAGACGCACCCAAAACGACTTTCTCAGAAGCTGTCGAAGCGGCAAGGGAAACTTTTGAAGAACTGAGCGAAAAGGCCAGAAAGTACATGGATCGTGCTGATGACAGCACCAAGGCCAGAGTAACGGAAGCTTATGATTCCGCTCGTGAGAAGTTCAGTGAATTCAGCCTCAAGGCCCGTAAGTTTTTTGATCGTAAGACTGGAAAAGCATTTAAGCTCACGTCTGAAACGGTGGCCGCAATCCTGTATACTTCAGGGACCACCGGACATTCCAAAGGCGTGGTCCTGACCCATGGAAATCTTGTGTCGAATGCTTTTGCGGGCATTCAGACCATCCCGGTCTTTGAAACAGATCGATTCCTTTCCGTTCTTCCTATGGCTCATACATATGAATGCACGGTTGGCTTGATTATCCCATTGCATTGCGGCAGCTCCGTTGCCTATCTCCAGCGGCCTCCGACTCCCCGCACGCTGCTTCCCGCCATGGAGAAAGTCCAACCGACTGTCATGAATATTGTCCCTTTGATCATTGAAAAAATCTACAAGAAGCGAATCAAGCCGAAGCTGTCCTCCAAGGGGCTTATGGGCGGTCTGATGAAAATCGGAGCTGCACGCCGTAAAGTTTCACGAATCGCCGGAAAGAAGCTTATCGAGGCTTTTGGGGGCGAATTGCGATGTCTTTGCATCGGTGGAGCCGCGCTTGCTCCGGAAGTGGAAGAATTTTTGCATGAAGCTGAGGTCCCATATGCCATTGGGTATGGGATGACGGAAACAGCTCCGCTTCTGGCCGGGACCAGGCCGGAGAAACAGAAACTCCGAGCCATTGGGCCTCAGATTGCCGGGATTCAATTAAAAATTCTTGATCCCCATCCTGAAACAGGGGAAGGGGAAATCATCGCCAAAGGACCGAATGTCATGCGGGAGTATTACAAAGCACCCAATGATACAAAAAGTACTTTTACCGAAGATGGGTGGCTGCTTACAGGCGATCTGGGGATTATTGACGAGGATGGGTATCTTTTCATTAAGGGGCGCTTGAAAAATGTTATCATTGGTCCCAGCGGTGAGAATATTTATCCCGAAGAGGTGGAATCCATCATCAACCAGTGTGATTATGTCATGGAGTCACTTGTGTATGATGTGGATGGCAAAGTCATTGCCAGAATTCACCTCAACTACGATGCGTTGGATGAAGAGCTTGGAGCTGGAAAAATGATTGAATCAGAGGTCCGTTCCAAGATCAAGGCACTGCTTGAAGATGTCCGGACTGAAGTCAATTCAAAAGTCTCTTCCTTTGCCCGGTTGTCCCGTGTTATTGAGCAAGTGGAACCTTTTGAGAAGACCCCGACCCAGAAAATAAAGCGATTTATTTATCTCGATAAATAGATTTGTCTGAAAGACAGAAAAAGTGGCGTGACTTCATGAAGTCGCGCCACTTTTTCTGTGTCGGTGGGATCGTTATTTCGGAACGTCGGCCGCGACTTGCATGCGGACAATGATATCCGGGTTACTGACCATACCGCTTTGACCGATCCCTTTGCGAATGTGGTCAACATACTCCATGCCGGATATCACCTGCCCCCATACAGTATATTTGCCATTGAGAAATTGAGCCGGAGCGAGACAAATGAAGAATTGACTGTCTGCGCTGTCTGGAGAATTGGCACGAGCCATTCCAACGGTTCCCCGATTGAAAGGAGCAGGTGAAAATTCAGCCTTCAGGTTTTTGCCGGAACCTCCGCGACCAGTGCCGGTCGGATCTCCTGTTTGGGCCATGAATCCATCAATGACGCGATGGAACTTGATGCCATCGTAGAATTTCATGCGGACGAGTTCCTTGATTCTTTTGACATGCTGGGGAGCAAGGTCCGGGCGCATTTCAATAACGACACGCCCATCCTTGAGATCAAGATAGAGGGTGTTTTCAAGGTCTGCGGCATGGCTGGGAAATGCCATCAAGAAAATGAGAAATGCGGCAAGGGAAAAACTTTTCAAAAATGATTTCATGAGTCACTCTGGATGGTTGTGTGTTTGTGATAACGAGGCCCACTCCTTGCGGCTTCTGCAAGAATTTTCAGGTGAATGGGCAAACATTTACTGAGACAATACGTATCGAGTATTGTTTGACGCGCATTGGTTCGCAGGTCGCGGAGTTCGGCCTGTTTTTCAAGCGCAAAAAGGGTTGTATCAGCAATATGAGCAGGGGAATGAAAGTCAGTCATCAAACCGTTTTCTCCGTGCCTCAGCACCTCGTGAACAGGGTCGGTGTCCGAGCCGATAATCAGGCAACCGCATGACATTGCTTCAAGGAGGGACCAGGAAAGAACGAAGGGCCATGTCAGGTAGATATGTGCGGAAGATGCCAAAAGGACCTGTTTATACTGACCGTATGGCAAGGGACCGGTGAAGTGGACTCGACTTTCATCAACCTTGATCTGTGCTTCCATTCGTTTTCGGTAGCTGTCGCCTTCAGGGAGTTTGGGGCTGTAGCAGACTCGATCTTCACCCACGATAAGGACATGGCAATCAGGACGTTGAGCGAGAATGGCGGGCAATGCCTGATAGAATTGCGGAAATCCTCTGTAAGGTTCCATACCTCTCGCGCAATAGGTGATCAGCTCTTTTGCTCCTGTCAGGTCAAGTCCGGGAATGTTCAGTTCTTGAGGAGAGAGCAGTCCTGTGTGGTGTGGAGAAAAGTAGTGCGTATCAATTCCGTCATGAACCTGAACCAGCTTGGAGTGGAACTCTGAAGGAAACTGGGAGCGTTGCCAGTTTGTGGGAGTGATGCCGGATTGGCAGGAGACCAGATCATGAAGGATGGCATCGTTACGCAGGCGTAATTGAGCACGTTCACTTATGGTCCGTTTTCGCATATCAAAGGTGGTCTCTGCGCTGGTAGAACTATAGTACCACTCAAAGTAGCAGATAAAAGGAGTATCCGGAAAAATATCACGCATGAAAAGCGTCTGTCCCCAGCCTGAATGCCCCAGGATAACATCGGGTATGAATCCCCTTTCCTTGAGCGCCACGCATGTCTGGCTCATACCTTGAGCATGGCGGATGCTGTTTTCAAAATTCGTGCAAAGGGGGTGGGAATCTTCTCGCAGACTCTGGTTTGGGGTGAAGATGACCTTGGTTACACCTTCGATTGTCCATTCCTTTCGAGGTGTTTTGGTGACAAAGACCACTTGGTTGCCGGGGGTTCTGCCAAGGTACTCCGCAATATGCCTGAACTGAGCGGGGAAGTTGTTATGAGTGATAAGTATGCGCATGTTTCATTCAATTCTCATTCAACTCGATACCTGCCAATGACGGCAAGTGCAACCATTGCTTGATGATACAACGGAAGCGTCCAAACTCTGTGGAGAATAAGTGGTGGATTACGGTGTCTCAATGCCCCCGTTCTCAGTACTTTTGAGGCATCGTTTGATATAGGTTTGAAGCTCTGCCCGGTCCAGTGGTTTGGCCAGGAATAAGGTCGCTCCAAGTTTCAGTAGATTGGAAATGTCGTTGATACCAACGACTGCTGACATGATAATGATCGGAAAATTCATGAATTGCTGGTCGCCCCGCATGGTTTGGATCAATTGTTGTCCATCCATTACAGGCATCATTATATCCGTAAGCAGTAGGTCAAAATCGTTACAGGCCGTAAGAGCTTCGTATGCATGTTTGCCATGGGGACTGACAAAAGCGATATGTCCAAGCTCCTCAACTATTTTTGCTGCAAGTTTTTGTGATATTCTGTCGTCTTCAGCGATAAGTATCTTTGCCACGTGTTCTCCCCCGGTGCTATTTCTGGTCAGCGCGATCCCATGGCGGGAATGGACACGGATCGGAGTCCTTATTCATTATGTGAGCGATCTTTTTGTAAAAGTAAAGTGAGACGATATTATAATCTGCGTATCAGTGACGGTGTTTAGTAGGGAGGACGCCCGGTCGGAATTTCCAGCCGGGCGGGGGGGCCGAACTGCGGCTGTTACATTTTTTCCACATGCATACAGTCGTCAAATTCGCATGTCACTTTATAACTTCCTCCGGCTGCTTCTACGACATAGTCACAGCCGGGGAACAGGGTGCATGCAGGTTCAAATCCATCGTTGATCATTACATTTTTGGCTTCTCCGTTTGACTCGAAGCGAATTGACGTTCCATCCGTCAGTGTCACCATTTCTCCATGGTGGATGTTTATGGGAAGGTCAGTCTCTGTAAAGGTCGACATAGCTCTCCTCCTTGCTTGGTTGTCAAATTATCCCATACTTTTCCTATACCCTTTCCAGAAACAATTAGACAGTAAAATCCATACGGGGTGAGGCGAATGGGGGCTGGTTATCGAGAAGCAAGTGATGTATGGATGTTTTCAGGAGATTTTCAGGTGAATTCAACCGTTCTCGTCGCCTTGAGCGATGCTGCCATATGTCGGCTTATCTGCGACATCCTCACCAACAAGGGATTTGAGGTGATCGTTGCCACGTCCGGGCAAGAAGCCGTGGATATCATCAAAAGACAAGAGCCTGACGTCTTGCTTGTAGACCATGAGCCGGGCGGAGAAAGTGAAAGGCTGTTGGCATATGTCAAATCACGGGGCGAAAATCTTCCGGTGATTTTGGTTACCGGTGTAGACGTTGAAGCCCCGGAGGAAATTGCTTCCCGCATGGGGGCCTTAAGTTTCGTGCGGTGCCCGGTAGACCGATGCCAGTTGGAGGAGGCTGTACGGCAAGGGGGGATGGTCCGGGACTTGTTGCTTCGGGAGAAGCGTACGCAACGAAGCCTTACTCTTTCCAGAAGTTTTCTCGGTGCATTTCTTGATACGGGAGATGAAGCAGCTTTTCTTTTGGATTCCCGCTATGCCCTGTTAGAAGTGAAC
This sequence comes from Pseudodesulfovibrio piezophilus C1TLV30, assembly GCF_000341895.1. Lineage (NCBI taxonomy): Bacteria > Pseudomonadati > Thermodesulfobacteriota > Desulfovibrionia > Desulfovibrionales > Desulfovibrionaceae > Pseudodesulfovibrio > Pseudodesulfovibrio piezophilus. The sequence continues at coordinate 999,630 of NC_020409.1, read as the reverse complement.
AGGGCGGGGGCTCATCTTCTCAATGGTCGGATTGAAGATTTGGTCCTTCAGAAGTATCTATCGAGATTGTCCAGTCTTTCCAGGTCAATTCAGGAAGATGCCCTCGAAAAAGCCAAGGCCACTGGCCAACCGCAGCAGAGAGAGGAATATAGCGGTGGGGCTGTCTTTATTACACAGGTTCGTCCTGTCTATACTGAGGCGGTGCTGGCCGGATTTGTGGTTGTAACACGGGATATTACAGCCCAACGTCAGTCTGAAGTGGGGCTTGCTGAGAGTGAAAAGCGGTATCGTTCAGTCTATGAAGCGGCCAGGGACGCCATCATTATGGTTGATAGAAACGATGGTGCGATACTGGACTGTAACGCGGCAGGGAGGCAGCTTTACGGATATCCCGTGGAAGTTATGCTGGATTTGACCATACGGGATTTGTCGGCTGAACCGGAACGGACCATGGAATCCATTCGTTCGGGAGCTGAACATATTCCTCTGCAATATCACTGTCGTGCGGGTGGGGTGACTTTTCCGGTGGAAGTTTCCATGAGTCATTTTGTGCATGACGGTCGAGAAGTGTGCACGGTTTTTATTCAGGATATTTCACAACGCAAAGTGGCGGAGGAAGCCCTGCGAGAGGGGGCACGACTCTACCGGGCAGTGGTCGAGGACCAGACAGAACTTATTTGCCGATATAATCCCGATGGTGAATTGACCTTCATTAACGGAGCATATGCCAAATTCTTTGGAGTGGATGAAGATGAAATCGTCGGGCAGAAGTATTTTCCGACCCTGGCCGGGAGTGAACGGCGTGATCTTAAATCCTGGATTCATGAAGCAGGCCCGGATCGGCCCGTCTTTGATCGTGAGCAGTATGTTGAACGTTCAGATGGCGAACCGAGATGGGTCTTGTGGACCAATCGCGCTGTTCTGGACCAGCGTGGCGATATCATAGAGGTCCAGGCCGTCGGGCGTGATGTCACGGATCGTAAGGAAGCCGAAAATGCTCTGGACAGGGCCACAGCGGAAAAGGAACAGTATCGTCTTAATCTGGAGGCCACGTTTCGCAGCATCCCGGATGCCATCGTGACCGTGGATAGTGAGCTTCGTGTCATAGCCACCAACAGTGCTGCAGGAGGACTTCTCTCTCTTGATCGCGAGATCGCTCAGGGACGGGATTTTCGGGAATTGATAGGTGATTCGGGACACCCCTGTCTGGGAGTCTTGAAGCAGGTTTTGCGGACGAGTAAATCTGTACGCGGATATGAAGCTGATCTGGATGTTCCGACGCTTGGACAGCGCATGGTAGAGCTCAACTGCACCCCTCTTGTCGATCAGAACAAACAGCATATTGGTGCTGTGCTTGTCGTCAGGGATGTCTCTCGCATAGCGGATCTTGAGAAACGGTTGCACGAGCGGCATGGTTTTCGGGGTATTATCGGTCGAAGTTCCATGATGCAGGATATTTACAAGCTTTTGGAGCAGCTTTCTTCTCTGGATTCCATTGTTCTTATTCTTGGAGAATCGGGGACCGGCAAGGAATTGATCGCAGAAGCACTGCATTATGGCGGATCAAGAGCCGGGGCTCCATTGGTCAAGGTCAATTGTTCGGCGCTGTCTGAAAATTTGCTAGAGAGCGAGCTTTTCGGCCATGTGCGTGGTGCGTTTACCGGTGCCGTGCGGGATAAAGTCGGGCGTATCCAGGCGGCTCAGGGTGGTACGCTTTTTCTGGATGAAATTGGTGATATTTCACCGCTTATTCAGCTTAAGTTACTCCGGTTCCTCGAGCAGAAGGAATATGAGCGGGTGGGAGAATCCAAAACCCACACAGCGGATGTTCGTATCATTGCTGCGACCAATGTGAATCTTTTGCGAGCCGTCAAGATGGGAACATTTCGTGAAGACCTGTATTACAGGTTGAATGTCATGCCGATTTTTTTGCCTCCTTTGCGAGAACGGCAGGCGGATATTCCGCTTTTGGTCGAGCATTTCCTCGAAATTTTCTCAGGGCAATTCAACAAGACTTTTGAGAAGGTTTCAGATGCAGTCCTTGATCTTTTCATGGGCTACAGTTGGCCCGGCAATGTTCGTGAACTACGCCATATTCTCGAGCATGCCTGTATCTTGTCTCCCGGAAGCGAGATAGGGATAAACCATATGCGCAAGGATCTGACGGATCAGATGCGAAACGGTTTCTATCCATACGGCGAAGGGGCCGATGTCCCTCTTTCTTCCCCCTCTGGAATGCAATTGACTGTTGGGAGGGGGAGTGCCACGTCTCAGCCTCCTTCTGCCAGAAAGGTGGGGAAACAAGATATTCTAGAAGCATTGACCCGCTGTGGCGGGAATAAAGCCAAAGCAGCCCGTCAGTTGGGTATCCATCGAGCGACTCTCTATAGAAAGCTTGATGCCTGGGATTTCGAAGCGTGATCTTCTGCAGCGCTTTGCATACATTTTATCAAAGTAGAGTGAGTCTAAGCGCTCAATATGGTGATTTGGTCATGCCCTTGTATGGTGGGAGAAGCGACCATACAAGCGTTGAAAAGTAATAACCATAATTTCTGTATATGGAGCGCCGGGAGTCGGAAAAATGATGAAAACCCGGAATCTTATACACTCGATATGAAGGTGTAAACACGGCGGGAGCCATTTCTGGTGGCATTCCTCAAGCGGAACAGTGTCTTTTTCGAGACCCACATCCTGGGTGCTGCGAGCAGGGACGTTTCGATTGAGTGTGTTATGTTTTCGATGCGTATTACATTGATAGTGCCATGGAGCGTTTCATGATCGATGGAACACCAATATTTCTGCTCTTTTCAAACGGGCGTGAGAAAGATCGACTTATGGGAGATTCTGACAGGGAGATCCCGGAAGAGTGCATTCGTGATTCGGTAGCTACAAAATAAAAAATTCCCGAATCAAACTGAATCGGGAATTTTTTATAGGGCTTGAGGGTGTGATTCTCTTTTACTTTCGGGTGAGAGGATATCCCTTGTCAGTCCAAGCATTGATGCCTTGCGTCAGGTTGTGGATTTCAACGAAGCCGTTTTTGTCCATGGACGATGTTGCAACATGACTCCGTTGTCCACTTCGGCAGTATATAAAATACGGCTTGGTTTTATCCAGCATATTGATTTTTTCATTAAAATCTTCTGCGAAGAAATCTATGTTCACACTCCCCTTGATATGTCCCTGATGAAATTCATCTGGAGTCCTGATATCCAGTATCACCAGGTCAGGGGTTGTATTCATGAGTTGTCTGGCTTGTGCCGGATTGATGTCGTGCACCTGAGCGAGAGCAGGCAAGGCCAGCAGTATCAGGAGCGACAAAGGCGCGAATGTTTTGAACAGCAATTTATTCATTTAAAACTCGCAGATCATTTTTTCAAGGATCGCAGCAAGTTGGCTGCTTTCTTTCCGAGTCAGGTTGACCGTAATGTCACGGGTGAGTTGGTTATGCAATTCATCATGTTCTTCAAAGATCGTCTGCCCTTGGTCGGTCAGTTCCACGAGAATGGAACGGCGGTCCTCTTCGTGCGGCTTGCGGCGGATCATGCCCGCTGTTTCCAGCCTGTCTGCAAGGACAGTGAGGGAGCCGGTAGTGACTCCCATACGTTCAGCCAGTTCCTTCATGCGTAAGGCCTTGTGAGTCCCAAGAATCTCCAGAGCATGGACTTGCGGCAGCGTCAGTCCCTTGTCGCGCACAACTCCATGCTCCCATGAAGAAAGTCTTTCATAGAACTCGACGATCAATGGTGTCAGTTTTTTGATTTCGGGCATGGTCCTCAATGGTTATACAGGGCCGAAGTCCAGGTAAAGGGTGTAAAATCCGAATAATATTGTGAGTACGCCAACCGTACGCATAATGGTTGGTTCGATCCAGGGCTTTTGTAACTTCCTGATCAATCCAGTCACCTTATATATTGCGAAGATGACTCCGGCAAGGGCAATGCCGGTCCCTATCGCATAGCTGGCAAAAACAGACACGGCCTGCATGGGACTGGCCGACTCCAACGCATAAGAATACATGATGGCCACGGTGGGGCAAGGGACAATCATATTGAGAAAACCAAGTGTGGCAAGCCCCCAGACCGTGGATTTTTTGGCCGTGAGTGGTGTGTGATGATGTCCATGCTCGTGCTCATGTTCGTGATGGTTGTGCTCATGATGGTCATGGCCTTCGCAGGCGTGGTCATGCCCGGAGCAGTCGCAGTGGTCATGGTCGTGATCATGCTCGTGACTGTGCAGCAAGTGAGGTCGCCAGAGGAGAATGGCTCCCAGAATGATTATGATTCCGGCAGTAATCATATCTGTGAAATAACGAGTGGATGGCGGCAGGCTGGCTGAGACTGTTCCGAGAAGCAGGCCGATAGCGAGACAGCCAGCTGTAGTTCCGGTGATAAAAGCGGCAGTGAGGCTGAAAACCCGTTTGCCGCTCGAATTGCCAGCTACAAAAGGGGTCAGAACCACCCAGGAATGACCACAGGGGTTGATGCCGTGGATAAGCCCCAGAAACATACTTGATTGAAGCGCGACGAAAAAGAGATGATCCATGATTGTGTGTACTCCATATATCTTGAAATTCAAATTAAACTATTTTGAGATAGTTTGATTGTCAAGGTAAAATGGTTTGTTTTATAAATATGAATAATATAAGATGGTTGTGGTAGTAGTGTGTGGGGATTATACCGAGTTAAGTCTGCGATTTGAAGCTGAACAGACGAAGAGAGCGAGGAAGCAGGACGTGAAAAAGCGCCTTTCGGCGCTTTTTCGTGGAGTCGCGAACGGGTGTCGGGTGCTCAAACGACGCCATTCGCAGGGTGTTCATCTCTGGCTGGGGTTTGGCTAGAGCCAGAGACGAATTGGAGGTGGTTCTAATCTTCTGTAGTCTAACCATAGCTGGATTATGTAGGGAGGCAATTGCTTCTTGCAGAATATAACAGCATCCTTTGTGGCGTGCGTTTGTTCATGGTGGTGTCAAATAAAGGTGGAGAAACTTTGTATGCACGCCATACGCTGGTATTCCAATGTTTTTTAATTTTTTATCTTGGGTGTTGAGAGGGAGTGGTGTGAAAAAAGTCAACTGGCGTATTTTGCTGCACCATGCTACAGTCTGCTGAAAAGACACACCTCTTTCCTGATGATGGAGATCATGTATGCCAAAAGCCGGGTTGCCCGAAAATATCCCTTTGGAATCTGTTCTTGATTCTGTTGCTGAGGGGATTTTTACTGTGGACCTGGACTGGAATATCACTTTCTTCAACCAGGCCGCAGGCCATATTTCTGGTATACCGCCCAAAGATGCTGTGGGGCAAAAATGTTGGGAGGTCTTTGCATCCAATGTGTGTGATGGGGATTGCCCTATGCGCCCATGTCTGGAATCCGGGAAAGCGGTGGTTGGTAAGTCCGGTTTTATCCTCCGTGCCGACGGTGAAAAAATACCCATTGGCATGAGTTCTTCTCCCCTTAAAGACAAGGATGGCACCATTGTTGGCGGGGTGGAAAGTTTTCGTGATTTGTCCTCCATCCAACAATTGATGCAAAAGGTTGAAGAACGGTATTCCGTGGAAGATATTCGTACCAACAATCCGCACATGATCCGGACCCTTCAGATATTACCTCCCATCGCTCAATCCACATCCACCGTCTTAGTGCTCGGGGAATCCGGCACGGGAAAGGAGTTGTTTGCTCGCGCCATACACAATCTTTCTCTCCGGAAGGATGAACCGTTTGTAGCTGTGAACTGTGGTGCTCTGCCGGGAAATCTGCTGGAGTCGGAACTTTTCGGCTATAAAGCGGGAGCATTCACCGATGCCAGAAAGGATAAGCCGGGGCGTCTGGAATTGGCTCAGGGCGGTACTCTTTTTCTTGATGAGATTGGTGATATGCCTTTGCCGCTTCAAGTCAAATTATTGCGAGTCCTTCAGGAAAAGGTCTACGAACCTTTAGGTGGAGTGACTCCTCTGAAAGCGGATGTTCGGTTTGTTGCTGCTACCAATCGGGACTTGGAGCAGATGGTTGCCCAAGGGGAATTTCGTCAGGATCTTTATTTTCGACTTAATGTCGTACGGATGGATATCCCGCCTCTTCGTGACAGAACAGAAGATATTCCGCTTCTGACGAATCATTTTATCCGGCAACAGAACAGCCTGCGTGGAAAATCCATTCGTGCTGTGTCGGAAAATGTTCATCAGATTCTGTTCAACCATGATTTCCCCGGCAATGTTCGGGAACTTGAGAATGTTATTGAGTATGCTTTCATATTGTGTCCGGGGGAGATGATAGAAACCGCACACCTGCCGGAACATCTGAAGCCTGTCTCCGAAAGAGGGCCGGGAGGCTGTACCCCTTCATTTATCAATGCCAAGCCTGGTATGGCAGGGCATAAATATCAGGCTGTGCTGCAAGCTCTGGAAAAGCACAAAGGAAACAAAAGTGCTGCGGCAAGAGAGCTTGGCGTGTCCCGAGATACGGTGCGCAGAATACTTGCGCGAGGTGCAGCAAAATAAGCCATGTTGCTTCTTGAGTGTGACGTGTTATGCGGCAGTTTTGATATCGGATCAAATCTGTAAATAATGTATATATTTAATATAATTGTATATTTTTGTTTGGAATGGACTGTGCACAAGAGGTCGTGTCGTCAGTCCGAAAATGAATCGGCCTCGTAAACAGACTCAGGTTGTATGGAACTCTGTATCGCTGGCTATCAAAACCGGGTGGCGACCCTGCTGGAAACAGCAACGGAATTGAGGTTGTATTCGCTCGAGGAAAAGGACGTGGTCGCAAGCGGCATGACCGCCATGCCCACTGCCGGGGCCTGTGCCCTCCCGAGCTACCTCAAGGCCATGGGTGTCGACATCGTCATCTGCGGCGGCCTCGGAAAGGCCGCGAAGGACGGGTTTGAAGCCATGGGCATTCAGGTCATCCCCTGGGTCAAAGGTCCAATCGAGGGCGTGCTCACCGCCTACATCGAGGACTCAATGGACCGGATGATCATGCCCGGCCGCAGCGCAACCACCGCTTTCTGACGATACCGACCCCCATGTTGATGAAATGGCCGCACTCCGCGGCCCTGCAACATAAGGGGGTGTTATGGGTCACATATCCAAATGGGATTGGGAGGTCGGCCAGAAAACGGTCGTCAATTCCCTCTCTCCTCTTAAAGAACATGTCTGGCAGGAGGAGCCGTACGTTTCCGACGACGGCGAAACCTTGGCAGCCATAGTTAATCTGGGTGAGGGCGAGTTCTCCATCCGTACCAACGACACGGTCTGGGATGCTGCTTTTGAAAAAATCTGGCATCCGAAATTCTCGCCGGACGGCAGGCTTACAGCCATCTGTCAGCAAGATATGGCCTGGGCCGTGGGAGTTGATGGAGAACTGATTGCCGAACCATGCGATTTTGTCTGGGATACCAAGTTCAGCGAAGACGGAAAGGTCATCGCCTGTATGGCCAAGGACAATGAACAATATGGTGTCAGTCTCAATGGAGCGATTTGGGAAAATCTCTTTGAAAATGCCAATCAGTATACTCTGAGTGAAAATGGTGTTCACGCAGCAGCCATCGTTCAGGTCGTTCGCCTTGGGCAGGCAGATATCGCTGGATTCAAAAAGGGAATTTATACCGCTGCTGTAGATGGGGAAATCTGGAAGGGTAAGTATCTCAATCTGTGGACACCGGTCTTTGACGAACGAGGTCTTCGTGTTGCGGCGCAGGCTCGTACGGATGTCCACAAATATACCATTACGGTAGACGACGAACCATGGTCCACTACATACACCCAGGTCTGGGAACCGAGATTTCATCCTGGCGGTGAATATGTTGCTGCTCCGGTACGAGTGGGGGGCAAATGGGGTGTTGCCCGCGATGGAGCCATTATTTGGAAACCCGATTACGTGCAATGTATGAAGTTGCAGTTCTCCCAGTCGGGAGATCGCCTTTGGGCTATCGTGGCCACTGGCTATGGTGAGTTTACTGCCGCCTGTAATGATGTTGCCTGGAAATCGACATTTCCGGTTGTGACTGACCTCGTTTTGAGCCGATTCGGAGATCGAGCCGCTGTCATTGCCAGCAATAACAATTCCCAGTTTCGTATAGTGGTGGATGACAAACCATGGCATGGAACATGGGAAATGGCGTGGCCTGTCACATTCTCCCCTGATGGTAATAATGTCGCTGCTCTCACTGAAAAGGGTGGCAAATATCATACGTTGGTCAACGGTAAGTCTTTTGAACGGAGCTTTGACTGGGCATGGCCACCTGTCTTCAGTGAGGATTCGAGTAAAGTGCTCATCAGAGCCATCGAAAACAACAGCTACGTCCGTATTGTTGCGGATGTGGCCCAGTTCTAGGCGGAGGATCGAACTATGATCGAATTATACAACTTCGTCTCCGGACCACTGGCTTGGGTCGCCTGGGCGATCTTTATTCTGGGGTCGGCTTACCGTTTGATTTCAATGTATTCGTTGGCAAGAAAAAAAGATGGATCGTCAATCGCTTATATGAGTTGGCCGTATGGGATCAGGTCTATCATGCGTTGGTTGATTCCTTTTGGAACCATGGGGTGGAAGGTTGATCCACTGATGACGGTTACAACCTTTGCCTTTCATATCTGTTTTATTTTGGTTGCGGTCTTTTTGAGTGCTCATGTTGTTCTCTGGGACACGGCTTTTGGTGTGAGCTTGTGGTCTTTGCCCACCGAGGCTGGAGATATTATCAGTTTCATCGTCATCGCGGCATGTGTGGTCTTTGCCTTGCGCAGACTTTTTTTGCCACATGTGCGCAGCGTGACGCGGACCAAGGACTGGGTTGCCCTGGGATTAGTCGTCCTGCCATTTATTACCGGAGTCCTCGCGTATCATCAGGTCGGTCCGGCTTTGCTCATGACTCTCCTGCATGTCCTCTCCGGTGAACTCCTCTTGGCGCTCATTCCTTTTACCCGACTGAGTCATGCCCTGTTTGTGGTTTTCACCCGCGCTTATATGGGGTCCGAGTTTGGTGGAGTGAGACATGCCAACGACTGGTAGGAACGTTCTGATCAAAGCAAACCCAAGGATACTATTATGAGTCATATAGCTGACAGAATCATTGCTGATCCCGGCCTTGAGAGTGGGGTGGCCAAACTGACCTCGGAACGGATCGAGGAAGTGGTCAACCGTGTTCTCAAAGGTGAAACCGGGGCCAAACTCAAGGCATATCAGGAAACCTGTATGCGGTGTGGGCTTTGTTCGCAGGCATGTCATTATTACATGTCTCACGACAACGATCCCAGCTATTCCCCTGTAAGCAAAGCAACTGATACAGTTTATAAGTTGATGGAGAAGAAAGGCAAAGTATATCCATATGAGATATATCAGATGGCACAGATCGCATATACCGAATGCAACCTTTGCAAACGGTGCGCTCATTACTGTCCCATAGGTATTGATACCGGATATATTATGTCGACCATGCGCCGAATCTGTTATCTGCTTGATGTCGTGCCACAGTACATCAGTGATACTGCACACTCTCATGCATCAACCATGAATCAGATGTGGGTGAAAGATGACGAGTGGATAGACTCTCTGCAATGGCAGGAAGACGAGGCCAGGGATGAGTTCCCGGATCTGCGGATTCCACTCGATAAGGAAGGGGCCGATGTTTATTATTCGGTCATCGCTCCCGAACCGAAATTCCGCACTCAGCTTATTTATCAGGCCGCAGCGATCATGCATCAGGCCGGGGTCGATTATACCATGACTTCCGGGCCAGGATGGGACAATTCCGATATGTGCATGTTTGTTGGGGATTTTGAAAATATGGGGCGGCTCAAACGCTCTCACTATGAATCCGCTCAAAAACTTCGCGTCAAGCGTATCGTCATGGGCGAGTGTGGCCATGCTTTCCGGTCGGTCTATGACATGGGTAACCGCTGGCTTGGGTATCGGGAGTCTCCGGTTCCGGTGATTCATGCCGTCGAGTTTTACTGGGAGCTTCTGACTCAGGGAAAGATCAAGTTGACCGGAAAGTTCGATAAACCTGTCACTATCCAGGATCCATGCAACATCATCCGAGGCCGAGGTCTCATGGACAAATTGCGCGATGTGACCCACATGCTGTGTGATAATGTCATTGAGATGTCTCCAAACCGTGAACATAACTATTGTTGTTGCGCTGGCGGTGGTGTCATCAACTGCGGTCCTCCTTTCAAAGGGGTGCGCATGCAGGGCAACCGGGTCAAGGCTGAACAACTTGCCGCCACTGGTGTGGAGCACATCGTGGTCCCCTGTCATAATTGTCATGGTGGATTGGAAGATATCATCGGTCATTACGATCTGGGCATGCATGCCAAGTTCCTCGGCGACATCATCTATGAGCTGATGGAAAAACCGGAAGGAATGTAAGGGAGGCAAGCCATGAACAAACAACAAATGAAACGGCTGGCGACCCCCATGGCGATTATCGTCGTCCTGGTGTTCATCTACCTGATACCTACTGCTTTCTCGCAAGACGATATGACACAGGTTCCTGTCACGGCATTTACCGTACTTGAGCGACCACAGGTCGCCTTTAATCATGACATGCATAATGAGAAGGCGGAGATCGACGATTGTGTAGTCTGCCATCACGGTCGTACTGACGATGGTGCAATGGATATGGAAAATTCGAGTGAAGGCGAGTCCTGTGACTCCTGCCACCTAGTGAAACCTGAAAACGGTGAAACGCCGCTCATGCGAGCCTATCACCGTCAATGCATCGCCTGTCATGTCAAATCCCTCAAGGGACCAGTGACTTGTGGCGAGTGTCACACGAAATAATTCAGGAGAGAGGGGATCATGAACACCACGCAACTTGCACGAAACGGGATGCTTATCTCGGATCAGGGGAATGAAGTGGCAAGGCCGCTGTCCGCCCTGGCGGGCAAGGTGCGCCTTGAAACCGGGTATACGCTCCGTTCATTTCTGAAAATGATGCATCGTTATCCCGAATTTCAGGATATCAGTGTGTTCATTCCCCCTCTGGTGGAAGAGTGTGGTCAGTGCCGGGAAATCGGGTGTGTGTCGGATATGCTGACTCATCTTGAGTTCATCAAGAAGGTCGAGATGGTCGGTTTTCCGGGTGAACCTCGGTTCAACGTTCTCTGCACCCTGATCGGGTTTCACAATGAGACCAGACAGGACCTTCGCCTCTTCCAGTTTAATACACTGCTTGATGTTCCCATACGGTTGGGAATGTTGAAGCACACGGTGTTTGGCGACAGCGTGAACATCATGAAATTCGAAACGGATTTCAGTCTTTTTGAATTCATTGAGGGAATAGCCTGGGAGTTCGGTTTTCAGCGGTTCCCTGAACATTGCAGCATAAAGGGGTAGGACATGTTTAACAAGATCATGTTTGCGACGAGTGGTTCTCCCGTTTGCGACAGCCCGGCCAAGATTGCATTCGACCTTGCCGAACGCGAAGACGCTGAACTTCTGCTTTTTCACGTTCTTGGTGTCCCTTCCAGGGGATTCAGCGTGGAAGTGACGGACGTTCGTACAGGTGACAGGGAAGACCTTGGAGAGGACTACGAGTCTTGGGTCAAGGAAGAACTCAGCAATACCTACGATAACCAGTTGAAACTTTACGGAGCTAAGACGCGAATTTTGACCACGGTTGGTGTTCCGGCCACAGAGATTTTGCGCCTGGCCCGCAACGAAGGAACGGATATGATCGTGATGGGTGCCAACACCCGTCCCGAGGAAGGTGGAGGACGCTACCGCGCAATCATGGGGAATACCATGTTGACCGTTTCCAAGCGTGCCCGCTGTCCTGTGCTTATTGTCAACAGACCGTGCAATACATGCTGGAACCTCTTCTCCAGCGTTGTTTTCTGTACGGATTTTTCCAAAGCCGCTGATCATGCTTTTACCTTTGCCTTGAAGGTCGCCAAGGATGTTGGTTGTCCTTTGCATATTTTCCATGCAGTCAATATCCTGTCCGGTGAGTTGGGTGGCAAGCCGACTCAGGAAATGATTGAAACGGAAATTGAAAACGCGACAGAAAAGATCAAGGAACGGTATTTGTCCCAGATTACGGATTTCAACATGGTGGAAGTCGATGTCCGCGAAGGCGCACCGCATGTCGAAATCTTGAAGTACGCACGGGAAAAGGAAGGAGACCTCATTGTGATGGCTCATCATTCCAAGGATATTCCACCAGAAGATGCCGAAATAGGCACAACTCTGGAAGAGGTCGTACTGCGCTCCGCCTGTCCGGTGGCCAGTGTCAATCATCCTGATTGGATAACGGACTAACCCGGACGGCGATACGCCATGACCAATACAATCAAGCGAGTCCTGGTAGTGGATGACGAGATGAACATCCGGTTGTTTCTCAAGACATTGCTTGAGACCAGTGGCTATGAACCACACTTGGCGCGCAATGCCCGTGAAGGTTTGGAGCGGGCCTCGGAGTTGAAGCCGGATTTGATCATTCTTGATGTGATGATGCCCGGAGAGGGGGGATTGGTCATGTACCAAGGGCTTCAGGAAGATGCAGGGTTAAAAAAGGTGCCGGTGATCATGCTCTCCGCTGTGGGAGCTGATACCTTCAAGCATGCGCTCAAAATCATGGGTGTGGGGCAGTCGGATTACCCTGAACCATTCGCTTATGTCCAGAAACCACCCAGGCCGGAAGACATCAAGGAAATCATCGATAACGCGCTGTGCGCGGTTTAGGAATGGAGTAAACAATGCAAGAACTCGGAATAATAGTGTGGATTAACGGGGATATCTTCGGCGGTAACCAAGGCCGGACCAGCCCTGAAACTCAGAGAAAACAGAAGGGGGCAAGCCATGTCTCGTAAAATACTCATCATCGACGATGATCCTTATATCGTTAAATATCTCGAAGATATCCTTCAGGATGACGGGTTTGAGACCTGTGCTGCATCCAATGTTGAAGATGCCCTTGCTCTGTTGAAAAAGGAAAAACCGGACCTCATCACGCTGGACTTGGAAATGCCCAACGAATGGGGCCCACGGTTCTACAGAAAAATGGTACAGGAGCCGGATCACAAGGACACGCCTGTTATCGTAGTCAGCGGCCTGTCCGGGATTCATCTCGCGATTAAAAATGCAGTCGCATCATTTAAAAAGCCCTTCAACCCTCAGGAACTCCTTGGAGCAATTCGCTCCGCTTTGGAGGCCTAGGGACCTCAGCTAAGAGCCTCCAGCGGCGTGCCCCCGTCGCTGGAGGCGTATACGGTTTTCAGACGAGCCGACTTTCTTTTCATGCTTTTCTCCTGTGTGAGCAGGCGGGACATGCTGTTCTTTTCTCCGCACATCACGCCTTTCTTCTCTGGAATGCACTTTAGTTCATCTTTTTAGGGTGTCCATAAAGTCATTGCTCTTTTCCTGTGTACCACGTGCTTTTTTTATGCAATATTTTGATATTAATAGCGAAAATATTTTTTGTATATCCGAGAGTCAAAAGAGAGGGAAAGAGTCCTATTCCCTGCTTTATTCGAGAGATATCTTCCTGACCCCCTGTGCGCATGGTATCTGAAATTCCAGTGTTTCAAATATTGTACAAAACTGGACAAAAGGTATACTCTTTGCTCAATCTTAAAGAATTTCATATCCCCGCCCTTATTCACATTGTCTCCTGGCCGGGATTCACACCATACATAATAGGTCCTTAGATGAACAACGAAAACACACCCGACACCGTCAACGATGACGCTGTCACTGATTCGAAATTTCCAGACATGAAATTCGAGGATTTACCATCCTCTCTCGCTGATGCCTGTGCCCAGGCTGGTTGGGATAAGTTGATGCCTGTGCAGGAAAAGGCGCTACCATATCTATTGAATAATACTGATGTCATGGTGCAGGCGCGAACAGGGTCAGGCAAAACCGGCGCTTTTGTCCTTCCATTGATGGAGAAGCTTGATCCGAATATTCCGCAATGTCAGGCGCTTGTCATGGTTCCGACTCGTGAACTCGCCCAGCAGGTTGCTCAGGAAGCGCGTCTGTTGGCCGGAGAGAGCGGTATCAATGTCGTGGCTGTCTATGGCGGTGTCGGCTATCAGCAGCAGCTCGATGCTTTTCGCGAAGGTGCCCAGCTTGTTGTGGGAACACCCGGTCGAATTCTCGATCACCTTGTTCGCCGCAGCTTGCTTCTCGATTCTCTCAAGGTCCTGATTTTTGATGAAGCGGACCGCATGTTGTCTGTTGGTTTTTACCCTGACATGGTTGAAGTGAAACGCTACCTGCCGCGCAATATTGACGGGAGTTTCATGTTCTCGGCCACCTTTCCGCAATCTGTGTTGCGGTTGGCCGAAGAATTTATGTCCACGCCCGATTTTTTGAGTCTTTCCAGTGATGAAGCCAATGTTTCGGCGATTACCCATCAGTTTGTGGAAGTTTCTGCCATGGGGAAAGAGCGGAAACTCATCAAGCTCATTGAGTTGGAGAATCCGGCCTCGGCAATTATTTTTGCCAATACAAAGCGCAATGTTGAATTCACGGCGGAACTGCTTTCGCAGTTCGGTTTTGATGCCGAGGGATTGACTTCGGACCTGACGCAAAACAAGCGCGAAAAGCTCATGGCCCGTATCAAGGAAGGCAAGCTGCGCTTTTTGGTTGCAACAGATGTGGCGGCGCGAGGTATTGATATCCCCGAATTGTCACACGTTTTTATGATGGAACCGCCTGAAGACCCGGAAAGTTATGTTCACAGGGCCGGACGTACTGGGCGAGCAGGTGCATCCGGGACAGCAATTACACTGGTTGACGTCATTCAGAAAATGGAACTGGAACGCATTGCCAGTCGTTTCAAAATTAAATTTGATGAGGTCAAAGATCCCACAGAAGAGGATGTTGCAGCCATCATCGAAGAGCGATTGACTGCCTTGTTGGAAAAGAAATTCCGTAAGCTGACCCATTTGCAGAGAGAGCGGGCTGCTCGTTTTCTGCCTCTGGCAAAGAAATATGGTGAGGCTGAAGACACCATGGGGCTGATTGCAATGCTCCTGGACGAAATTTATCAGAATACACTGCACGGAAAGCCTGCCGAGCCGGAATTGAAACAGCACGTTTCACAAGATGCGAAAAATGGCTCGCAAGAGGGCGGCAGAAGAGCAAAAAACAGCGGGAACAAGCCTTCAGGAGGCAGGGGGCGCCAGCAACGGGAAATGCGCGGCGAGAAGAGTCATGGTAATGGAGGGCAGGAAAATCGGGGGAGGAAACGTCAGGACGCCCGTTCGGAGTCCAAAGAACGAACCGCCGCAGATCGTCCTGAACGACCAGTGCGTGAGAATCGGCCCAAACGAGTTGCCAAAGATCAGCCTAAAGAACAGCCTGTGAGACAGGCTGAAAGTTCTCCCCAACAGACCGAGGACGAAGGGGGAGCTGCCAAACGTCGCCGTCGTCCCCGTCGCAGGAGGCGTCGGTCCTAGACTCCGTGTCATCTGTTCATCAAGCAAATCTGATACTTGGGCTGGCCGCAGGATACCACTATGGTGATGTGCGGCCATTCCTGTCTTCTCTGGAGCGGAGCGGGACAGAGGGCGAGTGCGTTTTGTTTGTTTCCGAAACAACTCGTGACATTGAACGAATGCAAGCTCATGGAGTCACAGTCATTCCGCTTGTGCGACCGCAGGGTACTGATGATATCCCGTATAATGCTTTACGGTATTTTCTCTACAGGACTTTTTTGGCAAGTTCGGAAATCGATTATGCGCGAGTCCTGATTACTGATGTTCGGGATGTACTTTTTCAGCAAGACCCATTTGGGTATCCCTGGCCTCAAGGGATAAATTGTACGCTGGAAGAGAGAAGGATTTCTCTTGGAGCTTGTCCGCATAATAGTCATTGGGTGCGGGAACATCTGGGTGAAAAAGCCTTGGCATTGGTTGCCGATGGCCCTATCTCCTGTTCCGGCACAAGTGTCGGCAGTCCTCAAGCCATGATAGGATATCTGGATGCCATGATCAATCGGCTGCTTCCTTTTGCTGGGGGCGTTCGAATGGCTGGATACGATCAGGGAGTGCATAATGTTTTATTACACGATGGCAGTTTGTCGAACGTGACCCTTCATGACAATTCCGGCCCTATAATGACACTGGGGTATACTCTGGGTGAGCCGGAATTGGATCGATGCGGCAGAGTGCTGAATGAAAAAGGAAAACCCGCCGTGATTGTTCATCAGTATGATCGCAAACCACAATTTTTTACTTTGATCAGAAAACGGTTTGCTTAAAGCAATCGTTTGAATAAGGACAGAGTTCAGCCATGACTATGAAACGATCACTTGAAGAGCAACCTTCCGTTCTTCCTATGTCTCGCAGGGAGATGGATGCTTTGGGATGGGAAGAGCTTGATATTCTTCTTGTCACAGGGGATGGCTATGTTGATCATCCTTCCTTTGGTGCGGCACTCCTTGGACGATGGCTTGTCCATCATGGGTTTCGTGTCGGCATGGCTGCGCAGCCTCGTTGGGATCGTCCAGACGATGTGTGTCTCATGGGGCGGCCAACCCTGTTCGCCGGAGTTACGGCGGGATCGCTTGATTCCATGCTGTCTCACTACACCGCATTTCGCAAGAAACGCAGTGATGACGCATATACTCCGGGAGGGGTGGCTGGCAATCGTCCCAATCGGGCCAGTATTGCCTATACCAATATCGTTCAGCGAGCCTTTCCCGGTTTGCCCGTCATACTGGGGGGCATTGAAGCTTCTCTGCGTCGTATCTCTCATTATGATTTTTGGTCTGATTCTGTGCGTCGGTCGGTTTTATTGGATAGCAAGGCCACAGCCATTACCTATGGTATGGCGGAAAATTCCATAGTGGCTTTAGCAAAGGTCATTCGAGATTCTGAAGATCGATCCATCAGGGCGTTGCGACCGTTGATGGTCTCCATTCCGGGGTTGGTTGTTGCAGGAGCAAGAAAGGATGTCCCGGAGGATAAGCCTGTCGTTGAACTCCCTTCACATGAGGCAATACTGGATGATCCGCAGGCTCTTATCAGGGCGACATTGCTTCTTGAGCGACAGGTTCATCAAAATCGGGAGATAGCTCTTCAGGAGGCTGGGGGCAGGGTGGTCATCCTCACTCCTCCGGGGGAACCTCTTGACTCCTCGGGGTTGGATGAATTGGCCGGACTTCCCTTTTCCCGGTTACCACATCCTTCCTATACAGAACGTATTCCTGCTGCGGATATGATTCAGACTTCCGTGACAACACATAGAGGGTGTGCGGGGGGCTGTTCATTCTGTACCCTGGCTCTGCATCAGGGGCGTCAGATTCGTTCACGTAGCAAAGGGTCTATCCTGGATGAAGTCGAGCGCATTACAGAAGTCAAAGGATGGAACGGCTCCATTAGTGACGTTGGGGGACCCAGTGCGAATATGTGGGGTGCCCATTGCGCTTCAGATCAATCAAAGTGTCAACGTTCCAGTTGTTTGACTCCTTCGATATGTAAACACTACACTGTGACTCAAAAGGATTTCGTCAATCTGTTGCGAAGCGTCTCCGATGTTCAATCGGTGAAGCATGTGCGTGTTGCTTCAGGATGGCGGATTGATCTCGCTTTGACGGATATGAAGTCTCTTGCATGTCTGATTCGTGAATTTGTCGGTGGGCAGGCCAAAGTAGCGCCGGAGCATCAGGTCGACCATGTTCTTAAGTTGATGCGTAAGCCGACTTTTTCTGCATTTCGTCAATTCTTGGATCTTTTTGACAAGGAATCGAAGAAGGCTGGCAAGAAACAGTATGTCATTCCATATCTCATGAGTGCTTTTCCCGGTTGTACCGATGACGACATGCATGCCCTTGGTGATTGGCTTCATTCGCAGGGGTGGAAGCCGGAGCAGGTACAATGTTTTATTCCTCTGCCCGGGACTGCCGCAGCCGCCATGTTCCATGCTGAAACCGATCTTAATGGCACTCCTCTATACGTGGCGAAATCTGATGCCGACAGGCTTCGGCAGCATGCCATATTGATGCCTATGCATCGCAGTTCCCCCAAGGGCGGAAAGGCTGCCCGTCGAGGGAAAGGGCCTGCTTCCGGCAAATCAAGAGGGAAAAACCGCTCTTTGGGTCCAACGTCTTTCAAATCCAAAGGTGATGGCAAGAAACGTCGATAAGATTGGTTATTGTATAGAAACAAAACCTTCTTTTTGGATAATTGTCTGTCCCTTATCACTTTGGATGAATTCGAGAAATTCTGTTTCTGCGCGTGTTGGAGCACCTTTGGTATAAAGATTCAATGTTCTCACGAGAGGATATCGTCTTTCTCGGACAGTGTGCTCTGTCCCCTCCACTCCATCGAATTGAAGAGCCTTGATCAAGGGGGAAATAAATCCGAGACCGATGTAGCCAATCCCATTTGTGTCCCGCGCGATCGCGTCAACCATGTCGATGTTTGACGCGATGCGAATGCTTGTTGGTATTGGTTCTGTCCGTTCCAGGACTTTCTCATACCAAAGATCATACGAAGCCGATGGTTTTGCCCTCGTATAGATGATTATTGCCGAATCCCTCCCGCCTAGTTCCGCCCAGTTCCGAATCCGTCCTCTATAAATATCTCTCGCTTGTTCCGTCGTCAGGTTGGATATGGTGTTGTTCTGATGAATAATTGGGATCAATCCGTCCAAGGCGATAATGAACCGACTTGGGGTTAATCGCATCTGTTGGCACTGGCGTAATTCAGCCATTGTCATCGGTCGTGACAACATGGCGATATCCGTTGTTCCGTGGAGAAAACCGTGTACTCCGGCCCCGGAACCCGACGCTGTGATACCGAAAGTCTGTTCCGGGTGCTTTTCCCTATACGCCTGCACAATTTTTTTCATGACAGGTGCCATGGTTGTCGAGCCGTTGAGATGGATATGTTCAGCAGCCGGGACCGAAGAGGCTCCAACCGTTAAAGTCATGATTACTAGCAGAGTATAGAGTATTTTGGGCATGGAAAAAAGGCCTCACAGGTCAACAGTAAAAGGGCATCACAGAGAGTTCTTGTCAGGATGAATATAGAGGGTTTTTACGCTCAACAACACCGGATTCTGGAGAACTGAACATTGTCACTGAAATGTCACAGCAGATTGTTACAATGGTCATGAAATCATGCTTAAGTGACAGATTCGTTTTGACACATAAATTTACTATATCAGGCGGTTAAATCATGACCCTTGGATTCCAGAGCAAGTTGACCCTCGCATCTTTGTTCATCGTCGTTCTCACCATCACTTCAATGGCGGGTGTGAATTTCGTGAATTCCAGGAGTGAATATCTTGAAAATGGTATCGCGGCTTTGGAGGATGTCTCCGGCACCTTGGAAGAAATGGTGTCCATGCAGGATCGGCTGGCAAGGAAAAAGATTGTTTCCGATCTCAATATATTCAAATCCATCATGGGGATCAGTGGATTGCCCATGTTCGAAGTCCTCTACGATGTGGATATGAAAATCAGGAACCAGCAGACCGGCGAAGTGGCTGATGCCGTTATTCCGGCCTTCAAATTGGGGTCCAAATATCTGCATGAAACAACAGAGCTTGTCGATACCATGGCTAAAACAGCAGGGGTGCTGTCTTCGGTTCTCCAGCTTGATAGTGATAAACTCATTCGTGTGACATCAACCATTCAGGACAAGGATGGCAAATCCGTTCAGGGGCTTTATATCCCATCTGACAGTGATGCATACAGGACCATCATGGCAGGTCAGCGCTATGAAGGCGTGCTGGCTATTGACGGGACTTTCCTTGTTGTTGCCTACGAAGCTATCCGGGATTTTGATGACAATGTCATGGGGGCATTGGAGGTTGCCCGGCCCCTCATTTCTCCTGATTTTGCCAAGTTCATTCAGAATGTAAACGTGGGAGGGAAGGGGTACTCGTATGTTTTTCGTCAAGATGGCTCCCAGGCGGTGAAAGCCAAAGACAGTGAAGCGGAAGCGGCCATATCAGCACAGGTTCTTCATGACCGATTGCTCTCCAGTAAAGGCGGAACCATTGTGACGCCGATAGAGAGGGACCTCGTGCAATCCAGTGTGGTGCGTTTCGACCCTTGGGATGCCTATCTGGTTACCAGTATCAACACTTCTGATCTTTTGGATGGCGTCAATGCGAGGATTGTCAAAAATGCATTGGTCAGTGGAGCTTTGCCTTTGGTTCTCTCCATAGTCATCATCTGGTTTGTCAGTCGGCAACTGGTCGCTCCCATGAATAAACTTGCTGCCACAGCCGATGATGTCTGCAAGGGGAATTTTGAATGCAATTTCGATTACAACGCCGATGACGCCATAGGGCGTACAATGGAGTCCGTCAATCACATGGTCAGGGAAATGAAGAACCAGCTTGGGTTCAGCCGAGGGGTTCTGGGTGGCGTGACCATCCCCTGCGCTGTCGTCAATTTGGATAACAAGATTACCCATATCAATCAGGCCGCAGTGGAGGTTCTGGGCAAACGTAAAACACCGAAAGAATATTTCGGCCTCCCACTGAATGAGGTCATTTATCATGACCCAAAACGTAAGACCCTGACAGAAGTCGCCATGAAAAAACGGGAGCAGGTGGAGTGGGAAATCAGCCTGGTCCGTGATGTTGACAAGAGTACGGTGACGCTCCATGTCGTGGCAACACCTATTTATGATTTGGATGGGGAGCGTATTGGAGCTATCACCATTTGGGTCGATCTCACGGAAGAACGTAAGCAAAAGAAAGTTGTCGAGGCCAAAAACGCGATTATTGAAGAGGCTGCCCGAGATGCGAATGCCATTGCTCAATCGGTTTCGGCTTCGGCCAGAAGTCTTGCTGACAAGATAAATACTGCCAGCAACGGAGCCTTGGAACAGCGCGACAGGGCTCTGGAAGCCTCTTCAGGAATGGATGAGATGAATGCATCAGTTTTGGAAGTGGCGCGAAACGCCACCTCTACAGCATTGATGTCGGAAGAGACCAGTGGCTTGGCGCGTTCCGGTGCTGATGTTGTCAACCGATCTGTCGAGATGATGCGTGAGGTTTTCCGGCAATCCGAAGGACTTCGGGCGCAGATGAATGAACTCGGCGAGCATGCAAAGGGAATTGGTGCGATCATGGGAGTCATTACCGACATTGCCGATCAAACCAACCTCCTGGCGCTCAATGCGGCTATTGAAGCTGCACGGGCCGGTGAAGCCGGGCGAGGTTTCGCAGTTGTTGCCGATGAGGTGCGCAAACTGGCGGAGAAGACCATGGATGCCACCCATGAAGTGGGGGACTATATCCGGTCTATTCAGCAGAGTGCCAACAACAATATCGAAAGTAACGAAAAGGCGAACAAGTCATTGGAAGAATGTCGGGCCATGATTGAACAGTCTGGTGAGTCGCTGCAAGCCATTGTTTCCAAGGCTGATGAGGCCGCTGCTCAGGTTCAGTCCATCGCCGCTGCTGCCGAGCAGCAATCGGCGACGAGTGAGGAAATCAATAAATCGACAGATATCGTTAATCGTATTGCCGGGGAAACTGCACAATCCATGCAGGATTCTGCTGCGGCCATTGATGACCTCAATACCCTTGCCGGGGACCTCCGTGTAGCCATTAACAAGATGCAGGCCTGAGATATTTTGGAATAAACGCTGTTTTCGCTGTGGGTTTGCGGTTCGGTTGGTTGTGCAAAAAGTATATATCGTGTAGAATTATTATTACAATTCAAGCGATACATTGCAGGAGGCCGTCCCTCATGACCCAGCTCCCCATTCTTCTCGTGGACGACGAAGATGGCATCCGAAAAGTTCTCTCCATCAGCCTGGAAGACTCAGGGTACACAGTTGATACCGCATCCGACGTGGAATCGGCTCTGTCTCTGTTTCATGCCAAACACCACCCCCTCGTTATAACCGATATCAAGATGCCCGGCCGAAGTGGGATTGATCTCTTGCGCGCTCTCAAGCAAATTGCGCCGGAAACTGAAGTTATCATGATAACTGGCCATGGTGATGTTGAATTGGCCGTTCAGAGTCTCAAGAATGATGCTTTTGATTTCATCATGAAGCCAATCAACGATGAAGTGCTGACCTTTGCTTTGCAACGGGCGCAAGAACGGATTCTCATGCGCCGGTCTCTTCAGGAATATACCTGCAATCTGGAAGAATTGATCGAAAGAAAGTCGACTCAGCTTATAGAGGCGGAAAGGCGTGCTGCGGCCTGCCAACTTTTCGAGGGCTTGACATCCAGTCTGAGCGCATTTGCATCTAACCTGGATAATCTCAGTGTTTTTAATCAGATGCCGATGTTTGTCTCCATTCATAACAGGGATAAAGGGGTGGTGACCGTCAATCAACACTACCGTAAAAGGCTGGGCGATCTTGCTGGCAAGAAAAGCTGGTCCATGTACGTTGGGCTTGAGGATGGAGAAAAGCAATGTCCAGTGGCAAAGACCATTGAGACCGGGCAGGCACAGCGGGAAAGTCGCGTTGTCCGGTGCGTCAACGGCAATGATCATGCCGTCATTGTCGATACAGTACCAATCATGTCGACTGATGACGGTGTAGAGCTGGTTCTCGAATTCATGGTGGATCTCCTCGAGGCGGAAACGCTCCGTGAAGAGTTGCGGACTACTCGGCATAAATATGAACAGCTTTTCAACCAGTCGCCTTGTTTTATTTCGGTTCAGGACAGGGATTTTCATATCAATTCGGCCAATGCTCGTTATATTGAAAACTTTGGTGATTTTACAGGGAGGCCTTGTTATGAAAGCCTCATGCATCGTCAGCGACCGTGCATTGAGTGTCCTCTTCAACAGACTTTTGTCGATGGTCAGACACACCAATTGGAAACGGTGGTTACGAACCGCAAAGGGGAAAAGGTCAATATTCTCATATGGAGTTCTCCTATCCGCGATGCATCGGGAGAGATGATTGAAGCCGTAGAGATGATCACGGATATTACTCAAATCAGAAAATTGCAGGATCGGCTCACAAGCCTTGGGCTGCTGCTCGGCTCCACGGCCCATGGTATCAAGGGACTGTTAACGGGAATAGACGGAGCCATTTATCGTCTTGGGTCAGGGCTTGAAAAGCGAAACTTTGATCGGATGGGAGATGGGTTCAACGATTTGCAAACCTTGACCGATCGCATGAAGCAGACGGTTCTGGATATTCTCTATTATGCCAAGAAACGTGAATTGAATTGGAAGGAAATGGATGCCGCTCGCTTTACCATGGATCTCTATGCATCCTTTGCGGCCAAAGCCAAGAAAATGGGCGTGATACTTGATCTTGATATGGGAGCTGTTCTTGGTTCTTTCAAGGTGGATAAATCCATTTTGGCGTCCGCTTTGGGTAACATTATAGAGAATGGAATCGATGCCTGCGCGGCTCACCCTGAAGGGAAAGGGCGCGTGACACTGAAAGTCTATGCCGACTTGGGACAGATCGCCTTTCGGGTGACAGATAATGGCATTGGCATGGAGAGGGAAGTTCGGGAAAAGCTCTTTACATTGTTTTTCTCATCCAAAGGGAGTTCCGGCACTGGGATCGGGTTGTTCATCGCTCATGAAATAGTGACTCAGCATGGTGGTTCCATCACAGTGGATAGTGAACCTGGGAAGGGAGCGGTTTTTACCGTGTGTGTCCCGAGGGAACTCAGCGTCGGAGGCTAATCTTTTTATGAATTATGGGTTAGGTGACCACGTGGGCAGTGGGGATGGTAATGGTAAATGTTGCTCCCCGACCCAGACCTGAATTCGCCATAATTGAGCCGTTCATTTCCTTGACCAGTTTTTTTGTGGCCATGAGTCCGATCCCCGTTCCTCTGCTTCCTTTGGTCGTGAAAAAAGAATTGAAGACCTTTGTCAGTATTTCAGGGGCGATGCCATGCCCTGTGTCGGAAACAATATATTTGACTGACAGTCCTCCGCCATCCATTGTTCGAATCGTGACACGTTTATCACCCTCCAGAAGGTCCTGGCAGGCGTCGATGGCATTTGATACCAGATTCGTCAGACATTCATGGATAGCCTTGGGGTCAAGACGCATGGTCGGGAGGGTGTGAGCCATATCGAGAACAAGTTCGACATTGTTGTTTTGCGCCTTTGAGAGCAAGAGATCCCGGACTTGCTTAGCCGGTGAGTTGGGGTCACATTCCTTGGGGGTGATTGTGACCGGCTTGGCGTAGTCCAGGAGGTCCATGGCCAGATTCTTGATGCGTTCGACATCGCGTCTTACCATTTCCCAGCCTTGTCGGAGATATTCCTGATTCTCCAGTTCCAGCCCTTTTTCCAGGACGAACATGCCGCCTTCCAGTCCCCCTGCGACATTTTTGATGGCATGGGACATGGAAGCCACGGTCTGTCCCACGGCAGCCATTCTTTCGGCTTCTACCAGTTCCTTGCTCTTTTCCAGGACAAGGTGCTCCAGGTTTTCCGTATACTCTCTGAGTTGTTCCCGAATCTGAATTTTTTCCAAGGCGCGTTCAAGTGATATTTCGAGCGCGGCCTCATGAAGCGGCTTGGTGATGAAATCTCCGGCTCCAAGCCGAAGTGATTCAATAGCCGAGTGCATGTCTCCATGACCGGTTATCATGATGACTTCCGCTTCATGGTTGAGCTTCTTGATCTTTTGAAGCAATTCAAGTCCATCCATGCCGGGCATTTTGATATCAGTCACAATGAGCTGAATAGGTTCTCGCGAGAGAATCGAGAGTGCTTCGGTGCCATTTTCGGCGGTCACCACAGTATAGCCAGCGTCGGCAATGGCAACGCTTAAGACAGTGCGGATTCCCTCTTCATCGTCAACAAGTAAAACTTTTTCCTTCATGTTCAGCTTTCCGCCACCGGAAGTGTTATGGTGAATCGTGCTCCGATATCACCGTTTTCTGCACGGATACTCCCGCCGAAATCCTTGATAAGACCATAACTTATGGATAACCCCAATCCTGTCCCTTTGCCGACTTTCTTGGTGGTGAAAAAAGGCTCGAAAATCTTGTGAATAAGTTCTTCAGGGATACCACCTCCGTTGTCAGCTACTTCGATCAGAAGCTCATCCTCTTGCCAGGAGGTCCGAACTGTAATTTCGGGCCTATCAGATTCAGCGGATTCTGTCTTCTCTTCAAGCTCATCCCGAGCGTTGACAAAAAGATTGATGAAAACCTGTTCCAATTGATCCGGGGTTGCCAAAACCGGCGGGAGCGAATCCGCCAAGTGCCAGTTCATGACAATGCCCCGAGAGGCGAATTGCTTGCCGAGCAATGCAAAAGCACGCTCCAGGGATTGATTGACATTCACCAACACAGCGTCTTGGTCGACCTGTCTGCCAAATTCCCGCATATGATTAATTATCTTTGTTGCTCGGTCCACATAACTATCAACTTCACGGGAAAGGGTGGCGAGAGTGTCATCCGGAATAGGTTCACCGGCATTGACTTTTTTCATAAAGTAATTGCTAGCGGATTTAATGACGGTGAGTGGCTGGTTCAATTCATGAGCAACTCCTGTTGCCATCTCGCCAAGAGTTGCCATTTTACCGGCGTGGAAAAGTTGCTGCTCGGCTTCGAGGCGTTCCGTGATGTCCGTAGTGCTTATGAGAAGGTATTCGATTTCCGCAACACCGGAGGTAGCCAGCATGATATCCACGAAGAATGGGTCACCATTTTTGCGGATACTTTTGACCTGATTGATAGTGGTGAAGGCGCGCATTTGCGATTTGAGCCGATCTGTTTCATCTGGGTGGATGACCGCCATGAAAGGTTTCCCGATCAATTCCTCGGCAGGCCAGCCGTATATCGATGTAGCAGTACTATTGCAATCAAGCACTGTCAGGGTCGCATTGTCCAGAACGAAGATGGAGTTGGGGGCATTATTGAAAATGGTATGGTATTTTTTTTCGGATTCTTTGAGTTTTTCTTCGAGCTTGATGCGTTCGCTAATATCCAGGCACATCTCCATGGCCTTGGTCACTTTTCCGTTTTTATCCAGAATGGGTGCAGTATGAACCAGCCAGTGTGAGTATGTCCCGTCGGGATTCCGACGGCTTTCTTCGCTACAGTGAGAGACTCCGGTCTGGAAAGTTTTCTCAACTGGACATTCTTCACATTTTTCGCTGATGCCTTTGTATGCTTCATAGCAATAGGCATCGGGGAATGGGGTGAATCGCTCTCGAGATTCCTTGTTATAGGCGAGAAGTTTATAGTTGAGATCCTGCACCGTGACCACGCATGGCACATTGTCGAAGAGAAGTTCGAATTCTTCCATCTTTTCGTTGATGATTTCTTGTTGTTCATGAAGCGCTTCGACCATTCGCTCATGTGAACGGGCAAGTTTGCCCAATTCATCCGGGCGTTGTGAAATGGTCCGGACAGCACTGCCGTCCTTGCCCTGTGCTATCTCTTCCGAGCACCGGGTGAGAAGAGAAAGTGGGCGGGTCACTATTTGTCTCAGACCAAAGAAAATGCACCCTGATGTGATGATGAAAAAGAAGGTGCCGAGGGTGATGAGTTGCGCTCGATAATCCGAGACCATGGCATTGACACTGTCAAAAGCGAAAATGAGATCAACGGTGCCTAATATGACGGTGTCCTGCTTGTGGAAATGGCATGGGGCTTCGATACAGGACTGACGATTGTTTACGGGGACCTGAACGCTAAAAAAGTTCCTTCCGTCCACTGTGGAATATTTCCATGTCCGTTGTTGTAGCGTCAGGGTCTTTTTCGGTGGCTCTTCACTATGGCAGACGGAGCAGACATGGTGATCCATGCCTATTCCACTCCCGACTTCTCGCGGAATGTCGGAGAATTGTATAATTCCATCCTTGCCATAAACTCGAATTGATTCAACGCGGTTAAATCGGGCCACTTCGGTTATAATCTCATTGATATCTTTCCGAGCGTTGCGGAGCATGGCATCACGGAGTCCGAGTTGGATAGTGTTACCCATCATATCCGCAGTATGGATTCGTTCTGAAAGTGTGTATTCATTAACAAAACCAATGCTCAGATAGATAAGCAACAAGGTACTCACCAGCATGATGGCCCCTGTCGCAAGAATGATTTTTGCGATCAGGTTTTCCCTGATTTTCATAATCGGTCTGAACATGTTCGGCCTGCCCCTCGCTGAACCCATCCGTCAGAAATTTTTACAGATTCTCATTAGAAGTGCTGTATGGACCAGTGACTGTCAAGGAAAAATGATTTGCCTACCACAAAGGTCTGAAATATTTCTTTACTTAAATGAACAAGAAAAATGAGCAGATATAAGAAAATAACTAAGGAAAATGCTGTCTCTAATGGACTAAAATGAATGGCTACTTTAATGTAGACGAAATTAGTCAGATTCAGAGGGATGAAATGTATAGCAAAATAGTCTTGTTTGTTTTTTCGGTCCTTTTACTGCCGGTTATTACCATGGCGGCAGAAATTAATATGCAGGTGATCATATACCCGCCATTGGCTTATGAAGTGGATGGGGAATTACAGGGAGTCGCTCCTGAAGTGGTCCGGGAAATTCAGGCCATGGTTGGTGATACCAATCCGATTCAGGTTGCTCCATGGCTTCGAGCATACGAACAGACTAAAAATAAACCGAAGCAGGCTCTTTTTGCGATTGTCCGTATCCCGGAGAGGGAAGAACTCTTCAAATGGGTAGGGCCAATTTTTGGGGAAGGTGATTATTTTTTCAAGCACAAAGGAAGCCCGATCATCGTCAATACACTTGACGATGCAAGAAAAGTCAAACGAATAGGTGTGCGGAAAGATGGGTACACGCATCAGGCCCTTCTCGCTAAAGGATTCACCAATCTGGATGTGGGGCCGACGTATGATTCAAGCTATAAAAAGTTGGCTGATAAACGGGTCGATCTTGTTCTTATGGGCGAAAGAACATATTACTATATGGTGAAGGAAGCCGGAGTCGATCCAGCAGGTTTTGAACGGACCAACTACCAATTCAACCACTCCGCTGCATGGCTCGCCTTTTCACGCGATGTCCCTGATGAGCTTATCACTCAGTGGCAAACTGCTCTGGATACGCTCAAGGCCAATGGCAAATACGAAGAGATTATGGCTCGAAATTTCAATGCCGATTAGCAAAGATCGGCGGAGACACCGCTTCAGCGTGTAATGAGAAGAAGTCCCGCCGAACAAATTCGGCGGGACTTCTTCATTTAATCAACAAGGATGGCAACTACATCCATCACATTCGTTCGAGTCGGGCCTGTCTTGAGGAGAGTCCCCGTATTCGTGAAGAATTCATAGGCATTATTGTTTTCGAGATATTCTCTCGCTGACCGTGATTGGGCTTGCGATCGAGCCACTGTGTCCGGAAAAACGAATGCCCCGGCTGCATCGGTCGGCCCATCGGACCCATCTGTGCCGAGACAGAGTACCGAGATGTTTTCTCGACAACACTGCATTCCAGATAATTCAATGGCTCCGGCAAGGGCCAATTCCTGATTGCGGCCTCCTTTGCCGTTTCCACGGATGGTGACAGTTGTCTCTCCTCCTGCAAGCAGGCAGACCGGCGGTTTGATCTCATGGTGTCCCTGAGAATATTCTCCGGCCAGCCGGATCAATCTTTTAGCCACATCTCGGGCTTCTCCTTCCATGGAGTGGTCCACCACAATCGGGGTATACCCTTTTTCTCTGGCTGCTTCCGCCGCTCCGGCCACCGCCATGGCGTTGCCAGCGATAATGACATTCTGGACTCGTTCAAAACAGGCATCGCCTTCCTTACATGTCTCAGGAGTTTTGCCTTCGCATCCGTCTGATATGACCTGAGTCACTTCATCGGGAATTTCACCGCACAGGCCATACTTATCAAGGATGGCCTGGCAGTCGAAAAAGGTGGATTCATCTGGTGCGGTTGGGCCGGAACCGATGACATCAAGATAATCTCCGACCACGTCGGATATAATCAGTGTCAATACCGTGGCAGGTTCGAGAGCCTTTGCGAAATGTCCGCCTTTGAAGAAGGAAAGGTGTTTCCTGATTGCATTGATTTCATTAATGGTTGCACCACATTCCAGAAGCTTTCGAGTTGTTTCCTGTTTGATGGCCAAGGTCACGGGATGGCGTGGTGCGGGAACGATGGCGCTGGCTCCGCCTGAAAGCAAACAGAAGACCAGATCTTTTTCTGATATCCCTTTGGCAAGGCTGATCAATTCCTTGGCCGCACGTTCTCCTGCCAGGTCTGGAACTGGATGGTTTGATTCAAGCACTCGTGTTTTTCTGAGCTTGAGACCATGGTTGTATTTGGTTGCCATGATACCACCATGAAGACGGTTTCCCAGAATTTTTTCTAGAGTTTCGGCCATGGCGGCGGAAGCCTTGCCAGCACCCAGTACAAAAATGCGCTCGAACTGGTTCAGGTCGTACTCTCTCTCAGCAACGGTCAAGACATCTCCATCAAGTTTCAGGGCGGAACGAATTGCCGGGTCTGGCGACACCGCATTGATGGTTCGCTCGACGATATGGTGGAGGTGAGCCTGTTTTTCGATGTATGAAGTCATGATGAGTCCTACGATTAAAAGGCGGCCTGCGGGCGGAATTTCATCTGCTTGCAGGCCGTATTATTTGGGCGTTGTGGAATTTTCTTTGGGGAAAGTTCTCAGCCTTATTAGGTGAATATCTCGGGGTTGAGACAGGTTTCCGGCGTTTCTCCCTTGAGCATGGCAATAATATTTCGTGCGGCCATGGTCGCCATATTGGTTCGAGACGATTTTGTGGCTGATCCTATATGAGGCAGGATGACGACATTATCAAGTTCTGCCAGTCCTGGAGCCATGGCTGGTTCATTTTCGTATACATCCAAGCCAGCACCTGCGATTTCACCTGACTGAAGAGCTTGAACCAGATCAGCTTCGTTGATGACTGGTCCACGAGCTGTATTGATGAGGTAAGCTGTTTTTTTCATGAGCGAGAATGCTGATTCATCGAACATATGTTTGGTGGTTGGAGTCAACGGGGCATGGAGTGAAATGAAATCAGACCGTTTCAGGAGTTCTTCAAAGGAGACCAACTCAGCGTTCAGCTCTGCCTCGAGAGCACCGTTTGTCCGGCCCGAGGAACTGGTGTAGAGAACCGGCATATCAAACCCTCTGGACATGAGAGCCATTTCAGTTCCTATGCGTCCTGCTCCGACAATACCGAGAGTCTTGCCCTTGATGTCGCCACCGATGAATTGAAGCGGTCCCCATCCTGTCCATTTGTCCGAACGCATTATGTGGTCGGTTTCAACCACACGTCTCGCCACGGAGAAAAGCAGTGCCCAGGCGCATTCTGCTGTGGCAGTGGTTAGCACGCCGGGTGTATTGGACACGGGAATTTGACGCCTTGTGGCCTCATTGACATCAATATTGTCATAGCCGACTGCATAGTTCGCATATCCCTTGAGATTTTTCGCGGCATCAAAGAATTCGCCATTAATTCTGTCTGTTAATACACCAATCATGGCATCGCATTCAGCAGCTTTTTCAAGCAACAGGGGGCGTGGCAGTGGAGCGTCTTCCGGGTTGATTTCGACATCGGCCACTGTTTCAAGCAGATCAATGCCTTCCTGCGGGATGCGTCGTGTAATGAAAACTTTAAATTTTGCCATGTTTCCCAACCTGTTAAGTGTTTATTTTCTCAGAGTGCAGTCGTTGTCCATTAATTCTTGACTCATAAAGGAGTCTATCATCACAGTACAAGGACTTCAAGGAGTGGGAGCACTCCAAAGAAACCCCATCATTGAGGCTGACGGTGCAATTCATTTTCACAATGTTTCTGAACAGGATATCCGCAGAGAAGAGGGAAAAACGTTTCCACACACATTCCATGAGTTGCGCCTTTGGGAAGCAGTTGCTTTAGGGCGTATCGATATTTATCAATTTACTAGATAAAGTCTGGAAATGAACAGAAGATGCGAATTAACCGAAAGTCAGTGGGCCGTTTTAGGACCGATTGTTCCAGGCAAGGCAGGTGATCCGGGGCGATCTGGAGCAGATAATCGAACATTCATTAACTGTGTCTTGCGGGTGTTATGGAGCGGAGCCCGATGGGCCGTAAAAGGAGTATGGGAACAAGTCTTTGCGTCACTTGTTAAATATAAACACAATAAAAACAGTGTTATAGGCAGTAGTATCGTCCTCGCTCATCAACAGGCCATTACCGGAAAAGGGGGGACTCGTCTGCGACCGAGGGGCGATCCAGAGGTGGGCTGGCAACCAAAATTCATCTGTGTACCGATGGGGAAGCAAAGCCGATTCGTTTCCATCTCTCGCAAGGACACTGTAATGATTGCACTCAAGGCTCATAACTCTTTCGTGGTCTCGAATGCCAATACATGCTCGCCGACAAAGGCTACGATTCCCAACAAGTCTTGGATGCCGTAAAAAAGACAGGTGGCGAAGCGGTAATTCCTCCCCGGAAGCACAGAAAGTATCAAAGGTCATATGATCGTAAACAATATAAGTTACGTAATGCCATTGAACGCACATTCGGCTTCTTTAGACAATTCAGAAGGATTGCAACGTGTTATGAAAGGAAATCTTCAAACTACAGTAGCTTGATCGCGTTGGCTGCCATCACAATGTGGATTCAGTGAATGTCGATAAAACCTAGTCATCTCCGCGAACAACTCCTGGATCGTGACTCTGGACAACCTCTCTGGGGTGCCGGCTATCGCGATTATCGCCACACCCTGGACAACCGGCTGATGAGCGCGGGCAACAACGGGTACACCCACGACGACAACGGGTTCCGTTCCATCTGGTCGAACAGGCGGTACGTACCATCTGTACAAGTACGCACCGGACTACCGGCTGCTCAAAATGGAGGTGGAGGGCCAGAACTGCGTCTACACCTTTCGCCATGACGAGCAGGGCCGGCGGGCCGCCAAATATCTCAACGGCCAACTCGTCGAGGCTTACCAATGGCTCGACTTCGTCCGGCTCGGCGCGTTCCACGACGGGCGCATGGGGTACGAGTTCTGGTATGGCGATAACGCACGCCTTCCATCGGCTATGCGGCGCGAAGACGGGGCCGTATTTACCCTGCACTACGATCAGGTAGGTTTCCTGCGCGTGGTTGCCGACGCTGGCGGCAACGTGATAAAGGAAGTCCGGTACGCTCCCTTCGGCGGGATCATTGAGGACACCAATCCCGGCCTGCGCGTGCCCATTGGCTTTGCGGGCGGCCTGCACGACCGAGATTTGGGTTTCGTCCGCTTCGGCTGGTGTGATTACGACACCTTCACCGGCAGGTGGACCGCGCCCGATCCCATCGGGAACAAGGGCGGCGATCCTGATTGGTATGGCTATTGTTTGGATGATCCGGTCAACATGCATGACCCCATGGGGTTGTTCACTTGGGTTCCGGTTGCAGGGGCCGCGATTGGCGCAGGCTCCAATGCCTACGACAATTGGGATGATTGGAGAAGCGGCAAGATGGGCACAGGGGACTATGCCAAATCAGTCGGCTTGGGCGCTGCAACCGGCGCGGTAAGCACCATGGGCGGAGGTATTGGTTCAACCCTTCTGTTTGGTGGCGGTGCAGCTGTCTTGAATGAAGCCGGGAGCCAGTATATCAAGAAAGGCAAAGTCGATGATGTCGGGAAAGTCGCTGCATCTGGAGTAAGTGGTGCTGTCGGTGGTGCAATCGGAAAAGTAGGCAAGGCTGTCGGCAAAAACTTTGGCAGAATTACACCGCCCAAAAACATACCTCCCAAGCCGTTGAAAGATGCAAGTGACCTTGGAGGTGTTGTCGGCTCAATCGTTGGCAGTGAATACAGCGATTCTTGGCTGAGTAACGCCCTGGAAAACGGGAAGAGGAAAAAGTGATAGCAGGTATCATCTTTTGGATTATTGCAAGCATTGTTTGCTCTGTTGGTGGAGTCGTCTTCATACGAGAGTGGTATTACTCTCGGCATACAGACCTTCGCCCGTTTTCATGGAAACGGTGGTTCAACAAAGATGAGGGCCTGAACCCGCGTGAGAAGCTTATCAACGGGATCATATGTATCATCATTGGTGCGTTTGCGGCATTGATCCTCCTGTCTTACCCTTTCCTTTAGATTCATCGATACGCCCGAGGCAAAAGTCTCGGGCGTATCGATTTGTTATGGTGAGTGCTGGGCGGCATCGCCATCTGGCGGACTGATTTTCGTAAGGGATTAACCACCCGTTGTTGCCCTCACTTATCAGGAAACCAGTCAAATTTGAAAAGAGGGGAGCAGCCATGTCTCTCCTTTTCGTTTACAATAGTTTGTAGACCCATTTCGCCTTGGGCGGTCCCTCATCGTAGGCAAAGACGATCTCGGCGAAGCGGGTAATTCCTTCCCGGAAGCACAGAAAGTATCAAAGGTCATATGATCGTAAACAATATAAGTTACGTAATGCCATTGAACGCACATTCGATTCCTTTAGATAATTCGTAGGGATTGCAAAGTGTTATGAAAGGGAATCTTCAAACTACAGTAGTTTGATCGCCTTGGCTGCCATCACAATGTGGATTCAGTGAATGTCGATAAAACCTAGTCATCTCCGCGAACAACTCCTGGATTGTGACTCTGGACAACCTCTCTGGGGTGCCGGCTTGGCTGTCGGATGCCCTGTGCCGCATGGCTACAGGCGGTAGTTTCTCTGCCCGGAAGTTGTTCACCAACGATAAAGAGGCCCTGTTTACGATCATGCGTCCCATCGTCCTCAACGGGATTGATCAGGTCGCAGACCGTCACGATTTGGCAGATCGGAGCCTTCGGGTAACGCTGCCGGTAATCAGGCCGAGACACAGGATGACAGAATCCCAACTGTCTTTCGTTTTCGATACAGCCGCTCCCAAGATTCTTGGCGGTTTGTGCGATGGCGTCATGTGCGCCCTGAAGAACAGACAGAGCGTCCAAGTCGAAAACCCGCCAAGAATGGCGGACTTCACCCATTGGTGTGTGGCGGCTGAAGAGGCTATGCCTCACTGGGACAAGGGAGAGTTCCTCGAAGCCTACGGAAACAATCAGGACGAATCCATCGAACGTGCTCTGGAATCAGATCATGTCGCCAACGCGATCATTACGCTCATGTCAGATACTTTTGCTTGGGAAGGAAATACAGCTACTCTGCAGAAGGCACTGGAAGGTGTCGTTGATGAACGTATCACCCGGCTGAAGCTCTGGCCCCAAACGCCAAGTTCGCTCGGAAAACGACTGACACGCTGCAAGGGCTTTCTTCGAAGCTCTGGGATTAAAGTGAACCAACAGAGAGGAGGAGATCGTCTCATCACCATAACCAATGAAAAGGCCGCTCCTGCTGCAAGTTCCAATGTGAGCATCAGCAACGGTCAGTTCTTTGAATAAGTAAAATCAAGGCAGTCTGGGGATACTCCCAGGCTGCCCGTTTCGATGGCAGGTCGGGCGGTTGATTTGCGGGGCTTAAAAAGCTGTCAAGTACAATCGGTTGAACGAAACATGTTTTTCACCAGCATGAGCATGTTTTTTGCCGACATGAGAATACATTTGGCCGACCTTGACGCGTTTCGGGGGATTGTGAGTCGAAAATCCATGTTACGCTTTTTCGCAAATATAACAGGGTAGCTCCAATCCTTCATTTCGGAGGTATGGCCAAACCCCAAAAGGAGACAGTTATGAAGAAGCAGTGGGCACAGCATATCGGTGACGATCAGCTCGTTTACGGGATGCCCAAACACATGGTTGGAGTATCAGGTGGTAACACTCAGAAGAATAGACCAGTCCCCGGAGATCCGCCATATAGGCAGCCTTCAGAGAGTAATGGGAAAACCACTTACTGGACCGTGCAGCCAAAGGCGAAGGCGTGCGATAAATGCCAGGCCATGGCGGGGAAAAAGTTTATGGAGAAGCCGGAACCGCCTCACCCCAATTGTAAGTGTGACATTCGTCAGCATGAGCACATTCCGCAAAAGCGCTATCTCAGTGAATTTATCGAAGGCTATGAGGGCAATGCTGTTCAACAGTTCTTTGGTTTGGGTCTTGTCAAAGTCAGGATCAAGCACATTACTGGTGCATTGGCTTCTGGAGTCGAAGTCTATTCAAATCTTGATGGCATCCGGTCGAGTCATACATTGACCAAGGATGTTTCCTTTACCTTCAGCACATTGACCGATACACCTGTGCTTTGGAGTATTCAGATCGTTCAAAAGGGTGCTGATAACACCGTGGTGCAGTATTGGATAGAATATGAAGAGTAGTAGCTTGCTAAGTTTGGTCCCGTTTTTGGCGCTGATGCTGGTCTCAGCAAATTTATCACTGGCTGGCGAGCCGGAGCCTTTTGTCATTTCATGTGATAAAGTGGAGTCGGTAATGGTCGAGCTAGCGTTTGATATAGAGAGCTTTGAGCGTAGAGTCGTTGGATGCCAAGTGCAGTTGACTCAAGAAGCAGGTGTTGAGCTTGATGCTCACTGCGCCAAGTGGTTTGGCGACATGTTTCCGATCTTTTCGGAGGGGAAGGTCATCACCATGTATGACAGCACCACTCGATCAACCCCTCCACAGCTATTCTTCACGGAAGAGACTTGGGAGGCAGCCAAAACAAAGCTTATGGCGATATGCTCGGAGAAGATTCCAGAAATCCCTCAAAGGGTGTTGGATCATCGTCCTGACAATCAGTAACAATGGTTTTTGACTGCCTGAACCGCCCCTGCCGCCGAGGGGCACCATTATAAATTTAAAGAGGGGCTGAAAGCCCCTCAGATCGCTGACAAACCCCACTTTTTTTGAAAGTGGGGTTTTCTCATGCTTCGATTTTTTATCACGTCGCCAAAAGGTTGTTTTGTTGGGTTGTTGTCGTGAAAGAACCACCTGAAAGGGCTCTCAAGCGGAAATGACGTAAAAATGATGACAATATTGCATGCAAAAGGCCTATTGGAACCAGCATCATAGCCATTTTCTTCATATTCTGGCAGGCGGAGGAAAGCAGACTTTGCTCTTGCACTTTAGACAAGCCTCGGAAGCGGGCATAGCGATGCCCATGCAATTCTTTCGCATCGGCAAAGCTGCGTTCAACGGTCTCTTTTCGCCGGACGTAAACCCGCTTTCCATACTCGCTGAGGCGGTGCTGATCGATCAAGTCTTTATGGTTCTGCCAAACATGCCGACTGATTGTCTTTTTGTGAGTTCTGCTCGTCGTACATTCTCCAAGTCGTCGACAGGATTGACACTGTTCTGGCGAAGAAGCGTACTGTCGATACCCTTCTCGGTTCGTTGTCACATAGTGAAGTTTTTGACCCTCTGGGCAGATATAACAATCGGTTTCAGGCTGATATTGGTACAGCCGTTTGGGGAGCATTCCTTTGCGACGAGGTGGCCGACGATAGCCAATGACACCATAAATATCTTTTTCTATCAGCGCCTTGCATATATGTGGTGTGAAATATCCGGCATCAAGTCCTACGTTTTTCACTGAAAAATCGAACCGATCAATCTGCCTTTCTAGCCTTTCCAGATACGGCACGCTATCGTGCAAGGCCGCCGAGGTCACATGGCTGTCGGTGATAATGTTGCAGCGGCTGTCTACCGTGCGATGATCCAGATAAAAGAAGCCTTTGGGCTTACCTTCTCGGACCATATAACCGCTTTCAGGGTCGGTCGTACTTTGCTTGATCTGCTTTTCTTCAGGCTCGACAGATCGTACTTTTAGCGGCTTTTTACCATGCTCACGTCGATCTTCCTCCACGGCTTCATCGAGTTCGCCGAGGTAGGATTTTGTGCTTTTACTGACCTGCTTTTCCTTGTATTTATTCTTGTTCGCATTGGCCTTGAGATGAGTTGAGTCGGTGTAAAGCGTATGCCCACCAACAAGATTCTTGTGCATGGCCTGAACTACGATCCCATCAAAAATGTCTTGGGCAACGCTGGTTCCATTAAACCTGCGCCGCCTGTTCTGGCTGAGGGTCGAGGCATTGGGAATCTTGTCCTGCAAGCCAAATCCGAGGAACCATCGATAAGCCATGTTGACCTCGATCTCTCTCACGAGTTGTCGCTCGCTACGGATTCCGAACAGGTAGCCAATAAACAGCATTTTGAAGAGCACTACCGGGTCAATGGCTGGTCGTCCATTGTCTTCGCAGTACAGCTCCTTGGTGCGTTTGCGGATGAAGGAAAAGTCTATGACTTTGGCAATTTTTCGAAGAAGATGGTTTTGTGGGACCAGGTCATTGATCGAAACAAACTCCATCTTTACTTGTTGGTCTTTAGGCGTTTTCAGCATAAAAATAGTATAAGAAAACCCTCGCCAAAAGGCGAGGGTTTGTCAGCAGTCTGAGCCCCCGAAAGGGGGCTTTGCTTATATAGACACCTGTTGTCGCGTGCAGGGCATCTTTTCCTTATCTGCCTTGCTATCTTTCGTGCGAATCCCAAGTTGAACTGGGCCGCTTCGTAGGTCATTCCTACAAGAGAGTTGCATAACTTCTCTTTTTTATCTGCATTCTTTTCTGCGTTTATTGCTTCAATCATGACTCGTATTTTTCCACGCCGCTTGTTGGGAATATCCAGCCTGTTATTGCACAAGGCAAGTCCTGTAATGACTTTTGCTTTATTGCCTGTGTAAAGACGCTGTTTATGGGGTTTGTATCCATAGCTGGCGATAATCTTATCGATATTGAAGCTGGTTTCTTTTGATAGTTTTTGACCAGAAAAAGAGAAGTGGGTCTAAGAAACTGGACCACAGTATAAGGTGGACATATGATAGCCGAAGGAGGCTTTTCGATGTCCAAGAAGAGAAGAAGATTTACTGCTGAATTCAAAGCCCGTGTAGCCCTCGACGCTTTGTCTGGCGAGCACACACTTTCCGAGCTGGCCAGCAAGTATGGAGTTCACACCAACCAGATATCCACGTGGAAACGACAAGCCAAAGAAGGTATTGTCGCGTCATTTTCTGGCAAGGCAGAGAAGAGCCAGCAAATGGACGATGCACATATCAAGGATCTGCACGCTAAGATCGGCCAACTTCTGATCGAGAAGGATTTTTTGCAACAAGCCTTCGCCAAAATCTGAGCTGCGAGCGAAGGCGTGAAGTCGTCGACAAAGAGCATCCACAACTCAGCGTCCGGCGACAATGCAGAATCCTCAAACTGCAACGCTCAACATACTATTATCAGCCGATTGGCGAATCATCGTATAACTTGGAGTTGATGAAACGCATCGACGAGTTGTTCATGGAGCTACCATTTTTCGGCTCACGCCAGATGCGCAACATTCTGCGGGATGAAGGGCATCTGGTTGGCCGTGGTCGTGTGAGACGACTTATGCGCAAGATGGGCTTGATGGCGATTTACCAAAAACCGAGGACGAGTGATCCTCATCCACAGCACAAAATATATCCGTATTTGTTGCGGAACATGAAGATCACAAAGCCAAATCAAGTTTGGTGTACCGACATTACTTACATTCCGATGAAACGAGGCTTCTTGTATCTCGTGGCAATCATGGATTGGCATAGCCGGGCAGTATTGTCGTGGCGTTTGTCGAATACGATGGAGGCCGACTTTTGTGTCGTAGCTTTGGAGGATGCGATCAACCGTTATGGAGAACCTGAGATATTCAACACAGACCAGGGGAGCCAGTTCACCAGCTATGAATTCACAAAGACTCTGCGGGATGCTGGCATCCGCATTTCAATGGATGGCCGAGGACGCTGGATGGATAACGTCATGATCGAACGACTCTGGAAGTCTTTGAAATACGAATGTGTCTACTTGCGGGAACTGGAGACAGGAAGTGAGCTGCGGAGTGCCTTGGCCTGGTGGTTTAACTT
Organism: Pseudodesulfovibrio piezophilus C1TLV30; assembly: GCF_000341895.1. Taxonomy (NCBI): domain Bacteria; kingdom Pseudomonadati; phylum Thermodesulfobacteriota; class Desulfovibrionia; order Desulfovibrionales; family Desulfovibrionaceae; genus Pseudodesulfovibrio; species Pseudodesulfovibrio piezophilus. Next base: position 960,946 of record NC_020409.1, on the reverse strand, counting down.
CTACAATAATCGGCGTCCTCATAAGACCTTTGACGGACGCAAGCCGATGGAGATATATCAAAGCGGTCCCATCCCAGAGGGGGTACCCCCTCTGGGATGGACCCACAAGGCGGCGTAACACGTAAAACTGTCCACCTTAAATTCGCCGCTCAGTGGTCCGATAAAGTGAACCCACTTCTAAGTTACGTCGTCGACGTATAAGGTCATGGCAAGGTTGTGTGATTTGCTAAAAGTGGAAAGCTGGTCAAACATGCCAACATTTGTCCAGAATGAAAGTAGTGGGCTAATACATGACCCTGTGGGTAAAGTCCTTTTGAAAGCACATAATCTTGTAAGAAGATGTGCGACATCTGCGTTGCACTTTAGCGTGCTGTTGAAAAAATGGTAGATGCGGCCAAATGTTACCGATTCATAAAAACTTTTAATATCTACTTTATTGGCGGCTTTGTTTGGGAGATGGGTTTCCGCGTTCGTTTTGTAGCGATTTTCCCTTAGTCGCAGAGTGTAAATAATCAGAAGTTTTTACGCATTTTAATAGGGATAAAATTCGTTCGTGAACACTTTTTAGATGTGGTCGAACTTCTTGAACCAATCGTTCTTTTTTTAAAAAGTATGGGTGGGCCAGCTTACCCTTTGGAGAAAGTGTATATACTTTGTAGTTGTCGTTACTTGAGGCTAGTTTTTGTAAGTCGTCAAGAGATTGGCCTAAAAGAAGCGCAAGTTTCTTTTTAGTTCTCAGTTTATACAGGGGGGATTGAGAGAGCGGGTATTTGTGCTTTTGCATTAATCACCAGCAAGTGAAGCAGTTAAAAAAAATCAGAAGGAGTTAGCTTCCGAAAAAAATGTTGATGGCGCTAGCCAACAGCGGGATTAACATGGATCCTATTTGGATCGCAGTTTCAGTGAAACTGGTTTCATGTTTCACGCACACTTCATTCGTCAGCGGTCTTCCAGCAGATGAAAATCTAAATCGAACATCTAGTTCAATAGTCATAAGATGACTCCTTGTGTTATTGGCCTGAGCGCGATTGCTCATAACCGTTACTCTCTACACAAGGTCATTATGAATAGGGGTAGCTAAAAGTTTGTCCTCTTTCTGACTGTCCGGCCGACTCACAGGGCGTCTTAGATGCGTAGATGTCTGTACATGTGTTGTGATCATGCGACAGTGTCGTCCTGTTCGGCGTCGGCCTCATTATGTCAAAGATCTTTGTGATCTTCACGGGATTGGTGAATCCCAACTAGTGAGAGATTCTGCCCTTGATTTTCATCTGTTTGCTAAATAATCCACCAATAGGATCATGTTAATAGAGTTGTCTTTTTTTTATCTGATGTCGACTTTTGGGGTCTGAAATGAGGGGGGCAAGTGGTGGGAATGTGGTGTTTATTGCGGTAAATAAAAAAAGGGTTTCAAGTAATCACTTGAAACCCTTTGTCTTTCTTGGTGGAGACGAAGAGATTTGAACTCTCGACTTCTGCCTTGCGAAGGCAGCGCTCTCCCAGCTGAGCTACGTCCCCAATGGAGTGAAAATCATTAGTCCTTTTTGTGCAGTGGCACAACCTTTTTTCATTGTGTGGAGAGTTATTTGACGGAATCTATTACAGGAAAGTCAGGGAAGCCCGAGAGCTTGAGTGAGGGTTTCAAGTCTGTTGTGATAGGTATGGTGCTCTTGGATTTCTTTTTTCCAGGCGTCTTGTAAAGTGATTTTATCGGAGTCATTCTTTTGAAAGGTAGTGAAAAGTGGTCCGATATCTGCCGTGACCTTATATGTAATGGGCGTGGTGAGCGAATCGGGAAAGATCGTCAGACCGGGGTTGGCGTCGGTGAGGAGGAAGCCGCCAGCGCACCAAACATCAAAGTGACGCTGGGTTAGTCCGGCAGGGAGTTGCATACCCGTGATGTTGAGTATCGCACCTGCAGCGTGGTACACGGCGGGGAGTGCTCCGTAGTAATCGAGAAATCGGCGAATGTCGTTTGTTATCCCTGAGTATTGACGCCATTTATCGTCACCGAAAATGACTGTCTCTTCCCCGGCTGCCGTGAGGCAGTCGAGCTTCCACCGTTGCCCGGTCACTTCTGCGCCTATCCCTACTGTTCGAATCTCATTGCCCGGCCAGGGGCGGGATGGGATTTGCTTATGCCACCAGTGGAAGTGAGGACGCTCCCCACGACTGAGCATTGAGACAGCCTGTTCCATCTGGGCTTTGGGTGGTTTTAATCCTGCAAAAAATTTCTGTTTTCTGGGGAATTCAGAACGGCCGACAAAAACAAGTTTGTTTTCCAGGTCGTTGCCGTGATCCGGCAGGGGGCCGGGCTGAGAGAATAATTCAGGACAGGCCGCAAGGGGGAGATGAGTGACTTCTGATGCTCCGGCTCTTTTGAGGGGAGTTATAAAAGTGTGATCCGTGACGAAAAGAGGGACTTCTTTCCAAAAACCGGACTTTATTGAGGGGAGGATGTTGAATGGATTATCCACCAGCCAGATACCTGTTTTAACACCTGCTTCACGCAGGATGTTGAAGCCAAGCCCAAAGGGGTCCAATCCCTTGAAGTTGACGGAAAGAAATAACGCAGGAGTCTCATGCTCCATGAAAGCGGGGAGAGCTGTGCCTGGCGAGCGTTCCAAGTGCTCCTGATTGATGGTGCGGACAGTATACCCTCTGGCTTCCAAAGCATGGAGAAGTTCTCTGACCAGGAGATCGTTTTCAGCGAAGGGGAGCCAGGCTATTTGTGATTGAGGCGTGAGGATCGTATGGCCCAGAGCCACCCGTGCCGTTAGAGGGGCCCAGAATGACGGAAAGGCCTTGAGACCTGGCCTATATCGTATAATCGTACTCTGCGCCGCCAGTTCTGGAGTAAAAAGTTGAGGGTCTAATGGGAGAAAACCGGATGGAACCCTTTTGTCCCATGATTGAATTTGCGATTGCATGGTCGGGCATTCTATGAAGTATGCGTGTGTATACTGTGGGAATAATTTTTTAATTTCAGCTGGTTCCGGACCAAGACCGAGGCAAATAAGATTTTTGGCACCTGGGATTACTTCGAATTGATTCGGGCCATCGGGAAGGGTCTGTAGGTTGCCCAACTCATTTATTATGCGGATTCTGACAGGTCTGGTCACGTGACTGCACTTGGCTTTTTCGGTATATTCGGGTAGGGAAACGCTCCACGCCGATCAAGGAGCGTTGCCATGAAACAATATCAGGATAAGTACTTTAAAAGGGCCAAAAAGGAAAACTACGCCGCCCGATCCGTCTACAAGCTCAAGGAGATGGACAAGCGGTTCAAGCTTTTCAAGCCGGGCCAGACCGTTCTCGACCTCGGAGCAGCTCCTGGGTCGTGGACTCAGTTTGCTGGAGAGCGGGTTGGTAAGACCGGGCATGTGCTTGGTGTCGATATTCAGGAGACGAAACATAGCTTTCCTGAAAATATTACTTTTTTGCAGGCAGATGTTTTTTCCGATGCTCCCGAATTATTGGAAGCAATGGAACCGTTGCGGCCTTTTGACCTTATTATCAGTGATATGGCCCCCAAGACAACCGGAATTAAATTTGCCGATCAGGCAAACAGTCTGGAGTTGTGTGAGCGGGCTTTTGAAGTTGCACTCAAGTATCTCAAAACGGGCGGTCATTTTACGGTCAAGATTTTTGAGAGTGGCGACACCAAGGATTTTCGGGATGCTTTGCGTCCCTATTTTGGCAAGATAAAGAATTTTAAACCGTACAGTTCGCGTTCTGAAAGCAAGGAGATATTTATCGTCGCCCTTGGCTTTAAGGGCGCGGACGGATAAAGTCGACGGCTCAGAATAAAACAGGATATTTTTTTATACTACTCAGGAGGAAGTATGGCAGGGCATAGTAAATGGGCTAATATCCAGCATCGCAAAGGGCGCCAGGACGCTAAAAAAGCCAAATTTTTCACCAAGGCGGCCAAGGACATTATCCTCGCGGCCAAGGCTGGCGGCGGTAACCCGGAAGATAACTCTGGTCTCCGTCTTGCCATTCAGAAGGCAAAAGCGGTTAACCTGCCCAAGGACAAGATCGACAATGCCATCAAGAAGGGCACTGGCGAATTGGCCGGTGGTGATATCATGGAGATTCTGTACGAAGGGTACGGCCCTGGCGGTGTGGCCATGTTGGTCGATGTTGCCACGGATAATAAAAACCGTGTGGTTGCGGAGATTCGTCACGCCTTTACCAAGCACAATGGCAATATGGCTGAAGCTGGAGCTGTGGCGTATATGTTCAACAAAAAGGGCATCATCGTTTTCGAGAAAGAAAAGTTTACCGAAGACGATCTGATGCTGGTTGGCCTGGAAGCTGGAGCCGAGGATATCGTGGATGATGGTGACACCTTCACCGTGCTGACTGCTCCTGGAGATTTCATGGCTGTACAGCAGGCATTTGTTGATGCTGAGATGGAATATCAATCTGCCGAGTTTGGTCAGGTTCCAGAGAATCTCGTCCCTGTGGATGTTGCGACTGGTAAAAAGGTCATGGCATTGTTCGATGTGCTGGAAGATAATGACGATGTACAGAAGGTTTATCTTAACGCAGATTTTCCTGACGAACTGTTCGAGGAAGAGTAATTCGTGGCAGGTCGCGGATTGGTCGTCATAGGACTGGACCCTGGCTCTCGTGTGACCGGGTATGGCATTGTCCGGGAAGTATCAGGACAAACCTCTCTTATTGAGACCGGCACTATTCGTACCCCGGTCAAAAAGGATATGGCGACCCGATTGGGTGTCATCTTTGATCGGCTGCAAATTCTCATTCGGACTCATGGGCCGGTGGAAGCCGCTATTGAGAATGTTTTTGTTTCAAAAAACCCCTCGTCTGCCCTGAAGCTGGGACAGGCGAGGGGAGCTGCAATGGCAGCCTGCGCCATCAATAATATTCCTGTTTCGGAGTATGAACCGACCAAGGTTAAAAAGAACCTTGTCGGATTGGGGAATGCGCCCAAGGATCAGGTCGCTTTTATGGTCGCGCATTGTTTGGGTGTCAAAAAACCAGATTGGGCGGAAGATGCTTCAGACGCATTGGCTATTGCCATTTGTCATCTGAATGAGCGCCGGATGCGGAGGCTCACCGGATGCTGATGGTTCTCTTGTGGGACTCAAGGCAAGTCTTTTCTACCAGTGCCAGAATGCTTTTTCATTCGTTATAGAGTCATTTTCTTTCTTTCCTTTTATCGTTCAGCTGTGCCGGTATTGACTCCGGTGCGAAAAGTTGACAACCATTCCCTTTGAATTGCGTCCGGTAATGGGCTAATAACCGTGCAACGGAGGCTTTGCATGATCGGATATTTACAGGGGTCGCTCCTTTCTGCGGATGAACAGGGTCTGGTTGTTCTGACGCCGGGAGGTGTGGGATATGAGGTTGCTGCACCGACATCTGTGGTGGCCAAGCTGCCCGGACAAGGCGGTGACATTGCACTGTTTATTCACACACAGGTGGCGGAAAAAGCGATTGATCTATTTGGTTTTTTAGAGGCCGATGACCTGGATTTATTCCGTACGCTCATTTCTATTGATAAGCTGGGCCCAAAGAAGGCGCTCGCGATCCTGTCCATGTACGACGCCGACCATTTGCGCGAAATCGCGTTTCGCGAGGATGTGGACATGTTGTCGCGAGTCCCTGGTATTGGCCCGAAATCGGCCAAGCAGATATTGTGGAATCTCAAGGATAAAGTGAATAAGCTGACCCAGACCACAGCGAGGGTTCATTCTGCTGGAGCCCCTCAGGGGCCGCAGGGGGAATACCTTGATGCCCTCGCCGGGCTGAAGGGGCTGGGGTATTCCGAAGACGAAGTTCGTCCCATGATCATGGCTGTTTTTGATGAAGAACCCGACCTTGAAGCCGCTGGTGCTATTCGTGCGGTTCTCAAGAAAATCAACGCGGCACGTTCATGAGTAAGTGCACTCTTCCCGAAGAAAATGTCAGGCCTAAAAGACTGAGTGATTTCATTGGTCAGGAAGACCTGCGGTGCAATCTAGATGTTTTTATCCGGGCTGCTACGGAGCGAGGTCGTCCTCTTGATCACACACTTTTCTATGGCAATCCGGGGCTGGGCAAGACGACTCTGGCACGGATAATGGCCAGTGAATTGGGTGTAAATATGGTCTCAACGTCCGGTCCCGTCATTGAACGTTCCGGTGACCTTGCCGCGATCCTGACCAATCTGGACAGAGGTGATATCCTGTTTATAGATGAAATTCACCGCATGCCCGCCACGGTAGAAGAAGTCTTATATCCGGCCATGGAAGATTTTCAGATCGATCTGGTAATCGGGTCCGGGCCGGGTGCTCGAACTGTCAAGCTCGATCTGGAGCCGTTTACCCTCGTTGGCGCTACCACGAGACTCGGCCTGCTGACTTCCCCTCTTCGTGATCGTTTTGGTTGCATCTTTCGCATTGAATTCTATTCTCCTGAAGAGCTTGGTCGTATTGTTCAGCGGGCAGCCGGGATCATTGATGTGGAGGTGGAGGAAGAGGGGGCTCTCGCCATTGGCCGCCGTGCTCGGGGAACGCCTCGCATTGCCAACCGTTTGCTGCGCAGGGTGCGAGATTATGCGTTGGTGCACGGAAGTGGCGTCGTCACTCGTGAGATTGCTGAATCCTCATTGGAACGGTTGGATGTGGATCAGCATGGGCTGGACAATATGGATAGGAAAATACTCACGTTGATGGTGGAGAATTTCAATGGTGGGCCGGTTGGCCTCAAGACAATTGCCGCCGCCTGTGCCGAGGAAGTTCGGACCATTGAGGACATTTATGAACCATATCTTATTCAGTGCGGTTTCTTGAAACGTACCCCTCGCGGCCGGGTAGCTACTGCTAAAGCATACCAGCACCTTAAGTTGCGTCTGGAAGACGATGATCAGCTGCGGCTGATCTAAACCATATGGGAGGGGAGAGTGTGTGATCGCTGTTCCCGACCGGACATGGTCCCGCCTCTTGCGGGGCTGCTTCCATGGCAGAGTCTTTTTCTTGCTTTCTGCGCAGGGATATTTTCTTTCAAATATCCGGTGCCGTCTCTGACGGCGTTAGGACTTCTTCTCTTTGTCGATTTTTCTTTGCGCGGTCGGGCTTCACGAGTGCCTTTTCTCCTTTTTCTATTATGCGCCGGGTGTGGCTTTGGTTACACTAGTCTGTGGACGCCTGCTCCGGTTGAGATTCCTATCTGGATGACATCTCGTACTGCCGTCAGGGTAACGGGAACGGTGGATCGGGTTGAGCCGCGCATTGATGGGCGATTCAGGATTCTTTTGCGAGAAATAACCTGCCAGGTCGGGGAGCGGAAAGAAGGGTTGCCCGGCAAATTGGCTTGGACTTGGCGAAAGCCGGATGTGACACCATTGGAAGGGCAGACCGTCACCGCGTTCATGCGAGTGGTACCTCTTCACGGATTCACCAATCCCGGTGCCTGGGATTTTTCGTGGTACTGGCAGAGGCAGGGTGTCTTTTGGCGAGCATGGCGTGTGGGCCAAGGGCGTGAGTTGGTGTGGGGGGATGGTGTTCGCTCGTCTCTTGGTGCCTTGAAAGTGCGGGTGCGCCATCTCGTGGCGGAACACATTCCCGACACCCAGGGCGGAGCTATGGTTTTGGCTCTTGTCACTGGTGATCGATCTCAAATAGAATTGGAGACATCCGCTGCAATGCGTGCAGCCGGACTTGCTCATACATTGGCATTATCAGGTCTTCACGTTGGGTTTGTAGCTGCAATGGGATTCGCCTTGGCATGGCTCATTGGTCGGCTCTCTCCCGATCTGCTGCTCCTAATTCCCCGGCCGAAATTGGCGGTTTTCTGCGCGGCTCCTCTGGTCGCAGCCTATGCTTGGTTGGGACAGCCTTCTCCTTCGCTGACACGGTCGGCGATCATGTTTGGATTTTGGGGCGCTTTGCTCCTTCAGGGGCGCGGGCGAGTTCTCCTGGATGGGCTTTTTTTTGCGCTCGTCGTGATCATTTTTGCGTATCCCCTCGCTCTTTATGATCTGTCCCTTCAAATGTCTGCCCTGGCCGTTGCTGGCATTGGTTTGATGTACCCTGTCATACGACGATTCTTCATGGCGGGCAGTCATTGGGGCCTGACACCTTTTCTCTGGGCGGCCGGTGTGCTTGGAGTGAGTTTCTGCGCCACGACTGCTCTTTTGCCGCTGGTCTCTCGGACATTCGGTTCGTTCTGTCCAAACATACTTTTCAATGTCATTTGGCTACCAACTCTTGGATTTATCGTGATGCCCATGGGTATTCTCGGAACCCTTTTGTGCACATTTAGCTGGACTGTTCCGGTCGGAGGGAGCTTGCTCGCGGGGAGTTCGATTGTCATGAATTGGCTGCTTTCGGTGCTTGCCATGGCAGGAGAGTATGGTCTGACACCCGTCTTTTCAGTCCTCAGACCTTTATGGCCGGAGATGCTCGGTGTGTGCCTTCTGTTGTTACTTGCTCTGGTCGCTTGGTCCAAGAGACGCTTTTTTCCAGTATTGACCGCTGTTGGGTTTCTGTTCATGGTCTGGCCTCATGTGGCAATCATGGCGGCTGATACAGAGGATGTGGTCAAGGTGACGCTTCTTGATGTCGGACAAGGACAAGCGGTGGTTGTGTCTGTTCCGGGCGGACACCGTTGGCTCATCGACGGAGGTGCGGGATCGCGCCATTTTGATTTTGGTGAAGCTGTCGTTGCGCCAACATTGACATTTGGCAGACCGCCCCGGTTGGATGGGGTTTTCATGAGCCATCCTGATGTGGATCATAGCCATGGTTTGCCATTTATACTTTCCCGGTTTGATGTTGGTGCTTTTTACGGCAATGGCACTCTGCCGCGTGGGCGGACCGGGAAAAGGCTCAGAGCTGCATTTGAGAAAAAAAAGCTTGTTCCTGTGACACTTCATGCTGGACAGCGTCTTGCTCTTGGACGTGATATCTCTTTGGATGTCCTGCACCCTGCATTAGACTACAAGAATCGCCATGCCAATGAACGATCCCTAGTCCTCCGTCTTATGCGGCGAGAACATTCTTTGGCTCTCATTCCCGGTGATGTGGAAGAGAACGGTATCAAGGCTATGATGGACTCTGGGGTGGATTTGAGGGCTGATATTTTGGTCCTGCCTCATCATGGAAGTAAGTCGAGTCTGGTTCCTGCATTTTATGGGAAAATTTCACCTTTCTGCGCCGTGTGTTCAAGCGGGTATCTCAATCAATACGGTTTCCCGCATAAAGAGGTGGTGAAAGCTGTCGGTGTCCCTGTTTTTGCGACAGGTAGATATGGTCAGGTAACTGCTCAATGGGGACGGGGCAGGGACTTCTCTCTCCGCGTTGCTAGGCCTTGATCTCCTTGCCAAATATGAATATTTCTGTAATATGAGGAGCATTGGAATCCCCATTTTATCGGCTTGTCGAGTTCACGCATCGTGGATAGGGGAAGGGATACTACATCATGAGAGACTCATGCCGGACGTGAAAGATAAATTTTTGAATGCTGTGGAACAGATGCCCGCTTTTCCGAAAAGTGTCCATTTGGTTCTTAAGCTTTCCAATGATATCAACTGTTCACAGAAAGAGTTGGTGGAAGTCATCAAGAAGGACCCTGTCTTTACTTTGAAGATTCTTCGTTTGGCCAATTCTCCATATTTTGGTCTGTCTCGGGAAATTACATCCATCAATCATGCCAGTGTCTATTTGGGATTGAATACCCTGAAAAACATGGCTTTGGGACTGGCTGCCGTTGGAACCATGCCCAAGTCGAATAAAGCAGGGTTGGATATGGGAGCATTTTGGCTCCATTCGCTGGCCGTAGCTGCCGCAACCCGGATGTTGGGCACCATGCTCGGTGTTTCCAGAGATGAAGCTGCTGATTATTTTGCAGCCGGGTTGTTGCATGATATTGGCAAGGTTGTTTTTGCTTTGTCCATGCCAAAGGAATTTGCTCAGGTTGCCAGGCAGTTAGCTGAAAACCATTCAATTCTTGGAATCGAGGAAATGGCCGTTGTTGGCGTCTCTCATGCTGAGATAGGGGCTATGCTTGCGGAAAAATGGAATTTGCCCTTGGATTTGATAGATGCAATATCTCGTCATCATTCACCGACGGTTGGCGAACCTTCTCAACTGGTGGATTGTGTTTTTGCGGCGGATCAGATTAGTAAAAAACTCGCATTCGGATCAGCAGGTGATTACAATATACAACCGCTGCCCAGGTCCATTCAGGATCGATTCTCTCTTGATCTGGAGGGATTGATCGCTGAATTGCCGAATCTGGATGAAGAAGTTGAGAATGCTCGGATTTTCATTAAGCTCGGGGAGGCGGACTGATGCGGTTTCGTTTTTGGGGAACGCGTGGCTCTCTCCCCGCTCCCGGGCCAGATACCGTCAAATACGGGGGGAATACAACCTGTATAGAAATTCGTACTGAGAATGATGAACTCATTATCTTGGATGCCGGAACAGGTATCCGTGAACTCGGTATGGAGTTGGCGCCGAGAGATTTGTTGGATTGTCACCTTTTCATTTCACATACTCATTGGGATCACATTCAGGGAGCGCCATTTTTCCTCCCTCTGTTCAAACCCGGCAACAAGGTGGCTATTTACGGTCCCCCGGATCCTGTCGCCATGACGGGCATAGAAACGGTGTTGTCCAGGCAGATGGCGTACCCTCATTTTCCTGTACGAGTGGTAGAGTTGCAAGCTGATATCGTTTATGAAACTTTGACGGACGGTCACGTTGTGGATCTTGGCTTTGCCACGGTTTCAACTCACCTGATGAATCATCCTGCCATGAATTTTGGCTGCAAGATCAAGTGCGAAGGGAAAACGATTTTTTTCACGGGCGATCATGAACCTCATTTCAATATATACCAGCCGGATGACGATGGGTATGAAGAGTATGAGGAAGTTGTCAGTGAGCGTTGTCAGGCTTTAGAAGACTGTCTTCAGGGGGTTGATGTTTTCATCGCTGACGCCCAGTATACGGAGGAAGAATATCGTACCAAGCAAGGATGGGGCCATTCCACTTTTGAGAAAACCTTGGAATTGGCGAGAAGAGCGGGAGTGGGAAAAACCTTTCTTACTCACCATGAAACATCACGGTCAGATTCAGAAGTTGATGCTATTTTTGACAGGTTGTGCAAGCAATGGAATACGTGCGGTGTGGATTTTGATATGGCGAGAGAAGGGGAAAAATTTCAATTATAGGGAATTTGAGAATGGATAAAAGTCCAAGGTGGTTGCATTTTTTCAATAAAAATGCGAAAAGTCCTGTACTTTTGAGGGGAGAAAACTTGACTCCGGGAGGGCGAGAATGAAAGCGTTGATCGTGGATGATGATTTTTATAGTCGTAATATGATTCATGAGATCCTTCGGCCTGTTGCTCACTGTGACATAGCAGTCAACGGGGAGGAAGCTATTGAAGCTTTTCGGCGGGGTCTTGATGAAGAAGAGCCATACGACCTTATCTGTCTGGATTTGTTGATGCCGGAACTTGATGGACAGCAGGCTCTCCGAGAAATTCGAGCCATTGAAAAAGAATTTGATGTCGGCCCTCAGACTGAGGCAAAGGTCATTGTCACCACCATGCTTGATGATGAAAAGGAAACACATGATGCTTTCTTTCTCGGCGGTGCAACATCGTACCTTGTCAAACCCATTGATGAAGAAAAGCTGATGACAGAGGTGAAAAGCCTCGGACTTCTTTAGAATAAACACTCTTTTCCTGTCAAACCGGGCCTATGCAACCTGAGCATTCGCCCGGTTTTGTTGTCTTTACCTTGATTTGCTCAAGCCGCCTTTTTCTAATATGTTACTCTCCTCGCAAGACACTTTCTCCCCCGCAAAAACGGGATATATATAGACAGGGAACCATTCAATGAGCCAGATACTTGGTGTTAAATTTAACGATTACGGGCAGGTCTATTATTTTGGATCCGGGCCTTTCGTTGTTCGTGAAGGTCAGCATGTTATCGTCAAGACTGATCAGGGTATGGGGCTGGGGAAGGTCATTCTGACACGACAGGCCCCGGTAGAAAATGAAAGTGAGGACGAAGAAGGCCATAAAGCCATTTATCGTCTTGCCAATGAAAAGGACATGGAGTCCGTGGCCGAAAATGAAGCACTTTCCAAAGATGCCTATCAATATTGCCGTAAGTGTATCACCAAGCACAAACTCGGTATGAAGCTGGTTGATGTGGAGGTTTATTTCGATCGTTCCAAGATGATTTTCTATTTTACTGCGCCAGGGCGGATTGATTTTCGCGAGCTTATCAAGGATCTTGTTCGTGAATACAGAACCCGGATTGAGCTGCGTCAGATAGGCGTGCGCCATGAAACACAAATGCTTGGCGCAATAGGGAATTGCGGACAAATTTGTTGTTGCAGACGCTTTATGCGCAAATTTGTTCCGGTGACTATCAAGATGGCTAAGGAACAGAACCTCTTTTTGAATCCAACTAAAATTTCAGGCATTTGTGGTCGTCTTCTCTGTTGTTTGAGTTTTGAGCAGCAAGGGTATGAAGAATTTCACCGCATGTGTCCTCGTGTTGGCAAAAAATACACAACTTCCATGGGAACCGTAAAGGTCCTCAGGTCCAATTTCTTCAAGAAATCCTTGTCATTGCTGACAGAGGGATTTGAGGAAAAGGAAGTTTCCATTGACGAATGGAATGAAATGGTTAACAAGCCGCCGAGTGAAGATGCCATTGCAGAGGCACGAAGCCAGGGGGCTCGTGCCCGTCGTGCTCCGAGAAAGCCTGCTGCTCCTGCGGGAGGAAGTGAGGCTCGAAAAAGTGATGCATCAGGGGCAGAGACAGCCTCGCCATCCAAAGGGAAGGATCGCCGTTCCGGCAAACCCAAGGGACAGTCTGAAAAGAGTGGACAGGATCGGCCGCGCGGAGAGCGTCCCAAGCAGGATCGCACTAAGCAGGATCAGTCAAAATCGGATCGCCCCCGCCAGGATACTCCCCGCAAGACGGGAGATCAGCCGGACAAGCCCGCTCAGAAGGGCGGAGTGGAAAGCTCCGGAGAAGATAAAAACAAACGGTCACGTAGGCCAAGACGCCGTCGGCGCAGACCCAGGAAGTAAACGTTCTTGCTCCTCATACCGGGGGGTGGGACAAGGAGATTTGGTTTGGAACGTTTTTACATCACCACGCCTATTTACTATGTGAATGCAAAGCCCCACTTGGGACATGCGTATACCACAACGGTTGCCGACTCTCTGACTCGGTTTCACAAATTGATGGGCGAGGAGACCTATTTTCTCACCGGAACGGATGAACATGGTGACAAGATAGTTCAGGCTGCTGAGGCCCAGGGGCAGTCCCCGCAGGAGTATGTGGATACTATCAGCTCCCTGTTCAAGGATCTTTGGCCCAACATGAACATTTCCAATGATGATTTCATTCGGACCACCGAGCCTCGTCATATCGAAGTTGTTCAGACAATCCTTCAGAAAGTCTATGACTCCGGTGATATCTATTTCGGTGAATATGGTGGGCACTATTGTTTCGGCTGTGAGCGTTTTTATACCGAGAAGGAATTGGTGGATGGGAAATGCCCGGATCATCAGACCACGCCGGAATACATCGCCGAAAAGAATTATTTCTTCAAGATGTCCAAGTATCAAGGGTGGCTTAAAGAGCACATCAACAAGAATCCTGATTTCATTCGTCCTGAGCGGTACAAGAATGAAGTCATGAGTCTTCTTGAGTCCGGAGAACTCGAGGATTTGTGCATTTCCAGGCCAAAATCTCGTTTGACTTGGGGAATCGAGCTGCCCTTTGACAAGGATTACGTCACGTATGTCTGGTTTGATGCGCTCATCAATTACCTTTCTGCTCTTGGTTACCCTGATGGAAAGAAATTCGAGAAGTTCTGGCCCAAAGCCAATCATCTCGTGGCAAAGGATATCCTCAAGCCACATGCCATTTTCTGGCCGACCATGCTGAAGGCAGCAGGTATTGAACCGTATCAGTCTCTGAATGTTCATGGTTACTGGCTGGTCAAGGATACCAAAATGTCCAAATCTATCGGTAACGTTGTTGAACCATTGGCAATGAAGGATACTTATGGGTTGGATGCCTTTCGGTATTTTCTATTGCGTGACATGTCATTTGGTCAGGATTCGAGCTTTTCTGAAGAAGCCCTTGTCGGCCGTTTGAATGCGGAACTCGCCAACGACTTAGGTAATCTTTTCAATCGAACTCTTTCCATGACCCACAAGTATTTTCAGGGTATTATTCCCAGGCCCGATGTGGAAGACTTGGTGGATGCGGAAATCAAAAAGCTTGGTCAGATTGCCATGCAATCCTTTCAAGACAATTTTCTGGAATTGAAATTCTCGAGGGGTCTTGAAGGATTGTGGGAATTAGTTCGTGGCCTCAACAAGTATATTGATGCCACTGCTCCATGGACGCTTTTCAAAGAAGAAAACACAGGGCGTTTGTCCACTGTGATCTATGTTCTGCTTGAAAATATGCGTAAGATAGCAGTCCACTTGTGGCCGGTTATGCCGGAAGCAAGTGAGAAGATGCTCTCCCAACTCGGCATTACTTTCGATCCTGAAAAGGTTAATCTTCCCAAGGAATTAGATGTTTGGGGATTGCTTGAATCGGGTGATACTGTTGCTGAAACATCAAACCTGTTCCCACGGGTGGACCTGCCGGAGCCGAAACCGGAAGATTGCAAGCCTCAAGCGGAGAAAAGCAAAGGCAAGGCCAAGAAGTGCAAGAAAGCCAAAGAAGAAAAGTGTGGAACTGAATTTATCGATTTCGAGGATTTTCAAAAACTCGATTTACGGGTCGGCACAGTAAAAGAAGTTGAAAAACATCCCGATGCCGACCGCCTTCTGCTTGTTCGGGTTGATACCGGAGAAGAAGAGTTGCGCCAGGTTGTGGCTGGAATTGCGGATTCTTTTGCGCCGGATGATTTGGTAGATAAACAAGTGGTTATTGTTGCCAACCTGAAACCTCGCAAACTTCGTAAGCAGCTTTCTCAGGGGATGATTTTGGCTGTAAAGAGCGGGGATGGTCTGGAACTTTTGACTCCATCTGGTGCTGTTGATCCAGGAAGCAAGGTTAGCTAGTCACCCTGAAAAATGAAGAATCACATCGCCTGAGGGTGATGAAATAATTAAAAAGCCGTTGCTTTTTAATCGTAAAAAAAACTCAAATTCCCGACTAGTGGGAGTTTGAGTTTTTTTGCGATGGAATCTGAAAGTGGCGGGAGTCCTGTTATTCGGCATGGTCTTTGTATACCTCCATCCCGGATTCGTCATTACGCCAAAAAACAGACGATCCGGGGTGGAATATGTATATTGACGTCATGTCTCCTCAGCCCAGCGGGAAAAATGGGCCATGGGGAGAGTCGTGTGTTGGCGTGTTTCGTGAAGGACAGGTACTGACGCTCGAAGAAGTTCTTGAGTCCATTCGGAGCACATGTCTCAAAGTGTTCACTTTCGAAGATCGGGAGATCTTTTCGGATAATGAGTATGGTCTTCAGTTGTGTGCGGCCTTACGAGAAGCGGGAGTCAACATACTTTGGACAGCGCGGTTGAACCAAGAGCCATCCTGTGAACTCTTGCAAGAAATGAGGTTGGCTGGTTGTCAACGGCTCGATTTTTTTCTCCCCTCAGTGGGCATAGGCGAGGTCGTTTCCCGCGTGAGAAAGTTCGGGTTCGCTGTGAGGTTGTGTTCAATTGGTGGAGTGTGGACTTCTCGCGATGAATGGACCTATTCCGTCGCTGAAAGGGAGAGAGTGGCCACCTTGCTGCCAGATGTCCATGCAGTCCATTTCGAACTGGCTGTGGCATACTACAAAGCCCGCCGATATCGTGAGGTCATGCTTCCTTTGGGAAAAGCCATGACACTCGGATTTCCTATGAATACTCTTTGTTTGAATCTCTTGGCCTGCCTTAGCGCCGTCAAGCATTATCCAGATATGGCGGCGGGGTTGCTTGAGCAGGCCGCTTATGACTGTCCGCCTCCTGTAGTATCCCGGAACCGACGGGAAATCCGGGCATGGCTGGAGAGTGGGGGGGACGTGAGGGGAGTGCCTCTTATCCTTGAGCCGGAAGCTTCTCTTCATGTCTGATGTTTATGCATGGTTTCGCAATTTCAGCTCGAGTGGATGGGGATTCAGGTAATATTGCTCATTCAGATAGGCGACATCATACTTACGTACGTAATGGTTCATGAGCGTAACGGGGACGATAAGCGGTAGAAGATTGGTCTTGTAATTCCCGATAAGTTCGAGGCATTCTTTTTTTTCGTCTGTTGTCAGCAGTTTTTTGAAATAACCCATTATATGCATGAGAACATCAACATTTTTTTTGATGGTCGGTTTTTTTGCCAGGGCAGTGCTCATGAGAGCATGATAGCTTTCAAAGAGTTTCTCAAGCCCCATGTGCTTTCCTTCACCAACAAGTTTTCCCAGAGCGCGATACAGCGTGACGTCATGGGAACGGATAAGCATTTTGTGTCGGGAATGAAAATCGATGATGTTTTTCATATTTCTGCCTGATGCAAGCATTTTGTTCCATCTGTGCTCCACGAACAGGCGTTCAATGAAATTGCCACGGAGTACAATGTCATGGAGTCGCCCCTCGTCCTCCACAGGCAAGAGCGGATAGCGCTCCATGAGCATGCCCGCAAAGAGACCGGTTCCAGCATAGCTGTTTGGTTGCCCGCCTTCTTCGGGGTAGATTTTTATTCTGCACATGCCGCTGGAGGGCGATTTTGCCTTGAATATGAAACCGCAGAGCTGTTTTTCCTCTATTTGTGGCAGTGTTTTTTCTGCCCAAGTGCGCATAATCCCAGTCCAGTCTTTGCCACTTTCTCGTCCCATGAGCTTGTTGTTTTCCAGTGTCCCTACCAGGCGGACAGGCTCTCGCGGTACTCCCATACCACAGCCAACCTCCGGGCATATTGGATAAAAATCAAGATACTCCGCCAATGGCCCCGTGATATGGCGAGCCAAGGCATTCTGCCCATCGTACCGGACATTTTCACCTAAAAGGCATGCGCTGATGCCAATCTTGATTTTCGTTTCCATGGTAAGCTCCTAGACGTGGTTGAGCAGCTTGAGTTCCGATGGGTGCGGGTTGAGGAAGTACTGTTGCCTGAGATAGGATTGATCGAGTTTACGGGCATAGTGGTTGATGATTGTAATTGGAACCAGAAGGGGAATACGTCCACTCTTATATGCATTGATCATCCCAAGCAGTTCACTGGAGTCATCTTTAGGCAGATCTTTTTGGATAAAGCGTAATGCATGCTTGAGAACTTCGGCATTTTTTTTGGGCGTTGCTTTGAGCGACAAGGATTTGAAGAGCAGGCTTGAGTATGCATCAAAAATTTCTTCATTGTTGAAGACAGAACTTTCTCCAAACAGCTTTCCCAATTGGCGATATCCGCGTAAGTCATGGGACCTGATGATCATCTTGTGGCGGTTATGAAAATCAACAAGTTCACCAATCTTTTTGCCTTTGGATTCGAGTCGTTGCCATCGGGAAAAGACGAAAACTCGTCGGATGAAATTTTCCCTTAAAAGAGGGTTGTGCAACCGCTCACTGGCTTCAACAGGAAAGAGGGGAAACATTTTTATGGCGCGGGAAGCGAAAAAACCAGGGCCTTTTTTGGGTGGTTTTCCTGTGGTGGAGAATATTGTGCTTTGCCTCAATGCACAGGAGGGAGAGCGGCTCCGGAACACAAAGCCACTGAGTTTTTCAGATTCCAGACCCGGCAGGACCTTTGTGCACCACCTGTCCATGCGATCCGACCAATCCTCACCGCTGTCTTGACCAATGAGTTTTATCTTACCGCCGCAGTCAATTTGTCTGACCTTTTCGCGGGGGACACTCATGCCACAGGCTATCTCGGGACAGAATGGTATGAATTCGACATATTTTGCCAATGTTTCAGTGAGGTACAGGTCTCGTTCATGACTGCCGTCATAACGAACTTTTTCACCTAATACACACGCACTGACGCCGATTTTTATGGTCTCGGACATGATTCAATGTTCCTCCAGTGGTTAAATGAGACACTACCACTCGAGATGGAATTGATTCAAGTATAATTATGCTTTCATGTTATGAATGAAATGGTGGTGGAATTGGCACGGATAAAATGAAAAAACCAACGTCGCCGTTCGTTGGCTTTGGTTTTTTCAGTGTGGTCGATGTCCCCTCGTTTGAGTGCTTGCTCTCCTGAAAGTGAAAAGGAAGGGAGGTTAGGAAGCTTTGCTGTGTGGATTTGGGCAGCAAGAGCAGGTTAAATCAGATTCGCTGCTCTCCACCGCCATGATTTTGCTTGCCATCCGACAGCAAAGGACTATGTCAGCACCCCTTACTCGGACTTTGTAGCCGTTGGAATCTTCAGCGAGTACTTGGATTGGGCAGCCTGGGGTCATACCCATTGCGAGCATTCTGGATCGGGCTTTTTGTCCTCCCTGAATATTTGCAATTCGTACAGTGCTTCCCTGAGGGTAGGAACTAAGCGGTTTTGTAGTCATTCAAGATTCCTCTCAATGTTTGGCAGGCGTTGAGAATAAAATTCAATTTCGATAGTGTCAACGAAGAATGTGACGATTCAGTAAAAAAATTGACTGATGTTCATGTGACTTTTTGTAGTCAAAGAAGCCAAAAATCTGGACGGTTGGCGAGTCTATGAATTCTGTCTTGTGTATTTTACTGCTCAGTAAAGATTCTAGGGTAAGAAAGGAAAGGTCTGGCCATGCCGTTTGTACGGGCAGAGGAAGAATTCAAGCGGGTTGAAGAGGTTGAAACTTGAGGCAGTCCGGGCAAGAGCATGTTTTTACGTTGCGTTCGGGGAGAGAACCCTATATGTAAACAGCTTGTTTGGGGGGTGGCGGCGTTGCCTACCCGAACGGAAGAGCGGATTGTTTTTCCCGACCTGAAAAAATGCCGTAACTTCAACTCTTTCCAATAAAAAAATGCCCAAACGCACAGATATCAAGAAGATCATGTTGATCGGCTCCGGCCCCATTGTCATTGGCCAGGCTTGTGAATTCGACTACTCCGGCACCCAGGCGCTCAAGGCGCTTAAAGAAGAAGGGTACGAAGTTGTCCTTGTCAATTCCAACCCCGCTTCGATCATGACGGACCCCGAGTTGGCGGATGCGACGTACATCGAGCCCATAGAACCGGAAACTGTTGCCCGAATTATTGAAAAAGAGCGTCCCGACGCTCTTTTGCCGACTTTAGGGGGGCAAACAGGGTTGAATACAGCCCTTGCCCTTGCTGAAATGGGCGTTCTCGAGAAGTTTGAAGTTGAGCTTATCGGGGCGGATATCCCGGTCATCAACAAGGCCGAGAGTCGGGAAGAATTCCGCGAGGCCATGGAGAACATCGGTTTATCCATGCCGCAGGCCGGTATCTGCCGCACGATGGATGATGTGCGCGAATGGGGGCAGAAGATTCCGTTCCCGATTATTGTCCGCCCTGCTTATACGTTAGGTGGTTCGGGTGGTGGTGTAGCCTACAACATGGAAGAGCTTGAGGATATCTGTTCCAACGGCTTGGCCCTGTCCATGAAAAGTGAGATCATGCTTGAACGTTCCATCCTCGGGTGGAAAGAGTATGAGCTTGAGGTTATGCGCGATAAAAAGGATAACTGTGTGATCATCTGTTCTATTGAGAACCTTGATCCCATGGGAGTTCATACTGGCGATTCCATAACCGTTGCTCCTGCCCAGACTCTAAGTGACGATGAATATCAGGCTTTGCGGAATGCCTCCCTTGCCGTCATGCGTGAGATTGGTGTTGAGACCGGGGGCAGTAATGTCCAGTTTGCCATCAATCCGGAAAATGGCGAAATCATAATCATTGAAATGAACCCTCGGGTTTCCCGGTCTTCGGCTTTGGCCTCCAAGGCCACGGGATTTCCTATTGCAAAAATAGCGGCGAAACTCGCAGTCGGATATACGCTCGACGAGATTCCCAATGATATTACGCGCGAAACCATGGCCTCTTTTGAACCGGCCATTGACTACTGCGTGATCAAGATTCCCAGATTTACCTTTGAAAAATTTCCGGGAACCGAAGATTATTTGACAACTGCTATGAAGTCCGTGGGTGAGACCATGGCCATCGGGCGGACCTTCAAGGAAGCGCTCCAGAAAGGACTGCGCTCTCTTGAGACTGGGCATATCGGCCTAGGGAAAAGGTTTGATACGTGTGATATCGACAAGAATGAAATCCTGAGATTGTTGCGTCGCCCTAATTCCGAACGGATATTTGCCGTGCGGAATGCCCTGCGTTGCGGCATGACTGAAGATGAGGTCTTCGAGGCTACTCAAATTGATCCGTGGTTCCTGCGTCAGTTTATTGAGCTTTTTGAGATGGAAAAGGAGCTTGTGGCTTTCGGAAAGAAGGAAGGTGTAAGCTGCGAATCAGAAGGTATGGCCGAGATGCTTAGGAAGGCCAAGGAGTTTGGCTATTCCGATCCCCAACTTTCTGCCATGTGGAAGGTTGGTGAAGATGCTATTCGATCTCTGCGCAAGGAATTGGGTATTGTCCCGACATACTATCTTGTGGATACATGCGCTGCCGAGTTTGAGGCATATACTCCGTATTATTACTCCACCTACGAGACTGGGCAGGAAAATACGCGCGATGATGTCAAGAAGGTGGTCATTCTGGGTGGTGGACCCAACCGGATCGGACAGGGGATTGAGTTTGACTACTGCTGCTGTCATTCTTCTTTTACCTTGAAAGAGATGGGCGTGCAGTCCATTATGGTTAACTCCAACCCCGAGACCGTCTCCACGGATTACGACACGTCTGACAAGCTGTACTTTGAGCCACTGACTTTCGAGGATGTGATGAATATCCTGGAATTTGAGAAGCCTGACGGAGTCATCGTGCAATTTGGCGGACAGACTCCACTCAACCTCGCAATTCGGTTGATGAATGCGGGAGTGCCTCTCATTGGCACCAGTCCGGATGCCATTGATCGCGCTGAGGATCGGGAGCGGTTCAAGCAATTCCTGAATAAATTACACCTCCGGCAACCATCGAACGGTACGGCTATGTCAATGGTTGAAGCTCGCGAAGTTGCTGAAAAAATAGGCTTTCCAGTGGTGCTTCGTCCCTCATATGTCCTGGGGGGCCGTGGCATGGACATCGTCTATACCATGGATGAGTTTGAAGAATACTTTCGGTCTTCTGCTCGGGTTTCGCCTGAGCATCCGACCCTCATCGACAAGTTTCTCGAATACGCCATTGAGGTTGATGTGGATGCTTTGGCAGATGGTGAAGAGGTCTATATCGGCGGCGTCATGGAGCATATCGAGGAGGCGGGAATTCATTCCGGCGACTCGGCTTCCGTGCTTCCTCCATATAGTCTGAGCGCTGAAATGGTGCGAGAGATTGAGAGGCAGACTATTGCCATGGCCATGGAGCTTGGTGTGGTCGGATTGATGAATGTGCAGTTCGCCATCAAAGATGGTGAAGTGTATATCATCGAGGTCAACCCCCGCGCATCCAGAACTGTGCCGTTTGTTTCAAAGGCAACCGGAGTGCCGCTTGCCAAGCTTGCCACCAGGGTTATGCTCGGAGAGAAGCTCAAGGATCTCAAACCAGCTGCCATGCGCAAGAGAGGGCATGTCTCTGTCAAGGAATCCGTATTCCCATTTAACCGATTCCCCAATGTGGATGTTCTGCTCGGACCTGAAATGCGTTCGACCGGAGAAGTCATGGGGATCGACCCCAGTTTTGGGCTGGCCTATATGAAATCACAGTTAGCAGCCGGGCAAAAATTACCGACCGAAGGGACGGTTTTCATTTCGGTGAATGATTGGGATAAATCCAAGCTCGTTCTGGTCGCCAGAGACTTCGAAGCCATGGGATTCAAGGTTGCAGCCACAGGTGGAACCGCTGATTTTCTGATTGAGAAAGGAATCAAGGTTAATAAGGTTCACAAGGTCCACGAAGGACAGCGGCCTCATGTGGTCGATCATATCAAGAATGGGGATTTCGATCTGGTCATCAACACTCCCTCCGGCAAAAAAACCGTGGGGGATGCCAAAATGATCCGCCAGAATACACTGTTGTACGACATTCCCTACACCACCACGGTGTCGGGCGCCCGGGCTGTAGTCCAGGCCATCCATGAACTGAGGGAGAATGGCCTCAAGGTCCAGAGCCTCCAGAAATACTACGGCGAATAACGCCGATTTTGACAAGAGAGAGTCATGAAAAAAGAGTATTGCGGACTTTTCGGAATCTACGGCAATAAAGAAGCCGCCAGGATGACCTATTTTGGGCTTTATGCCCTCCAGCACCGCGGACAGGAGTCTGCGGGCATTGTCACCTGGGACGGAGAGAAAATCCGTGAACAAAAAGGTATGGGGTTGGTGGCAGATGTTTTTAACGAACGTCACCTAGGCAAGGAATTACGTGGTGAAATTGCCATGGGACATATCCGGTACTCTACAACCGGGGCTTCTCTTATTCGCAATGCACAACCGTTTCTTGTCCGTCATGGCGACTTGCGTCTTGCTGTGGCTCATAATGGCAATTTGGTGAACACCTTTGAACTCAGGGCAGAACTTGAAGAGAACGGGTCCATCTTTCAAACGACCATGGACACCGAAGTCTTTGCCCACTTGATCATTAAATATCTCCACCAATCCGAGACCATAGAAGAGGCGGTGGCCAAAGCGTGCAAGCGGGTTCGGGGTGCTTTTTCCATTCTGGTCATGGCCAACGATAAACTCATTGCTTTGAAAGATCCGAATGGAGTGCGTCCGCTCGCTTTGGGACGTGTCGGGGATAGCTATGTGTTTGCTTCTGAAACATGTGCCTTTGATCTCATCGAAGCAGAATACCTTCGTCCGCTCAATCCGGGAGAGATGGTCACTATTCACAAGAACAAGATGACCTCGACGCACTACTGTGAGCCGGAGCCGAAACGGCAGTGTATTTTTGAGTTGATCTACTTTGCCCGTCCTGATTCCACGGTTTTCGGCGATGTTGTTTATGAGAGTCGCAAAGCCATGGGGGCCATGCTTGCCAAGGAAGCGCCGGTCGATGCCGATTTTGTCATGCCGTTCCCCGATTCCGGCAACTATGCGGCCGTGGGGTATTCCCAGGCATCCGGCGTCCCTCTGGAACTGGCCATGATTCGCAACCACTACGTGGGTCGGACTTTTATCCAGCCTTCTCAGGATATGCGGGATTTCTCGGTTCGCGTGAAGCTCAATCCGGTTAAATCCATGGTTCAGGGAAAACGGATTATTATTGTGGAAGATTCTGTTGTCCGGGGAACGACAATTCGAGCTCGTGTCAAGAAACTTCGCGAGCTCGGTGCCAGGGAAATTCATTTGCGAGTGAGTTGCCCCGCAATCAAGCACCCCTGTTTTTACGGGATTGATTTTTCTTCCAAAGGGGAGCTGATAGCTGCCAATCATGAGCCGGAAGAAATTGCACGTTTCATGGGCATCGAATCCTTGCATTACCTGACCATTCCCGGGTTGGTCGATTCGGTGACTGCTAATGATGCATGGTGTCTTGCCTGTTTTGACGGGCATTATCCTATCCCGCTTTCAGACAGAATGGGGAAGGATTGCCTGGAAGCATCTCCTGGTATTATCAAGGAATTTTGCTAAGCGGAGCTATTGTACATGGAATGCACTTCCGGCAGAACCGACTGGGTGAATATCGCCAGAGAGGTTCTGGATACCGAAATAGAGGGACTTGAGGCTGTCAAGGGACAATTAAGTGAAACCTTTGCTACAGCAGTCACGGCCATGGCCGGGTGTTCTGGACGCGTCGTGGTCACCGGCGTGGGGAAATCCGGTCTGGTGGGACGCAAGATTGCAGCCACGTTGTCCAGCACGGGAACACCGTCTTTTTTTCTGCATCCGGTCGAAGGTGCTCATGGCGATATGGGCATGTTGCGTGATGAGGATGTTATCCTGGCTATTTCCAATTCAGGTGGTACGGATGAATTGAACGCGATTCTTCCGACTTTGAAATCACTTGGTGTCACGATCATCTGCATGACTGCTCACACCACTTCGGATATGGCCAGACTCAGTGATATTGTCATCGAGGTCGCAGTCCCGCGTGAGGCGTGTCTGATTGGTCTGGCTCCGACGTCATCAACCACGGCACAGTTGGCTGTGGGCGATGCTTTGGCTGTCTGCCTTATGGAATGGAAGTCCTTTGGGCGAGATGATTTCAAGAAATTTCATCCCGGTGGATCACTGGGACAGCGATTGGCATCCAGCGTGGATCAACTCATGCATTGCGAAGGGCTGCCTGTTGTTGGTTCGGATGCTTCGCTTCACAGTGCCCTGGAAGTTTTGAATTCCGGGGGGCTTGGGCTTGTCGCGATTGTTGATGACGAAACGGTTCTCAAAGGGGTTCTTTCCGATGGAGATGTTCGCCGGGAAGTCTGTTGTGGGCCATTTGACGTTACCCGCCCCATTGGTGAGGTCATGACTCTTTCTCCCAAGCGGGCGAATGTCGGTGAATCCTCGGCTCTGGTGCTCGATGTCATGGAGCAGAACCAGATTACCGTTCTACCTGTGGTCAATGACGATGGCGTGCTGGTCGGCATGGTTCATCTTCACGATCTTCTTGGCAAGGGGGCGTTGCGCTTTTCCGGTTCCGGGCTTACGGAGAATGTCGGGTAACAGGAGTGATGGCATGAGCTTGACCCATACCGGCGACAGCGATATTTGCAGACGGTGTTCCCTTCAGGGACCGACCTGTTGTCGAATAGCCACGGGGCAGGAAGAGTACTGCTTTCCCATTTCTCAAGTAGAAAAAGAACGAATACAGGAACACGCTCCGTTTACTGGTGGCTTTGTTCTTTCTCCAAATTCCAAGGCTTTTGCAGATTATGCTGCTCGCCTCTTTCCCGGCGAAGAGGCTCTGGTCAGAGCGTTATTTCCCGAGGGAAAAGAGCATTTTCGTCTGGCTGTGGATTCTTTGGGCGCATGTCGTTTTCTTGGGCCTGAAGGGTGTGAAATCCCACAGGAAATTCGTCCGTATTATTGTCGCCTCTTTCCCTTTTGGATGGCTGAGGGTGACGTGATTTTTTTTGACTCTCCGACCTGTCTTGCCCGCAGGGAGGAGAGAACTCTCAATCGAATGTTGCGCTGTCTCGACATGACGCGAGCCGAGGTCAAGGATCTCTATGGCCGCTTGCGACTGGTCTGGGGGCTGCCGCCCGCCAAGGGTGCCCGCACGGTTAAAAAAGGTTTTTGAATCAAATGAAAATAATGAAGATTCTTTTTATAACATCCCTCGTTTGTCTTTTTTTGGGTCTCGCCGGAGCTTTTGGCCTTTATAATTGGGCATCACGGGAACTTCCGGGGTTCAAGAAAATCACGGACTACCGTCCCCCATTGGTGACGACGGTCTATGCCAAGGATAATCAGGTCCTTGGATATTTTTACAAAGAGAAACGGTTTTTGGTCACACTCGATCAGATGTCGCCTTGGTTGCCCAAGGCTTTTCTCGCTGCCGAAGATGCGAGTTTTTACGAACATGACGGTGTTGATCTGACGGCCATATCTCGTGCCTTTATTGCCAATCTGCGGGCTGGACATACCAAGCAGGGTGGGTCGACCATCACGCAGCAAATCATCAAGCGTTTGCTTCTGACACCGGAGCGAAGCTACAAACGCAAGCTGAAAGAAGCCATTCTCGCCTTTCGCCTAGAGAATTATCTGACTAAGGAAGAGATTCTTACTATTTATCTGAATCAGATTTTTCTTGGTGCCCATTCCTACGGGGTAGAAGCCGCAGCCAGGACATACTTTGCGAAACACGCCAAAGACCTGACGGTCGCAGAATCGGCCATGCTCGCGGGATTGCCCCAGGCTCCGAGTCGCTATAATCCCTATAGGAATTGGGATCTTGCAAAGCAGCGTCAACGGTATGTCCTGCAGCAACTACGGGCCCAAAATTGGATTACCCAAGCCCAGTATGATGATGCCATGGCAGAAGAGATTACCCTACAATCTATGCCTGACCCATCATGGCATGCCGGGGCCTATTATCTTGAGGAAGTCCGTCGGTGGCTCATTGATCAATATGGTGAGGATGTCGTTTATGAAGGGGGATTGAATGTCACCACCGCATGTGATCTCAAGCATCAGGTCGCGGCGGAAAAAGCAGTCAGACGTGGGCTGCTCAATTCTGCAAAACGGCGCGGTTGGCTTGGTCCTATTGAAAATGTGAGTGCTGGCGATGTCAGTCGGGTTCTGGAAGAAGGTCCACAGGATACAGATGGTATCATGGAAAAGGATACCCCCATGAAAGGGTGGGTTTCCAAAGTCGAAAAAGATAAGGCTTATGTTCGATTCGGGAAATATCAAGGGATAATTCCCCTCAGGGCCATGTGGTGGGTTCGTAAGCCGGATATCAGGAAGAGCCATGAGGATGTCCCCAATCCTTCGGATGCACGCCGGGTTCTCAAGAAAGGAGATGTCATCTGGGTGACTGTTTCCAAAGCACCTGATGCGCCGGAGGGGATATGGGAACTTGATATGGAGCGGGAGCCTCTGGTCGAAGGAGCTATGGTTTCCATCAAGCCGGAAACAGGTGAAGTACTGGCGCTTGTCGGTGGGTATTCTTTTCATAAAAGTCAGTTTAACAGGGCGACGCAAGCACATAGACAGCCTGGGTCGGCTTTCAAGCCCATTGTCTATTCCACGGCTATCGATAATGGCTTTACCCCCGCATCCATTATTCTCGATGCGCCCATTGTGTATGCGAATAATGAGCAAGGCAAGCTGTGGCGTCCTGAAAATTTTGAAGGAACTTTCGAGGGACCGACCTTGTTACGGACGGCTTTGGTCAAATCCAAGAATCTCGTTACCATCCGTATTGCCCAGAAAATTGGGATCAGAAAGATTATTGAAAGAGCCAAGGCTATGGGAATCGAGACTGACTTTCCTGAAGATCTTTCCGTAGCGCTTGGTTCCGCAGTCGTGACTTTGATGGATTTATGCGAAGCCTATACCGCATTTGCCCGCGGCGGTTCCTACGTCAAACCTCGTACAGTGTTGTCGGTGACTTCGGCCTGGGGGGAGGAAATGTTTGCTTCTGCCCCTGAAGCTGTGGATGCTATTAGTCCACAGACTGCCTATATCATGGCCTCGCTTATGAAACAGGTGGTCCAGAACGGGACAGGGTGGCGTGCCAAGGTGCTCAAACGTCCCATTGCCGGGAAGACCGGAACATCCAATAACGAACAGGATGCCTGGTTCATGGGGTATTCACCATATCTTTTGACTGGTGTCTTCGTCGGTTTTGACGAACTCAAACCCATGGGTAAGTGGGAGACAGGTTCTCGTGCCGCGAGTCCCATATGGGTGGATTACCGAAAGAAGGTCGAAGCGGATTTTCCATATCAGGACTTCACTCAGCCGCCAGGTATTGTTATGGTTCGAGTAGACGGAGCAACTGGAAAGCTTGCTTCCCCCAGTTCCAAGACGGAATTTTTCCTGCCATTCAAGGTGGGGACAGAGCCGACGGAGATGTCAACTAGCGGTGGCTCGACAGGGGGAGGACCCGGTTCTGCCGATGATCTGTTCAAGCAGACCTTCTAACAAAGGAGATGCCATGGAACTCGATCTTTATCAGGTTGATGCTTTTGCCGATGAAGTCTTCAACGGTAATCCGGCTGCTGTCGTGCCTCTTTACGAGTGGCTTTCCGATGAGTTGATGCAGAAGATCGCTGCTGAAAACAATCTTTCTGAAACCGCATTTTTTATTAGGAAAGGAGAATACTTCGAGCTTCGCTGGTTTACCGCCGAGTCCGAAGTCGACCTGTGTGGTCATGCGACCCTGGCGAGCGCCTATGTGCTCTATGAGTTCCTGGAGTATACCGACCCTGTCGTGGTATTCGAGACCAAAGGCGGGCGGTTGTTCGTGGACAGGGAAGCAGATACATATTCCATGGATTTCCCTGCCTGGGGATTGCGGGAGATTCAGGTGACAGAACGTGTTTCTCAGGCTCTCGGCGCACGTCCAGCGGAATTATTCATGGGGGAGCGAGACATGATGGCTGTCTTTGAGAACGAAGATGAGGTTCGCGGTCTTTCTCCGGATTTTCGTCTGGTCTCTCAGCTTGACGGCATGTGCATGATTTGTACTGCGCCCGGTCTTGATTATGATTTTGTCTCACGGACTTTTGTCCCGGAGCAGGGAATTCCGGAAGACCCCGTGACTGGGTCGGCTCATTGCACCATGGTGCCTTTTTGGGCAGATCGTCTTGGCAAGACTCTTATGCGCGCCTATCAGGCCTCATCACGAGGGGGGGCTATAGACTGTGAATATCTTGGAGATCGTATCAAGATTGCAGGGAAGGCTGTGACATACATGAAAGGGATTATTACTCTTTAGGATTCAAGAACAGAGGGGATGAGGTCTGCTTGTTTGATTCACAATAATCAGAGATGATTGAGGAGCTTGACCGAAAAGGGCTCGGCCTCTGGGGAAAGAGAAGAAATATTTGACGGCCCTGAAAACAGATGTTTTCAGGGCCGTTCATTATCCTAATTTATGAGGCTGAATACTTCCTGTGGCCTGCCTTTCAAAGTATCGAATGCTCTTTGGGATCAGAGCAGTTTTAATTTCCAGTTGAAGGTACTGGTCCGCTTCGGGCGGGGGACATCACGGGGCCATTCTTCTTTCATAGTAATGAAGCTCTTGAAACCGGCCCGATCAAGATTTTTGTATTCTTCAGTCAGATCAAGTTCCCATCCTGGGTACAGCCAGTTGTTTTGGCCATGTTTGCGAACGAACATAACCTCATGCATCGGACTTTTGATAGGTTCTTCATAGCGAACTGATTCGGCGAGAAATCGAGCTATACCAAATGGCCAAAGACCTTTGACGACAAAGCCGAGGGGAATGGGAGGATTCTTGGCAAGGTCGAATATGTCTTCGGCTGGGAGTTCGGGACTGATGATTGCAGATGAACATCCCAGATCTTTCATGATCTTGAGCGTAAGACGGTTAGACGCATTGCAAAAAGGACCAGCTACGAGAGTCACATTTTTGCGATCTTCAAAAAAACCGGCTTGCCAGGGAGCATTGAGTACAAATTCCCTGGCTCCTTTTTTGACGGCTTCCTTGATGAGAGAGCGTATTTTCTTGTCTTCGTCTGGCCAGATAACTGGAGGTAGCCACCACTGGGAGCGATTAACCAGAGCACGGGCTAGTTTGCTTAAGGTGGAACGTTCCAGCCAGAAAGCGCTTTTGCCGTGGACCCGTCCTTTTGGCAGAGTATGCGAGACAATGATATTTTCGGGTCTCACTTTGGCACGAGAGGCTGTTTTTGGCCATGTGGGCGTAAAGGTTGATTCCTTGGATGTCGGCGCAGGGAAAAGGGCCAGTTCGCCCTCAAGCTCCTTGATCTGTTTGGTCAGTTCCGGCTCACGTCTATCCACGAGAAAGATTTTTGTCCCCACTGGGATTCGGTTGTTTTCCGGTTTCTTGGAGAAGGGGATATCCATACGGCCGCGCTTGGGGACTCGACGACGAATATACAGGGTGCGATGGCCCGGCAGATCTTCATAGCCCACCCGGATGACATCGCCTGGATTGAGCGGTTCTCTGGGTTGGAAGAAAAGTTTTTTCTGGTCGCGCTTGATCTCGCCAACCAGTCTGCCAGATCCTGTCTCCTCACCCGGACGGATCGGTTGAAAAGGGCGCTGGGGCAGGAAAAGGGAATGGCTGGACGGGCGTCCCAAGGCCTGTTCAAGAAGCTCCTGAGCAGCTTTTTTTGCTTGTGCATCCTGCGGATTGTCCCGGAGCATCTGGTAGGCACGGACCGTGTAATAAACGTAATGGGGACCCTTTTTGCGGCCTTCAATCTTCCAGGCCGTGACCTTGGGCATGGAGAGCAGTGGTTTGGTCAGGACGTCCAAGGACAGGTCTGTACAAGAGAACAGGCGTTGGGCATCCTGTTTCTGCTGCGTGTATAAACGTCGGCAGGGTTGCACACAGCGTCCTCGCAGCCCTGATTTCCCTCCCAGATAGCTTGACCAGTAGCAGCGGCCAGAGACACAGTGGCAGAGTGCCCCATGGACGAATATTTCAAGGTCCAAATCTTTGGGGCACGCATCAGCCATCATCTTGACCTCATCAAGGTTCAGCTCACGAGGGATGACGATGCGCTTGACGCCGAGTTTTTTTGCGACGTCAAAGCCTGATGGATGGCTCAGGTTAGCTAGGGTGGAAAGGTGAAGCTCGCCACTATATCCGACCTGTTTCGCCAGCTCCAGCATGGCGAGGTCTTGTACAATGAGGGCGAACGGTTTGACGGTTTTTTGCAGACGATCAATAAGCCGTCCGGCTGATTCCACGTCATTGGGCTTGACCATGGTGTTCATGGCAACGTAGGTCTTGGTGCCGCGGTCTCTGCCTAGGCTTGCCAGCTGTGCGAGCTCGCTGATAGAAAAGTTGGTGGCCTGCATTCGGGCTGAAAAGTGTTTCAGTCCGACATAAATGGCATCTGCGCCGGCTGCGACAGCGGCGAGATAGGAAGCGGAATCCCCTGCGGGGGCCATAATTTCTGGAATATGAATTTTGCTCATAAGGGTTGTATCGATGTCCTTGAGGAATTGCCGGAATGTAAAAGTATTGGAAGTCTCCCCAGTCGGTCAATCAAAAAGGCCTGATGAATTTTTTGAAATCAGGCTTGAATACCCGGACTGGGACGGGTGGAAGCCTGGCCAGTTTGTCATGATCCGCCCCTCCGGCTGGGATTTGGATCTGATTTGGGCAAGGCCGTTTTCCATCTGTTCCGCCGATGAAAATTCGCTGACGCTTTTTATTCAGAAGGTCGGTCGCGGAACAGAACGTATCACCACCTTGAAACCCGGTGATGAAGTGGCGATCTGGGGTCCCCTTGGCAACTCCTTTGCCATGGAACCGGACACGCCGACACTTTTGTTGGCGGGCGGCATCGGAATCGCACCTTTTCGCGGTTATGTCGAGCATCATCCTGCACCGGACAATGTGAGCCTTTTTATGGCCCATCGTCTTCCACTGGAATGTTACCCGTACAATCAGCTTTCCAAGACCGTCTGCGGGAGCTGTATGCTCGAAGAGCAGCCACAGGATCTTCAGGGTATTATCGAGTTCATGCGTGAAGAAATCAAGCGTTATGCAGAAAAAAACGGTTTGATTCTTTCATGCGGGCCAACGCCTTTCATGAAGACCGTCCAGAAATTTGCCAACGAGTTCGGTGCGAGGGCTCAGGTCTCGCTTGAAAATCGTATGGCTTGCGGAGTGGGAGCCTGTTTGGGATGTGTAACCAAGGATGGCGATGACCATCATATTCAGGTCTGTACACGTGGTCCCGTCTTCTGGACTGATAAAGTGAAATTGTAGGGAGTTTATATGAATATGAATGTTTCTTTTGGTGGTCTGGAACTTAAAAATCCGGTCATGACCGCTTCGGGAACCTTCGGGTTTGGCCTGGAATTCGCTCCCTATGGTGATCTGGAAAAGCTTGGCGGTCTTGTCGCAAAGGGAATCTCGCTTAAGCCGCGAGAGGGCAACCCCATGCCTCGGATTGCTGAAACTCCGTGTGGGATGCTCAACGCTATCGGTATACAAAATCCAGGGGTGGAAAGCTTTGTAAGACAGGCATTGCCTGCGCTCAAGTCAAAAGATGTTGCCGTCGTCGCCAACCTCTATGCATGTGATGCCGAAGAATTTGGAGAGCTTGCCGCTGTTTTGGCAGGAGAGGAGGGGGTGGCTGCACTTGAGGTCAATGTTTCCTGTCCTAATGTCAAGGAAGGCGGCATTGCCTTTGGTCAGGACCCGGCTCAGATCGGTAAGGTCACCGAGGCTGTGAAAAAGCGAGCGGGAGATAAGCATGTGATGGTCAAGTTGTCGCCCAATGTGACAGATATTGTGGTCTGTGCCAGGGCTGCGGCCGAGGGAGGGGCGGATTCCTTGTCCTTAATCAATACTCTTTCCGGGATGGCTGTGGATATCCACTGTCGCAAGCCGCGTATCGCCAATGTCATTGCCGGGCTTTCCGGTCCGGCTATCAAGCCGGTTGCGCTTCGTTGCGTTCATCAGGTGGTACAGGCTGTGGATATCCCTGTGGTGGGTATTGGCGGCATTGCATCGGCAGAGGATGCTTTGGAGTTCATTTTGGTCGGAGCCCATGCCGTCCAGATCGGAACAGCCAATTTCCTGCGTCCTGACTTTGCATTTGGACTTGCTGAAGAAATGGAAAAACTTCTGAAAAAAGTCGGAGCTTCCAGTTTGGAACAGTTTCGGGGCAGTCTTGAGTTGCCATTGTAACTCATTGGGAAAATTTCTTTCTTTTTTTACTTGCCATGCCGTCTCATATTAGTTAGTTACTGCCTCTCAGCGCGGAGAGGTGTCCGAGTCCGGCTTAAGGAGCACGCCTGGAAAGCGTGTGTCCCTTCACGGGGACCGGAGGTTCGAATCCTCTCCTCTCCGCCAGACTATTCAACGGGTTAGACTGTATGTCTAACCCGTTTTCTTTTGGCCTTTTGAGGCCTTATGCATGCCGTCATGCGTGCTCTCGTTTGAATGAGTATCAAGCTTCTGTGCGAGAGATTTATCCACGCCAAGTTCATGCAGGTAAATTTCAGTCGTCTTTTCGGTCTTGTGGTGCAGTAAATTCTTCAGTTGGCGAGTGGTAAACTTTTTCGTGTAGGCTCGTCGGCTTGCTACATGGTGCCGAAGGGAGCGAGCCGTGAATGGTTTAATGCCAGCAATTGAGCAGAGGCCTTTCCTTATGACTGACGCCAAGAAGAATACACCTTCGGCGCGATAATGAAATATCGTTTCCAATGAAGATGCCCTGCGAGAGAAAGATGCTTAAATACATTCCTCCTGTCATGGCAGCAACTTGTTCCATGATTGTGCTCATGCTTGAGCTTATTTTTTATCGTTCCGCGTGGACTGGATATGGGGAGTTTGATGGGCGCTTTGCTGAGCTCACCTCTTCAGCAATATTTGAGCATTGGTGATATTGAGTTCCTCGGACATTGCATATCAATTCAGGTCGTTGGCAAGCAGCTCCATCTGGTGCATGTAAGCCTGGATCCCTATTCCAGAAAATTTCAGCATATTTTCATTGAGTTTTTTTTCTTTTGCCTATGGTTCTTCTGAGGTCTTTCGGATTTCGGGAGACCTTTTTTGTGTTCGAGAGTCCTGCATCATGTAACTAACCATGGGAATTGTCGAGACAGTATGCTATGCAGGAGGAGTCTGTGAACTCTGAAAAGTTATTACTGAAGGGTATATGAACCGAATTTTTGAATGTTTTTCGAATCAGTTTATCAAACAGGGGGGCGTTGATCAGTCTGTGGTCTTCTTAACTGATTGATTGCATAGACTGAGTTAAGAAACACAATGAGCAGCCGAACCGTTTGGCTGTGAATTATTGAATGACAGGTTCAATAGGGAGGAGTTGTGGAATATCTCAAGAAATTTTCACCAATTATTGTTACTGTCCTTATGACATTGTTTCCGACACCGGAAGGACTGACTCCCCAGGCCTGGTATTTCCTTGCTATTTTTGTCGGTGTCGTTGTCGGACTTATTGTCGAGCCTGTCCCTGCGGCTCTGGTCGGGCTTGCCGGAGTAGCGGTCGTGGCCATGTTTGGCTTGGTAGACCCCAGTGCGACAGTCAATCGGAACTGGATGTTATCGGGATTTGGCAATGGTGTGATCTGGCTCATTTTTTCTGCATTCATGTTTGCCTTGGGATACAAGAAAACCGGGCTGGGAAAGCGTATCAGCCTGATCCTTATTAAATATCTGGGTAAATCAACTCTCGGGCTTGGGTATGCCGTCGCCTTTTCCGATGCCGTTCTTGCGCCGTTCATGCCTTCCAATACAGCTCGCAGTGCGGGGACCATCTACCCTGTTGCCAGTAATATTCCACCTATGTTTGATTCATATGCAGATAAGAACCCACGTAAAATGGGAGCGTATCTCTGCTGGGTCGCCTTTGCCTCCACATGTGTAACCAGTTCCATGTTCCTGACCGCTTTGGCTCCGAATCTGCTGGCGGTGGACTT
The DNA here is from genome assembly GCF_000341895.1 of Pseudodesulfovibrio piezophilus C1TLV30. NCBI lineage: Bacteria > Pseudomonadati > Thermodesulfobacteriota > Desulfovibrionia > Desulfovibrionales > Desulfovibrionaceae > Pseudodesulfovibrio > Pseudodesulfovibrio piezophilus. Next base: position 926,894 of record NC_020409.1, on the reverse strand, counting down.
GATCCAGCAATCGCTTGGCGTCAGCTTGCAATGGGGAGAATGGGCCTCCATCATGATCCCGACGATGTTGCCGCTTTTTTTGCTGACCCCCTGGCTGGCATATGTGATTTACCCACCAACGCAGAAAGTGTCTCCCGAGGCTCCGGTCTGGGCCACTGATGAATTGAGAAAGATGGGCCCTGTTTCTTCCAAGGAATTTTTGATGCTTGGGTATGCCGTCCTTGCTCTCGTCTTTTGGATTTTTGGAAAACAGTTTGGTGTCAATGGTACTGTTGCAGCTGTCTTTGTTTTAACTCTGATGGTTTTGAGCGATATCATTACATGGGAGGATGTGATTACCAACAAGGGGGCATGGAACGTGCTGGTCTGGTTTGCCACATTAGTCGCAATGGCCAGTGGGTTGAAAAAAACTGGAGTGCTGACATGGATTGGTGATCTCGTCTCCGTCTATCTTCAAGGTCTGCCTGCGGGGACTGTGGCGATCATGCTCATACTCCTTTTTTTCGTGCTTCATTACTTCTTTGCCAGTACGACTGCGCACACAACCGCACTTCTGCCTCTGTTCCTGGCTATAGCCGGACCATTAGTGCCATCGGACATGCTGCCGCGAATCGCTTTGATGCTCGCGGCGAGTCTCGGGGTCATGGGGGTTATTACTCCATATGCGACAGGACCGGCCCCCATCTGGTATGGTGCAGGGTTCATTTCGCAAGCCAGGTGGTGGGGACTCGGGGCTCTTTTCGGGAGTCTCTACCTTGCAGCCATGGTTATTGTCACTTTGCTCTACGTCTGATGAGAAGTTAAGTTTTTAGAACAGGGGTTGTCCTTCAAGGATGGCCCTTTTATTTTGGCATGTGAGAAGGTGGTGGGTGAGGATAAGAAAAAAGGCGCGTTCCGAAGAACACGCCTTTGAGTGGAAACCGGACACCCGATAGCAAACGATACCGCTGCTTCCTTTCGGACCTGACGGAGTTCTCATCGCAACCGCCGTCCGGCTTCCCTCTGAATTGGGAAAGGCATTCCTACAGTGTTCTCTATGGTTTCGTCAACCTTCCATTTGCACCTTCTTTCAAGTTGAGAGTCCTGATTGAATTTATTGATTTCCGACTTGCGCCCGATAGTGATACTGACTTGGTGGATCACAAGGCGAAATTGGACGGTTTCATTGAACAAGGATGGGTAATATGAACAGTTTCGAAAGACGGGTCGGCGGGCCGGTCCAGGCTGTTGCGCTCGAGATTCTTCAGGTTAATGTGGGGCTCAAATGTAATCAGACGTGTGTTCATTGTCATCTGGACTGTTCTCCAGTCCGGGATGAGTCCATGTCTTGGCAAACAATGTTGCAGGTCGTTGAAGTCACTGAATCGATCTCGCCGACTTTGGTGGACATTACGGGAGGTGCACCTGAATTGAATGAATTTCTCAAGCCGTTTATCTCTGAACTGCGTGAAGTCGGAGCTTCGGTACAGGTGCGGACGAATCTCTCGGTGATGGAGGAGCCGGGGCTGACAAGTTATCCGGCATTTTTTGCCAGAAACAAGGTCGGGCTGGCAGCCTCTTTGCCATGTTATCTTGAAGAAAATGTTTGCAAGATGCGTGGGAGCGAGTGTTTTTCAAAAAGTATTTCCGTGTTGCGTCGTTTAAATTCCCTGGGCTATGGGATTGAAAAGGAACTGCCCCTTGATCTGGTTTTCAATCCAACTGACGGCACCTCGCTTCCTCCAGGGCAGGAGGCGCTTGAGAGAGAGTATAAACGGGAGATGAAGCGCCGATATGGAGTCACGTTTGATCGGCTTTTGAGTCTTGCCAATGTTCCTATTGGAAGGTCGAAAGAGGAGTTGCATGAAAACGGGCAAGAAGAGAAATATATGGCGCTTCTCGCCAAATCTTTCAATCCTGGGACGGTTCATGGTCTCATGTGTCGGCGTCAGGTCAATGTGGGGTGGGATGGGCAACTTTATGACTGTGATTTCAATCAGGCTCTCGGGTTGGGGGTATCTTTGGAAGTTTCCCAGCATATAGATGATTTTCTAGAAGGACAAATCTCCAGGCGCCGGATTGTCACCGGAGATCACTGCTTTGCTTGCACTGCAGGGGAAGGGTCGAGTTGTGGAGGTGCGATAACTTCATAGGGAGAAATTCTTTCAGCGGGATATCCTGTTTCAGAGTAGGGGTATGTTTTCTCAAAACGTTTCATCGCACAGCATACGTGGCGGAAGCAGTGTTGCGAAAGACTCGGCACCATGAATTTGCGATTTTTCACGTACTTTTTCATCGTTGACACAATGCCTCTTTTCAGTCACCCCTCTGCCATGACTTTTCACGCACTCCCCCAGTTCATTGAGAAACAGTTTTTGGCCATTGCTGTCATACTGTCCGCAGCGGCCCTTGCCTTCCCTGTATCCTTTACATGGATCAAACCACATATACCCCTTGGGCTAGGCATCATCATGTTTGGCATGGGGCTGACACTTGATTTTGAGGATTTTCGGGATATCATTCGCAAATGGCCTCTGGTGGCGTTGGGGGTTGCCATGCAATACCTGATCATGCCGCTTGCTGCAGTGGGGATTTGCTCCTTGCTCAATCTTCCGGTGGAAGCGGTAATTGGTCTGATTGTGGTCGGTGCATGTCCCGGAGGGACAGCTTCTAATGTCATCGCATATCTGGCGCGAGCCAACGTTGCGCTTTCCGTGACGATGACGCTGGCCGCAACCTGCCTGGCGCCTCTTTTGACACCGGCTATTGTGTATCTCATACTGGAGCAGCAGGTTGAAATCAATTTTTGGAGCATGGTTGTCTCTGTGTTTTGGATCGTGGTTTTCCCTTTGATGGATGGCTTGATATTGCGTCGTCTTTTTCGACGTCAACTTGAGCCTTTGCTCCGATATTTTCCCTCTCTCTCAATTGTGGTTATTTCCCTGCTTATTGCCTGTATCATCGGATTGAATCAAAAGACGCTTTTTGCGCTTCCGCTTATGGTCCTTGTAGCTGTCATTTTGCATAACTCCATAGGGCTTGCCGCCGGTTATGGGGTGGCTCGGCTTTTCCGTTGTTCCAAGCGGGATGCGCGCACTCTGGCAATTGAAGTTGGTATGCAGAATTCAGGCTTGGGTGTGGCCTTGGCTGTCAAACATTTTGGGGCCGTGACGGCCTTGCCCGGCGCTTTATTCAGTCTGTGGCATAATATTTCGGGTGTGACTCTCGCACGTCGCTGGCGTGCTGATCCTGACTCCTGATTTCCTGCTTTTCATAATTCCATTCTTCACTGGTGTGTTATGAACACGGCTCTTGCGCTTGACTTGTGTTACTAATTTGATATCAGTATGCATCAGTCAACCACGAAGTTCTAATATGTATTCGTAAACAGTGAGGAAAGAACAGTGACGAAGTTGAAAGTGATATTGTTCGTGTGTGTCTTGAGTCTTTTGAGCGCCTCTGTTTCCTGGGCTCATTTCGGAATGTTGATTCCTGATACGGACGCTTTGAGTCAGGATAAACGATCTGTAAACCTGATCCTTGCTTTTGCGCATCCATTCGAAAGACAGGGGATGGAGCTGGAAAAGCCAAACAAATTTTTTGTGGTTGCCGATAATGAAGAACGGACGGACCTATCGGGAAGTCTCAAGAAAATTGATTTGATGGGACATACTGCGTGGCATGCGTCTTATACGCCCACTGGTCCCGGTTTGTATGCGTTTGTTTTTGATCCAGTTCCATACAAAGAAGATGCGGAGAATAATTATATTCGCCATATTACGAAAGTAGTGGTGGATGGATATGGTGAAGGAGAAAATTGGAATACGCCTCTGGGGCTTAAAACTGAAATAGTGCCATTGACTCGTCCATTCGGCAATTATGCGGGGAATGTTTTTCAAGGTGTGGTGATGTTGGATGGTGAACCCGCTCCCTTCACTCGTGTCGAAGTTGAGTACTATAATAAAGACGGCGCACGCAAAGCTCCGGAAGAGCGGATGGTCACTCAAGAAGTCATTGCCGATAGCAATGGCGTTTTTACGTTCGTTTGCCCATGGAAAGGGTGGTGGGGATTTGCCGGTCTTAATGCCGATGCAGAACTGTATAAGGGGCGGGAATTGGAACTCGGAGCCGTTATCTGGGTTGAGATGAAATAATTGAAAACAAAGGGCACCAGTGTGCCCAATATATAAAAGACTCCGGCTCTCATAGCCGGAGTCTTTTTTGGGCGAGTACGAGTCTGTGAGAGTTTCATGACAAGTGGGAATATTTCGATTGTACAATTCACCTCAAAGGGACACCACAAAAGATCTCTAGTTGTCATGATCGGGATGAAATTTGCTGCTCACTTTCCGTGAGCTTGCGGGCCGCCTTTTCTGCATGCATCAAGCGGAGAATAGGCGTGATGAATTCATCAGGAAACGCACCGCACATGGCTCCGAAATATGCTCCAAACATAGATCCGATGACAAGGTTGGCACCATTGGCACTGTCAATGATCTGATACAGGGTGCCGAGGAATGTTCCCATGAATGCCCCCATTATCCATCCATCGTTATTAACGCCACGATATGGGGCCATTCCGCGCCATGTCCGGGTCAGGTCCTTGATGAAGAAACCGGAAAATCCGCCAAGGAAAGCTGCTACCAGTGTCAGCATCATTCCCGGAAACATCGTATGAAGGGTAAAACCGTCTCGCATCATTCCTTCGAGGAGACCGGCCATTCCGCCGACAATAAGAATGCCGTGAAAGTGCTTTTCCTTGATATCCAGTTTAGGGAGCATGATTCAGTCCTTTTCTAGCTGTGGTGCCAAGACGGCAAAAAATTCCCCATTCGGTTCAAATGCCAGAAACGTGCCGGTATAGGCTCTCTTGTTTTATAAAAAATTCAAACGGCTGTTTTAACGGTAAAATTTTCGGTTACCCCGTTTACAAAACAGATTTGCTTGGGTATACCTTCCGCGTTTGTCCAATTAATCATTTGGTGTTTCAAAACGGTCTTGAATCGTCGCATCCGGGAGGTGTCGGAAACATCGCAAGACCGTTGTCGTGTGCAAGCGACAGCCGCTTAGGGGGAAGGATGAAACGCGCATCCGTTGTGGTTTTCTGTACTTTTTTCATGATACTTTTATTCTCTGCCTCGCTGGTCCATGCGGGCGGATTCGCTTTGTATGAGTGGAGCACTCGTGGCGTCGCCATGGCTACCACGGGCTATGCCCAGGCTGGCGATGCTTCTATCATTGCAACTAACCCGGCACTCATGACCAAGTTGGAAGGGAAAAATGCCTTGGCCGGCTTTACGCTGGTTACGCCTCAGGCCTCGGTATATCTGGATGGCGACAAGAATAAGACCAAGGCAAATACATATACTGTTCCTCACGCTTATTACACACAGCAGATGGAATCCAACGAGAATGTCTGGCTTGGAGTAGGTGTTTTTACTCGTTTTGGTCTCGGAACTTCTTATGATGAAGACTGGATAGGGAAAAGTTCTTTACAGCATGTCGAAGTGCAGTCCGTTTCTGTCAACCCGAATATAGCTTTCAAGTTCAGCGATAAACTTTCTGTCGCTGTCGGTGTCGAAATCCTCAGAGGAACATTCGACATGCAGCGTTTTGTGGGAAGTGAAATAACCTTTAAGACAGAAGGGTATGGTGTTGGTGGAAACATTGGTGTGACCTATGACATCAATGACGAGTTAACAGCCGGTTTCACATGGCGTGCTCCCATGAGATTATATACTTCCGGAAGTGCGGATTATGATTTTGCTGGCATTCATTCTGATGATGGTCAGGAGATTTCAGCAACCCTTCCAGGGAGTTATACTCTTGGTTTGGCATATAAGCCTAATAAGGATTGGATCATTGAGGGTGATGTCATTCATACTCGTTGGGAATCCACAGATAAAATTACCTACGGTGGAACTATCGAGTCAGAAACAGCATTGCATTATAAAAACGCCTGGCGGTTTCAGCTCGGTGCTGAATACTGGGCCAAGGAATGGTTAGCCTTGCGCGCTGGATATGCATATGATCAGACCCCCACTCGTTCCGGGGATGCTTCCTTCATGTTGCCGGTTAATGACAGGCAGTTGTTTTCCACAGGGCTTGGCTTCAAGCTCAACAATTGGAATATTGACTGGTCCTTTATGTATGTTGTTGCCAAGGAACGCCATGGTATCGATATAGAGGCATGGGATGTTGATTTTCAGGATGGTAGAACCTGGGTTTCTGGTTTGTCTGTCGGATACAGCTTTTAATTATCCCTTCTATTTTCGATATTATCAGGCCTCTGCTTATGCAGAGGCTTTTTTTTGGGCAGAGCTCCGTGCTCTGGTAAGACATTAGTAACCCGTTTTTTCACATACCTTTACTGTCAGGCTGGAGAGTCTCCGAGGTTGACATTCAAGGGGCCGCTTCCTCTTCTTCAGTTCCAAGTTGACAGAGTACCAAGGTTGGTAAAATGTGGGGCATTATCACTTACCCCAAGGAATTTCATGATTGCATTGTCTGGCATAGATTATTTGTATCCTTCTGGCGGAAAAGCCTTGTCGTCGGTAACCATGAACATGGATCATGGCGCACTCATTGGGCTTGTGGGAGCCAATGGTAGCGGTAAATCCACCCTGATGTCTCTTATGGCAGGCCTGTTTTCTCCAGGTAAGGGGACCTTGTCCATGGGAGATTTGGTCAGTCCGGGAGATGAAAAAAAAATACGTTCTATCTGCCGTATGGTCATGCAGGATGCAGACTTACAGATACTCGGCTCCACAGTGGAAGAGGACTTGCTGCTGGGTCGAAAACGAACTGATGAAGCTGTTAAGAAAGCCAAGGAGATAGCAGCCAGATTCTCTCTTCTCGATGTGTGGGATAAATCTGTTCAATCTCTCTCTTGGGGCATGAAGCGCAAGGTCTGTCTTGCTGCTGCTCTTTTGGATAACCCCCAAGTTGTTTTGCTCGATGAGCCGTTTAGTGGACTGGATTATCCTGGAATGCGCGAAATGCGCAGGATGATTCTTGAGAATAAGTCCAAAGGTTTGACGCAGGTGGTTTCATCGCATGATCTTGAATGTTTTGTTGATATTGTTGATGAACTGGCTGTCCTTGACCACGGTCGGCTTGTCCTGAATGGTCCGGCTGAGGTGGTCCTGGATCATGTGGCCGCGTATGGGGTCCGTCCGCCGTGTTCATGGAATGCGGGACTCGGCATCATGCCTTGGGAAGAGGCCAAATGATCCATCTGACAACACTCGATGCTCGTCTCAAGATGGCGACCGTTTTAGTTTTCGGTCCATGTATGTGGTGGTTCTCGCCCATGGCTGTATTTGCCTGTGTTCTTTGTTTGCTAATCCTTATGAGAAGGGTCAGTCGTGCGGAACCGTTAGGGGGTGGCATGGTCCGAAGTCTTTGGACGTTTTTGTTTCTTTGGATTGCCATCAAGATGGGACTGGATAGTCTGGCGGGACTTGGCTGGGCTGAAATTCTTCGGGGCGGTGCAATTTTAGGATTACGATTGGGTGGACTTTTGCTTTTGGGCCTTGGGTTGGCTCTCACAACCTCACCAAGAGAACTTGGCCTTGCTGTGACCTGGGGTGTCCGGCCTGTTCTTGGGAAGGAGCGGTCCTGGAAGTTGGCACTTTCACTTTCATTGATGGTGCATTTTTTGCCTTTATGCCTTGCTACAATGAATCAAGTGAAAATGACGCTGGCCCGGCGGTGTCCTCATTGTTGCTTCGTCCAACGCATGATAATCCTTCCTCAAGCCATGATTCGGAATCTGGGCCAGAAAACATGGAGTCAAACTCTTGTCATTGCCGGTCGCAGACTTGAGTCGGCTGATGCCTGGGAGCCTGATTTTGAGTGGAGTGCTGGCGACACTCTGGTCGCATTTCTGCTTGGTTCGGGGGGCATTGGCCTGGCCCTTGTTTAGATTTTCTGCTCCTGTGTTGACGCTCTCCTGTTTCATGCCATATGCTTGCGAGAATTGTTTTTCTTTTTTTTCATTCAGTGAGGCCATCATGACACAGTCGATACAGATGATGAATGTGGATCAGGCAAGAGAGTTTATCGAGCGTCGCAAACCTGAGGATTTCACGCTGCTCGATGTTCGGCAGGCTTGGGAATATGAGGAGTTTCATTTGCCTGGAGCAATCCTCATCCCCTTGACTGAATTGGCGGATCGGTTGGGTGAGATTGATACGTTTAAACCGGTACTCGCCTATTGTGCCTCTGGAGGACGAAGTATGGCTGCTGCCACCCTTCTGGAAGGGCATGGGTACAAATCGCTTATCAATATGGTGGGGGGCGCCATGGCTTGGAACGGCCAGAGTGCTTTTGGTCCCATGGAGCTTGGAATGGTCGTTTTTTCCGGTTCTGAATCCGTTGGTGAAATCATAGGAAAGGCCTATGCCATGGAGAACACTCTTCAAGGCTTTTACGCCCGACAAGGGGAGCAGGCAGAAACTCCGGAGCAGAAAGATCTGTTCATGACCCTCGCAGGATTTGAGGATCGTCACAAAAAAACACTTTTCACATTATACAAGAAGGCGGTCACTCTGTCTCTTAGCCAAGAGAGTTTTGAAAAAAAGATTATGAAGGATGTCGGGGGACTGGGAGAGGGGGGCGTCAATCTGGAAGAATTTGTCGAGGAATTCGGTGGAGCTTTTGACGACGAGCATGGCATTCTCCAACTTGCCTCCATGATAGAAGCTCAGGCGATGGATTATTATATTCGATGTGCCAGACGGGCGGAGAGCGAAGAGACAAAGGAAGCTTTGCAGTTGTTGGCACGTGAAGAGAAGGCGCATCTCAGGTTGCTTGGCAAGCAGATGGACCGTTTGGGAACAGAGTAATGGAATGAGAGCGGGGCTTTTTTACTTCAAGAAATAGTGAGAGCCAAAAGAGCGTTAAAATCTCATGAGTAACGGACTCCTTTTGTCTTTTTCCGTATCTGAATTATAGGGGTATCCAGTCCTCCAAAGTGGAGGTTGCCATGCGAAGTTTCATGATTCTATGTTTTTCTTTTCCTCTGGCATGTACGTGCGCCTTTGCCGGAGAGTTCCCTGTTCCTTTTTTTTTCATCAGAGAAAATTCAGTCCACCACGGACAGGTCTGATGTGAATGAGCCTGAAGAGTTGGCAAAGCGTGGGTGCTGTTCATGGTATGGGGGAGAGTGTGATTGTCAGAATGGAAGGGGTGTTGGGATGGGGCATTCAGTCAATCCTGTTCATGTCGGGATAGTGGAAAGCTTTCGTCGGAAGGGAGTCAAACCGGAGCTTGCATATATGCCATGTACTCCTGGTTCCCCTTTGGTCCAAGAATTTTTGATGGCACGATTCCTTTGATAGTCAGAGTAAGCTCTTCACTGCAGAAATTGGTGACGAGCTGAACAGCCTGTTGGCGGAGTCCTTCATCGCGTACAACCCCTTTGTCTGTCTGTCCCGGTCCGAGTTCGAATTGGGGTTTGATAAGCACCACCAACTCTCCTCCCGGTTTGAGAAATTGCATGCACGCTGGCAGTATTTTGATCAGGGATATAAATGAGACGTCAGCTACAATGACATCAATCTGTTCAGGGATAAGCTCTGCGGTTGCATGACGGATATTGGTTCTCTCCAGATTGATTACCCGTGAATCCTGACGCAATTTCTCATGCAGCTGGCCATAGCCCACATCGGCTGCATAGACCCTAACGGCACCGTGTTGAAGCATACAATCGGTAAATCCTCCGGTGGAAGCTCCGGCATCCAATGCAGTTTTTCCCTCAAAGTTGATGGAAAACTCTTCGATGGCTGTCAGAATCTTGTATGCCCCGCGCGAGACATATTGGTTTTCTTCCGGTACGACAAATTCAGTCTCCGGTGGAAATTGCTGGCCTGGCTTTGCAACAGGTATCTTCTGTCCATTCTCTATATAATGGACTTTCCCTGCCATTATCTGGCGTTTTGCCTTTTCACGACTCTCTGCCAGACCTGCTCCAGTCAGGAGTTGATCTGCACGTTGTTTTTTCGCCATTAGAATCTCTTTCCACGGACTTTTGGGGCAGATAACCATGTCATCTCTGATGAGAGTTCATGGTTATCCTGTCAGTGATATCCGTTTGACTGCTATTTCTTTTTCAAGCCAAGTTTAGCGACAATAGTGTCTGCCGTGGTCCGTGTATATTCATCGGCTGAAAGAGTGGCTTTCTCTTCAGGTGAGATGACTAGCTCCGGTCTGTTGGCCAGGGAAGTATCAGGAGAAACCTCGAATTCCGGCGGGAATGTATTGTCGAAGTACATGTTTTGGAAATCGACAAATTTGAGTTGATGAGCCGTGGAGTCGAGGATGCATAACTCTTTTTCCGAGAGCAATCCCAGTCCCAAAGCTCGTTTGGCTCCGGCAAATGTCTCGCCGCCCTGAGTGCATGCAATGTGTCCATTTCTATTGGCCTGAATCATGGAATCCATGATCTGCTGTTCAGTGACCTGAATGATCTGGAAAGAGTCTTTGCCTCCAATGTGTTCGAATTTTTCAGCAAAGTATTTGACGCGGGGGAATGAAACAGGATTGCCAATCATGGCGGCCTGGGCCACGGATGGGGTCACGGTTACCGGTGCGTAGTGGCGTTCATCCGGGTTGTCCACAGCATAGTAACGGTAAACAGGATCTGCATGGTGGGATTGAACACCAAAAATACGTGGTAAGTCGGTAATAATGCCCAGATCGTGGAGTTTGAGGAAACCGGCCATTATTGCCGTGACATTGCCTGCATTGCCTATGGGAACAAATATGCATTTGTCTTTGAGGTCCCAGTCAAACCATTGGGCGCATTCAAAGGCGTAAGATTCCTGGCCGAGAATCCGCCAGGCATTCTTCGAGTTCAGGAGCGCTACGCGGTAATTGTCTGCCAGGTGCTCCACTACCTTCATGCAGTCGTCAAAGACTCCGGGGACTTCAAGAACGACTGCACCGGACCCCAGGGGCTGGGCGAGTTGTGCCGGGGTGACTTTACCATGGGGAAGGATCACGACGGATTGAATGGCGTCACCTACGTATGATGCATACAAGGCTGCGGCTGCCGAAGTGTCACCCGTGGAAGCGCAAACGGTAAGAATCTGGTCCCAGCCATGTTTCCGGATGAGCGCGCGCAAATAGGAGAATCCACAAGCCATTCCTCTGTCCTTGAAGGATGCGGATGGATTTTGCCCGTCGTTCTTGTAGGCTGTTCTGATTCCGGTGCATTCTCTGAGAGTTGGGCTGGATTCGATAATAGGAGTGTTTCCTTCTCCCAAATAGACAATATCCTCTTCGTCAATGACCGGCGCCATCAGTTCATAGAAGCGAAAAATGCCTCGCAGAGCCGTTTTCTTTGAAGCGGCGCGTGCATCAAATATTGCTCGCCATTCTTCGCCGGAGGTTTTTTTCAATTCATCGAATGCGAGGTTCTCCAACAGAAACACACCGCCGCAGTCCGGGCAGGTGTAGTAAAGTTCATCAGTTGGAAATCTTTTTCCGCAACCGAGGCAGAAGTATTCCATGTCACCGCGATAGGAAGGGAAGAGGTCGGCAGTCATCTTTGTACCCAAATATGAATGAAGGTTTTTTCCAATAAAGTGCTGTAAACGGGCCTCACACGTTCGCTTAAAAGAGCGGGAGGTGCAAGTCAAAAGTGGAAGTGAAACCTGACTGAGCATAAATTGCCCTTTTTTAAAATATGAGAGATAGGTACCACAACGAAGTAATGAGAGGGTATGGAAACAATGGCGAAGAAAAAAAGTATTTCACTTGTGCTCGGAAGTGGCGGAGCGCGGGGATTAGCACATATAGGTATTATCAAGTGGCTTGAAGAAAATGACTACGAGATAAAAGCCATAGCTGGCTGTTCCATGGGGGCTTTGGTTGGGGGGATTCATGCCATCGGTCAGCTTGATGAATTTGAAACATGGGTGCGGGGAATTACCAAAACAGACATGCTCGCACTGATGGATGTGTCTTTTGGTATGGATGGATTGATCAAGGGAGATCGAATTATCAATACGCTCCGTAATCTTGTCGGTGAAGCATTGATTGAAGATCTGCCTGTTGAATTCACAGCTGTGGCTGCCAATATTTCTAAGAGGAAAGAGGTGTGGTTTCGGCAAGGACCGGTTTTTGAAGCGATCAAGGCATCCATTTCCCTGCCTTTGATTTTCAAGCCTTATCGTTTGAATGGAGATGACCTCATTGATGGTGGTATTTTAAATCCGGTTCCTATCGCGCCCACATTCAGTAATCAGACGGAATATACAGTGGCTGTCAATCTCTGTGCCCCACAGGTTGAGGGAATAGAAATTTCTTCAAGCAAGCACCGGGAAGAACCTTCGGGTGACAGGTCCATCGTTTCGAATGCTATACGGGATTTTGCGACAACATTGACTGATAAATTAACTCAAAGCCGTGTGGATATTCGGGCTTATGAGATCGTTTATAAATCGTTTGACGCCATGCAGGGAACCATAGCAAGACAGAAAATTGCAGCTTACCCACCTGATTGTTTATTGGAGATTCCGGCAAACCTTTGTTCCATGATGGAGTTTGACGCTGCCGCTCCCCTTATCGAGTTTGGGTATAAGAAAGCGGCCAGAGAGCTTCCTGACAAATTGTGTGATTAGACTGTCGTCATTTCCAGTTCGGCATCGATAAAGCGGTGAAGAGAACGTGTAGCCGGAGTGTTGTTCCTCTGGTTGAGGCGGAGGGCTATGCCGACGGGAGGAATAAAGGGAAGCCCTTCATTCTTGGTTAGCCGCCTACAGCCGGGGATAGCGGTTCCATGCGCCACAACTGCCACGGCAAGGCCAGCCCTGACGATGGCCAGAATACCCGCCAGACTGGGGCTTCCATATGCGATTCGGTATGAGATTCCAGCTTCTTCCAATGCTGTAAGGGTGTTACGTCTATAATGGCACCCTTCATGAAATAATGCGAGGGGGAGTGGGCTTTGTTCCATTGCCGTTCCATGTTCTTCCACTATCCACATAAGATCCTGCTGTCGACAAAAGGGGCCATCAGCGCGCGATTCAGTCGTGATCATGACATCAAGCTCACCATCTTGGAACTGCCTGCTCAAATTTTCCGAAACATCACAATAGACATCCACGGTAATACGGGGATGCAGGGTAGCGAACCGTTGTAAAGCGCTGGGCACATACTGGGCCGCATAGTCTTCAGGTGCTCCCAGTCTAACAACTCCTGACAATTGGGGTTGGGTGAGAGCTGCGAGCGCTTCATCGTGGAGTGTCGTCAAACGAAGAGCATATCGATAGAGTGTTTCTCCATCAGTTGTCAGTCGAACACCACGTCCTTGCCGCACAAAAAGCGGCTTTTCTAGATCACTCTCCAGCCGTTTCATTTGCATGGACACAGCGGATTGTGTGCGATGCACTAATTCCGCCGCATTTGTGAAGCTCCCTGTTTCAACGGCATAAATGAAAGTTCGCAGCACATCTGGCGGTAACTGGGTTAAAGTTGAGGTATAAGACATTCTTATATGTTAGATGAAAAAGATTCGTTTGTCGAATATCTAGGAGGTTGGCAAACTGTACAAAACATAAGGAGTTGTCATGACAGAAAGTCAAATTGCAGTGAAGGCGAACATTGAGAAAAATTGGAAACAGTACCAGGACTTGATGCCTGAGATTGCTGATGCTTACGAACAATTACCACAAGAGGTCTACAAGAATGGAGTTCTGAGTGGTAAGCACAAACGGTTGATGGCGTTGGTAGGAGCATTGGTCGGTGGGTGCCGAGCGTGTATCCTCTACCAGACCGGGGTGAGCCTGGAATTGGGTGCCACCGTGGAGGAGATATTAGAGGCTTGTGCCGTAGCTGTTTCTCTGGGAGGGACCATGGCGTCAGGGCAGACTTCACGAGTGGTGGAGTATCTTAGGGAAGTCGGACTAGTGGAGGAAGAAATCGGGCGTTCAAGTTGTGTCGATACCGAAGCTTGTCACGGCCAGATTTGAGGAATTGCCATAACGACAATGACAGCGCCTATGGCTGTTTTGATAGTGAATCCGAGAGCCTTGCCCACGAAGGCTCCCTTGGCTGCTTTGAATGCTTCAGGTCTTGAGCGGCCGGGTATCTCCATGATCAGACAGCCCAGGTAGGCACCGCCCAAGGCTCCCAGGAGTGCTCCGAGACCAAGGAAGAATGGAGCAAAAAAAATGGCACCGGCAATAGCTCCGAGAATACCGCCGATATTGCCACGAGCCGTTGCTCCATATCGTCCTGCACCCCACATTTGAAGTCCGATTTCAAGAGCTTCAGCTAGCGCTGCAATGACACCGAGTACAACGACGAAGTTCCAAGCCATGGATTCGGGATAGAGGACTTTCCACGCAGCAACCAATGCCAGCGAAACCCAATTTGCTGGCATGGAAAAAAGTTGAAGCATTTGCGAGAGCGCCAGTCCAAAAATAAATAAAATGGCCCAGAGATATTCCATGGTCTACTTCTTTCTGCTGTCCATCACGCGAACAGCCTTGCCTTCGTTTTTGGGTATGGAGTCGTGTTGGCATAGCTCTACACGGGGAGTCAGGAGAATCTCATTGCACAGGTTTTTGGCTATACGCTTCTGGAGTCCTTGTAACACACGCATGTCTTCAACGAAATATTCATCCTTGATTTCAACCTTGACCTTCAGTTGGTCAGTCACTCCTTCCGTAACAAGCTCTATGAGATAGTTCTGACCAACTTCCGGCATGGACATGAGGCATTGTTCGATCTGCATGGGGTAGATATTCACGCCCTTGAGAATCATCATATCATCTGCACGGCCTGCAATGCGATCAATACGGCGGTGAGTCCTGCCACATTGACATTGCCCTGGAACAAAGCGTGTCAGGTCACGTGTCCTGTAGCGGATGATAGGCATCCCTTCCCGCGTCAGAGTCGTCATGACCAGTTCGCCGATCTCACCTTCCTCGACATGCTTACCTGTCTTCGGATTGATGATTTCGACTATATAAGAATCTTCCCACACATGCATTCCGTTTTGATACGTACATTCAAAAGCGACACCAGGTCCATTCATTTCAGAGAGACCATAGGAGTTGTATGCCTTGATATGCATCATTTTCTCAATTTTCCGACGGGCTTCTTCAGTATGAGGCTCGGCTCCGATCAGTGCTATTTGCCATGGCATGTCACGGACATCAAAACCTTCTTCCTGAACTTTTTGTGCAAAGTAGAGGGCAAAGGAAGGGATAATATGCAAGACAGAAACATTGAAATCCCGAATTAACTTGATCTGTCGCTTGGTATTACCAGCTCCGGCAGGGACGGTGAGCATACCGAGGCGCTCAGAACCATAGTGAATCCCCAGCCCGCCGGTGAACAATCCGTAGCCTGACATATTCTGAAGGACATCTGATTTGCGGCAGCCGCATGCAAACATGCACCGGGCCATCAGATCTGCCCACGTGTCCAGATCCTTTTGAGTGTAAAAGACGGCTGTGGGGGTTCCAGTCGTGCCGGATGATGCGTGTAATCGAACAAAGTCATCCAGTGACCGAGTCAACATCCCATAGGGATATTGGCTGCGTAAATCATCTTTTGTGGTAAACGGCAGACGACTTATATCCTTTATTGAAGTAAGGTCTTCCGGTGAAATATCAGCGAGTTGCTCGGCATAAAAAGGAGTAGCCTTGGCATTGGCTATGGTCTCCTTGAGGCGTACAAGCTGGAGCTTTTCCAGTTTGTTGCGGTCCATGGTTTCCACTGGATCGTAATACATGACGGTCTTCTTGAGCTGGAGTTTTATACGCCGGGGGGCAGTTCCGAGGGGTATACCGTGGCATCCATATTTTCGAAGAGGGTGTATTCTTTCTTGAAGAAAAGCTCACACCTGCCAACAGGGCCGTTACGTTGTTTTGCTATAATAATTTCCGCATGATTTTTGAGCGGGTTGTCCTCGCTCTTGTTGTATGCGGCATCACGGTAAAGAAATATAATAATATCAGCATCCTGCTCGATAGCACCAGATTCACGAAGGTCTGACATCATGGGGCGTTTGTCTGTCCGTTCTTCAACTTTACGGTTCAGCTGCGAGAGAGCGATGACCGGAACATTGAGTTCCTTTGCCAATGCCTTGAGACTTCGGGAAATTTCAGAAATTTCCTGCTCACGTGAGTCGGTACGCCCACTCGCCCGCATAAGCTGAAGGTAGTCGATGATGATCAGGCCAAGATTGTGTTCGGCCTTGAGTCGGCGACAACGTGCCTGGAGTTCCAATGTTGACAACGCCGGGGTATCATCAATGAACATAGGAGCTTGTGATAAAACATCTCCAGCTTCATAAAGCTTTTGCCAGTCCTCATCTTCGATATACCCGGTGCGGAGATTCTGTAAGCCGACCTTTGCTTGCACGGCCAACAGACGAGTCATCAATTGTTCCATACTCATTTCAAGAGAAAAAACAACAGTGGGGGCTTCCGAACGGACAGCAGCACGAAGGGCCACGTTCAAGGCAAAAGCTGTTTTACCCATGGAGGGACGACCTGCCATGATGATGAGATCTGAATTTTGCAGTCCGGCAGTCATGTTGTCAAAATCATGATAATGCGTCGCTATGCCGGTGATGGAAGATTTGTTTTCGTATTTTTTGGTCAAGTCTTCAAAGACTCGATCAAGCAGTCGCTTGGAATCAAGTTGATTCGTTGCTGTTTGAGCTTGGGCGATATTGAAAATTTCTTTCTCAGACTCTCCGAGCAGCTGGTCAACATCTCCGGCTTCGTAACAATTCGTTATGATGTTAGACGATGCATCAATGAGTTTGCGGAGAATTGATTTGTCCCGAACTATTTTCGCATGGTGAAGTGCGTTCGCTGAGCTGACCACCGAGTCGGCGAGTTCAAAGAGATAGACCGGCCCACCGATGGTGTCCAGGGTGCCCGAGGTT